>DATKHB010000029.1:0-5901 GCA_035510455.1 Saccharimonadales bacterium (SeqCode) | reverse complement strand
TGAAGACTGTGAGCGCTACAATACTTACCGACCGCATACTTCACTAGGAATGAAGACACCACTTGAATACTTACAAAGCCTACCCGGCTTTGAGAATGCTACTATTAATCTAGATGTCCTATATGTTTGAAGCCTCGACCTTTTTGCTTGGCTCGAGTTGGTGCCGGTATCTCGAACAATTAAAGTTGGACTATTCCGATGTCGTAAACATACTACGAATCTGCGAACAAGTTTGTTTTGCGACTTTGCCCAATATGCTAGATGTAATTAAGGAATTGGTTACTGAACTCTTCTCCTGCACACGACTACCGATTGAATACATATATTTTATCCCATCCGTAACAGATCTATTAAGATTCACGTTAGCAACTGACGCAATAAAATCAGTTGGCGGATTAGCCGCTACCGCTAGGATGACTTCAACAGCAAAGCAACCAGCAACCGTGTAACTCATTATCTCGCAGTCTAGGACCTCTGCGGCTAAGCAAGCAACTGTTCCCACGCCCCTTACCACAGACATTAACCCTATGTATTCAGTTTCATGTAGTTGACTAGACGGCCGTACTATAACTTCGGTGTTTGGAGTTCCCATCCTAGCTTCAATATACTCTTATACGTAATGAAAAAGCGATCTTTTTGCTTATGCTTGGCTTGGGCTCGAGCCGGTGTTTCGAACGATGGTGGCCATATAACGAATTGATATTTGCCCTTGGTCTGCTCCTGCAATACAGCCGTAGGGAGTTTGCAGCGATATAGTATATTCTTGGCTCAAATGCCTTTGACAAAATGGAACCACATTAAGTCTGAGCTGATAGAGTTGTGGAGGATAGTAAGTGTTCATCGTTCACGACTTTTAGAATATCGTTGACAACGTCATTTATCGGCCTACTAGAATCAATAATAAAATCCCCAAACTTTTTGTATGCTTCATTCGCGTCATGTTGCCAGACCAAAGTTTGCTCTAGCTCGTGTGGCTGTTTACCCCAAGCATTACCTACCCTAGTTAAAAGGCGGTGTTTAAGTGTTTTGTTATCAACCATCAAGGCAAACACCAGCTTAAATAAGTCTCGTATTTCGATTTCGTTAGTCACCGCACCACATAAAAAGATATCTTTATCTTTGGCCCGCACTGCTAGTTCTTCTACTTCTTGACGAGAGACGTTCCAAGAATGACTTTCTAAAAACTCACGCGTCCGTTGTTCTTTTTTAACGGAAGACTTAGGGTGGACGTATCCGGTCTCTTTGTTCTGCCATTTAGCCAACCCACTCTCGTCAACATCATACGCTTCATAGCCTCTTGACTTGAGCTCTTGCCATACCGTTGTTTTGCCCGTGCCGGCTATACCTGTTATGAAGAATAATGACATAGTAACCTAATCATATCAAACAATACTGCTTATGCCTGGCTCCCCCTAATGGACGTATTTCGCAACTTTGAGGTTACCTTTGAAAGCTATTCTCACGACTACGGGTTTACAGTGATCGCCTGAGCCTGGTTATTGCTCGGATTTACGTTGATCACTACGGTTTCACCACTATGAATATCGTTCTCGTTGAACTGTTGCGGAACTCCGCCATCGTCTGCCGATTTCGGTAAGCCAATCATGGTTGTATTCGTAATACTGAAGGTCTTGACAGTGGAGCTACCGCTTGGCCGAATAGTAATGCTTGTGGCATTGACCGCAGTAACGGTACCGGTGGTGGGTCGGTGCAAATAAGCAAGCACACTGAACGCTACGATGACTACGATGACCAGCGCGACTACTACCAATACGGTACGCTTCGGCTTATGGGCGACCGCCGTTCCTGTCTGGTCGCTTGGGTACCTATCCATCCGTTCTATTATAGGACTTGGCGCGTCCTTAGCAAAAAAGCCATTGATAGAAAACAAGCAATATCACGATCAGTGATATTTATAAAGCTTGGCTCGAACTAGGGTCGGTGTCTCGAACGCGTATTTTTTGACTGGACTAGTCGTCAGTAATTTAGAATTTCATACACAATCGACTCGGACGATATTTTAGTGCTTATCCTTGCTTTTTCTCAGGCAAGCCTTACCATAGACTAATAGAAGGGAGAAGGCTGAGTGAGCGAAACTACGGATTCTGAAATACTTGAAGACTCTGAATTAACAGAAATCAGAGTCGGTTCAGGAGTTTGCTTAGGTTTTGGTGGCTCGAATACCCGTTATGCAGTTTGCGAAGGTGGCGAGATCACAGATTTTGAGGTTATTGACACGCCCCAAACTCCTAATGAGTTTTTTGGCTGGGTGGCTACACACATTGTCGAAGCTGCAGAAGCTGGAAATAAATGGTTGGTGGCTGGTTATCCCGGACCCGTCAATGCTGACGGGACCAAAGTGGGGCCTATGGTTAATGTCCCAGGCTTAGCAGACGAGGAGTATCATGTTTTTAAAGAAGTGCTTAGAGCCAGACCGGAAATTAGGGGTCATATCGAGGAGGGCTTCAGTTTGGTCAATGTCCACGACGGTAGCCTGGCAGCTCATGCAGCCAGCATTATATTCGGTGAGAATAAGCCCAACCGAGTGGCGGCACTAATCGTTGGGACTGGAGTTGGCGCTGGTATAGTCGACAGAGATCCTAGATTTCAGGAGGTTTTTCGGGCCGATCACACCCAACCACTCGAATTGGGTCATTTTTTTCTTAGTGCAATTCCTTCTGATACGCCGGAGAACAACATTTCTGGGCCAGCTTTAGAACGAAAATACGGTATCCCCGCGCCTGACTTACCGCCAGGGCACCAAGCGTGGCGCGAAGTCGGGGTTGGTGTCGGGCAACTGGCAACCATCCTCGGTTTTGTCTGCGGTGCTGAGTTAGTAGTACCGTGTGGCGGGGTTGGAGCCGGCGGTTCTGAAAAATATCAAGACGTCGTTATAGAAATGCTACTAGGTCGAACTCCCGCCAATACCACACAAACCCTCGCTAACGCCACACAAGAACTGTTAATGCCCCGAGTTATGTTTGTTCCGCCCTCTATGGGTCCATCATTCGAACTGTATGGCGCAGAGGGTGTGATGGGCGATGTTTACACCAGAATAGCTGCTGGAGCTATAGCGGTTTAATCACGGTTCAACATAATCTGTGTGATCTTAGTCCCACTTAGAACAATAATAAATTATAAATCTAACTTGGCTTTATGGTCTAGAATGAGATGCTCTAATGTGATGAAATTAGGGCATCTAAACTTATGGGGTGGTCGGCTCTAGAAACAAGTGTATGCAAACTGGTATTCCCGCCCGACGAATTATCTTTTGACTTGCTAATTAGCTGATCTCATTGTGATACTCGACACAGACTTAAAGATTTACCGATTCTATAATTGCACACAGTCTCAACTAAACGGGAGGATTGTATCGGGAAATTACTTCTACTGCTATCTTTTATGTGTCTGGCATTTGTAGGTGTCGGTATTGTTTTGTTCCCACAAAATTCATTATTTTGGATTGCATCAAGTAGTCAAATATATCAACACGTTCGGGAAGGTTTAGGCCTCGTACTTTTAGTCCAATTCGTCACACGACCACCTCGTCATGTATGGGTACGCATCTTATCCGGCTCTATAGCCATAGCGGTAGGTATATGGGTTGTTGAAGCAACGTACTCTAATCAGATGCTTTTACTCGACTCGCTTTCGTTCCTAGCAGCTTCTATCGTCATTGGATTCACGGCACTTGAGCGCAGGATTAATACACGAAGAGTATGGTCGTCCGACAATAATGCAGTAGCCTAAGAGTTCAAAGTGCTTATGGCTCACCGTTGTGGACGTATTTCGAACACCCGCATCGGCAGTTGAGTATGTCAAATAAACTTAGTTATACAAAACATTGCTGTTTAGATAGAGCAAGAGCATAGTATGAAGGTAAATATAAGCTAACTAGAGAGATCATTATGAATACTAACCGTAACGGTATATCTATCGGAAGTATCATCTACATTATTATTGGTGTAATAGTAGCAAGTAATCGAGGCTATTTTGCTGATATTGGCACAATCTCACATTTACTGTCGGCTTTTCTGGCGGTTGTCCTTTGGCCATTAGTCCTTTTGGGTGTAAACCTGCACTTAGTGTTATAAACTGCTTATGCTCAATTGCCTTTGACGAAATGGAATCAAATCAAACTAGAACTGATGTAGATATGGAAAATAGTTAAGCTAGCTGGGCAATGTAATTAGTTGGTAGCTAAAGGACTGGGTTAGAACTATCTGATTGTAGGCCGGATGAATGCTTAATATAAATCTAATGCGTGGAATCGCTCTCTGATACTGGATCAGAAGATACTCTCTTATCCTCATCGTCTGAAGCTTCAATTATTGCTGCAGAACTTTCATGCCCCGGTAAAACAGGAGTAGTGTGTTCCTCTGCTATTGGCACCTCTCTTGTGGCCTCAGTTGTTTGTGAACCTTCTTGGTCACCTAGAATCCCATGCAAAAACTCTATATAGGCTTCATTGTTCGTTAATTTGTGTT
This sequence comes from Saccharimonadales bacterium (SeqCode), assembly GCA_035510455.1. GTDB lineage: Bacteria > Patescibacteriota > Saccharimonadia > Saccharimonadales > UBA4665 > DATKGL01. The sequence continues at coordinate 1,414 of DATKHB010000029.1, read as the reverse complement.
CTGCTCTATTTCTCAGGCGGCTAAATACGAATCTACCGACCCAACCAGACTCGACTCTTCCAGAATACTCGTCTCTCTTTCGGGTGTTTGCCCCAAGCTCTGATTCTTGTTCTCGGAGATGTTGTACGCTTTTCTTTCTTTCGGCGCTTTGCATTGTATAGATATTATCGTACTAGTTATTATGCTATGCAAGCACGACCACTTTGGCTCACCCTAGTGGACGTACTTCACAACACAAGTATGTCGTTTAAGGTTACTTTAGGTAGTTCGTGCTAAATGAGCCAATCCGAGTAGTACAAAAAGCAACATTACCCCACCACCAATGAATAGTATGATGGCCACAATTTGCGCAATTTGACCAACTGTCGCGAAGGCATAGGCATCTCCCAGCAAAAGCCCTCTAAGTGTTTCTCCCTGAAACAACGTTTGAGCCTGTGCTTTTAACGCCAGATTGCTTGGGTCTGCGAGCGACAAAGCGCTAACTTGAGAGTATGTCTTACCGCCAGCAATTTCTGTAAGGTGGACAGCAATGAAGTGATTTGCATAGGCCTTGGCCTCAGGACCAGTTAATAGTTGCTTGCCGGCATATTGATTAAGATAGGGACCAATCTCTGGACTATCTAGAGCTGGATTACCCAAAGGCGGGAAGTAAATCTTTTGAGCAGATAATTCGGTAGTTACGGTTGTTGAAATAAATGAGTGTGTCCACCAAGCTAAGCCACCGATTCCTAAAAGTACGAGGGTTACGACAACACCTAAAGAAACGAGGACTTTGTCTATAGCCTTGCGTTTATTTTTAGCGGAAAGCGCCATTTATGATTTCTCCCTTCAACTGCTTATGTAGTATTACCTTAAGCAGCATGTTCTCTTTCTACGCTTTATGCAACAAAAAAAAGCCTCTCTGTTAATCAGGAGGCTTTAAACATATCCGCTATTACTCTAGCTAGAGTCGGCGCTTCGAACTCCATATTTTAAGCTGCGAGAGCTATAAACCTTAGACTTTCTACTGGTGTATAAAGAGGTCTCTGAAGATGAGTCTCTAATGGCAGAACACTATCATAACCTTCAAGTTCATATTCAACTAATTCAGGCTCCAACTCCTGAGCAGGTCCTATGACCACTGCGTCAAAGAAAGGAAGTGATACAACAAATCGCCCAAATACATCTATACAACCTATTCTAGGGACATCTCCTCTCAAGACTACTTCATCGAACTTTTGAAATGGAGTAACAAAAGATTCAGAAGTAAGTCCATCAGCAATAAAATAAGCAGATGTCAAGCTCCCTTTTTCTGCAACACCTTGTCTGAACTATCTGCTTAGTTGAGCGAGGCGGCGTAAGCCGCCGGACTCATGCCCAGGCTGGTATGGATGCGCTTGGTATTGTAATAGTGGATCTGCAGAGCAATAGCTTC
>DATKHB010000028.1:0-33076 GCA_035510455.1 Saccharimonadales bacterium (SeqCode) | reverse complement strand
CCAAGCTAGTTAGCACAGAGTTATTCGATATGGTGCAAGTTCAACTTGATGCTCCTCAGAAGTCTAAATGGGGCGCTAAAGAGTTTCCGTTCCGCAGGTTTCTAACATGTGCTAGTTGCGGATCACAAATAGTAGGCGAGGAAAAGTTCAAGCAAAGAGTAGACGGGGGTGAAAACCGGCACGTTTATTATCACTGCTCACGCCAAGTTAATTACAACTGTACTGAACCTTATGTTAAAGAAGAAAGAATAATCGAGGAGCTTCTTGGTAAGGTAGATAAGCTTAGCTTGGATGCGAAAAGCGTTGAGCCGGGTTTACTTGATGCAATAGACAAGTTTACAGCTATCGTAAGGACTACTGACAAAAAACTTAACGCTACTCAGGCTTTTCATTCGTACGCAAAATATATATTGAAGAGTGGGACAAATTTTGAACTGACACGTCTAATAAGAAATATAAGTTGTAAGCTAGCAATTCATGAAAGAAGTATAGTTGAGCTAGGGAGTACGATCTCCATATAATTTTTTTACGTTTGCTTAAGTTTAAAGTATGTCTTCTCTCATGATGTAGGCTGCAATCGAAGTCTTTTCGATCAAGAAGTCCAAGGTCTTAATAACTCGTTTCTTGAGAGCTGGTGTCGATTTAATTTTTTGCCGATTAACCGATACATAACGACGAAGAACATGCTCGAGATGGTATACAGTATTCACTTCGAGATCTTCAGTGTATAAGCTTGTGTTATTTTCTAATAAGTCGTTAACCCATACAATACCGTCTTCCGCAAAGCTACTACCAATGTCGTAGAGTACCTTAGCTAAGGAATACAAGACGGTAACAGGACTCCCCATTTCATTTGAAGCCCTTTTATAGAACGCTTTTTCTCTGTCCTTTAGGATATACCACTCTCTGGCCGACTCTTTCCAGTATTGCCAAGCGAGTAAGTAGTTCCTTATGACCTGCTTTCCGCTGCTACGGCCGTATGGTTGCTTGCTAATAGCAACTACTGGAGCGTAAAGTAGATTCCAAACAGTCCAAAATTCTTCGTATCGATCTAATTTATCAGCCGCGCTCAAGAAGGCTCCTAGCAAATCAGCAGCATCTCCCGACTCACTAAACTCTTGGATAAATGGCGCTAGATATATTGCAATATCCTCCTTAGGAGATGTCAGAATGAAGTGTACTAACTTTTCTATCAGATTGTTGCCGTCGTTAAATCGCTCGTCATCATCAAAAACTCTTTTGGCCAGCCTTGGCAGAGCAATTGCTAAGAACTTTTTATGCTCTTCATCTTTTGTTCCGTATGGCAATAATTCAAAAGCAGTTTCTAAGGCATGTATATCCATATCATTTAATTCTTCCGCAATGTCGGCATAGTTGATCTTGTTAGTCTGCACTAATTCAATTTCTTTTGCATATTGGTCGTCTAGTGCCTTAAGAACTTCTTCTTCGGTAACCTGATAAATCTTTTTCTTAATGTTTTCTTCCCTAATTTTTCCCCTCAAAAGCTCATACTTAGGCTGTAGGGATATGAAGCCCAAGAACAAAGAATTGGCACTTTTTGGATCTATCTTCCAGAGGTTGTGTAGAATTGTAACTAAAGCGAAGCTACTTAAACTCTGCCCTGAACTTGCAGGACTACGATTGAAAAGAGTTACAAGAAGGTAGTTTGCTATCTTTCCATCATCTTCTTTGGAGATCCCAGAAAGGAACGGCAGAGCATTTATTGCAGGCTCAGTTCCGTCACTAACTTGATAGCCGTAGTCGTCCTCTATTAGCCTCGACGCAAAATCAAAGATAACATCCCGACACCATAGTTTATCTTCCGGGGTAAGCTTATCTGCAAAGTCGCGTACTAATACGGAACATACGTACGCCGGCGTTGAGCTATCAAATATTTGTGCGTTTTCGTCATCACTTTTAAATTTTTCGATAATCTCTTTTGTTTCCGAAATAGCTAGACATATGTCATTTTCATATTGGTCGTAAGTTTTATACTTGTCTGGCTCTTTCTTCCACCTATAGCTTGCCCATAACTTTAAGGGGAGGTATTTTTGTGACTCATTATTTTTCTTTAATGCAGCCTCACTGAAGTCCTTCAGGTCTCGATCAAGCTCAGGATTGAAACTAATCAGCGTTTGCCCATCTTTTTTCTCTGTCGTTGGATGCATTTTTCGCCTGTCCATGCGTGCCAAATGTAAGCGCCAGACCTTATCCTGCTCTGTCTCGTTTTTGGGGTCTGGCAACGCCTTATAGTGTTCGTCAAGAATTTCCCAGATCTCATTCTGCATTGCTTCTGACTCTTTTTTGGCCTGATCATTCGGCTGGAAGAATTGATAATAAACGGCTACATTCTCAAGCTCGTTTTTTCTATGTGGGTCATCGCAGGCTTTTATTCTTTCATCCTGGTGTATTTGCACCATAAAGTCTTTTTGCGGAAAGTTGTCCCTTAGCATCTCAAGGCCACTCTTATGAGTTTGATCCTTTACCAGTCTGCCTTTGTCGTAGAAAAATAATTCCTTGGTTCTGAATAAAATCGCGGCGATTTCAAAGAGCTTAAACGGCTGTGATATAACGACGCTTACTACGACTGCAGTTATCGATGCTGACTTTGAACGCTCAAGTAAATAGATACAAAGATTTTCTACATCCTCTTGGGGTGCTGTTTTCGCGTATTCAAGTAGCCATTTTTCTAGAGCCATATGTACCGATTCGAGTACGCTAGGCGCAACATGCGTCCCTCTATATATTTCCCAAAGCCTATAGCTTACAACTTGAGTGACCGTCTTTTCTTTACTAATGTGAATATGGATACTCTCAGTTTCGTTTTGACTAAGTTCGGAATTTTCGTAAGCTTTTGTTGCCTTGTTCGTAAAATCTATTATAAAATCGATGGTCTTTTGTTGAGCAACTTGCAGCAGTGTGGTTATGGGGGTTTGGAGTGCACTGGATGGATAGTAATCCTGGTGATGAGCACTGATACCAAAGTACTGCTCAATGTCATGCATCCCATCGAAGCGATCCGATCCATCAGGTGGCGGAAGCATCCATAGGTACTGTGCTAATTCAATTATCTTTTCTGGTATAGCCCGAGCTACGTTTGCGCTTACCATTAGTGAAGAGAGCATCGCCTCAGCAAGTGAATAATATATAGACCTGTGATTAAAGGATTTATCGTTTGTTATTTGATCAACTATGGAGCTAAGTTCAGTCTTAATTTCAGATGAGCCGGTCAGTATAACTCGTATGAGCTTACTTTCAAGGTCACGTGATCTATAACCAAGGCCGCCATTATTGTTTATGCTGTTGTAGTAGAAAAGAGCAATCTGGCTTGCATGCTTTGTTGTTTCACCGCTCTGATGCTTGCTGTTCCAGTCTGCAAGCATAGCGAGTATAGCTGCCCAGTTTTTAAGACCAAGCGACTCCTTACGGTCATCAATGAACTGTATAAGGTATTGCCAACCGCTACCTCTAGGGGCAGTAAACATTGTTTGCAGCAGATTATCTGGCCGGTATCTTTTGATACCGAGGCGTTGCAGCATCTCTTCGTCAATCGTCTTGCATGCAATCCTTAGCAGGAAGGTTATCCTAACAAGTAACTTTCCATCGTCTGCAAGTAAATCCTTCTCGACCAGATCGAAAAAACTCTTAGCATCCTCGGATAGTAGAACGGAGACTAAGACCTCATCACGCCAGAAAGAAGTAATGTCCTTATTTGCTATGCTATTTTCTATAAGGTTTCTGACCTCGTCTTTCTCTGCTACCAGTTTGTTAGATAGCCAATTTCTAAAAGCTCTTCTAACAGGGAGGGACTCACCTAGCTGGTTAAAAAAATCGCTGGTCTCTCCACCTTTATTTCTATGAAAAGCCGTTTCTATAACTTTATCTAAAGCCCACTCTTCGTAGATGTCATGGGTAATAAAGTATTGCCTGGCATTTTCGTCGTAGCCAATTACTTCATTGGACAGTAATTTACCCAAAGCCTCATCGTCAATGCCGGTAGCATCAACTGAAAAGCTACCTTGGTCTGCTCTTCGCTTGGCAAGTTCGATAAAACTATCTTCCCGCCTAATGTGCATGCTAGACTTTTTAATCGATGTGTCTGCTATGTGCTTATTCCAAAGAAGCTTTTTAAAGTCTGTATAAGTAACGTCTTGCGCAAAAGTCCCATAGTTTTTAAGGTACTCATTTAGATAAAAGGGATTTCTAATGAGATCGACCATACGATCATTTGAAGGCAAGTTAAAACTATGCTTCTTTGCCAGAGACTCGAGCTCTTCTATAGTTAGCTCTCTAATATCGATGCTCTGAAACCCCAAGTTATAACTGTCTATTAGCATAATCTTGAGGTCATCCATGTAGCTTCTACGTGTAGTGAAGATGATTTGCCAATTGTTATCGATTACGAGGCGCAGGAACTCTCTAAATACGTCTTTATCATCAATGTCGGACAGTTTCTCGGCCGAGTCTATAACAATACATTTTATCTTGGCATCGCTGTATGCAGTAGCAAAGTCCGAGGCGTTGAAATCTCCGTATGGCTTGAAAAGGTTATTAACGTTTGTTAAGTTATTGAACTCTGATGCTTTGAAGACGAATATCGGCACTTCTTCTCTTGATTGATCGTACAAGTCCTTAATGACGGCTGTCTTACCAACCCCTCCATCACCACTCATTACTATTGGTAGGGCGCCCTCTATGGCTTTTGTAAGCTCAGCAGATTTATCAGACCTATCGATCTTTAGTTCACCGTTGAATGTTATGGTCGAGCGAATGGAGCCTAAGATTGACTCAGTGTGCTGGTTTAGTTCAGCTATGAGATCGAAGGTGCTCCGCTCAGCACTAAAAAAGTATTTAATTAGTACGGCATTATCTCTTGCAACAGACGGTGCCACGAACGAGCTTGCTTCCTTCCAGATTATTGACATACCTTTGCTGGTTGCGTGAGCCTCAATTTTCTCTTTAGGTGTTGACTGAGCCTTGCCCTTATCTTGAGAGAACTCACCATTTGTATAAAAGGTTAGTTTTGTGATGTGCGGGTAAAGCTTCTTTGTTGTATCAATGCTATCGGTGAAATCTTTAACATGCTCAGATAGTTTCGTAGCGAAAAACTTAGCCTGCCAGCCAATCCAGTCTACACCCACTTTTATAGGGTCTGTCTCTATTCCGGGCTGGTTCTTATAGCGGATTATGCCGAGTGGCTGCTGATACTCGATACAAAACAATAAATAACAAAGCCACTCAAAAACTTTGTCCTGTCTGCCATTAAACTTGGCATTAAATTGAGACCAGTTGACTTCCTGCATAGTTATAGTTTACTGATCTCAGCGATCACCAGCAAGGAGTAGTAAAACATAAAAAGGAGACCACTACGGTCACCTTTGGTATACAGACTGGCTGGGGATGAGGGATTCGAACCCCCGATCCTGGGACCAGAACCCAGTGCCTTACCACTTGGCCAATCCCCACTGGCAGAAGTAATTATACAAGAAAGAGTATGGTTACTCTTCTTAAACCTCGAAAATCTTTAATTTGGATAGTTCTTCAGGGAGAAACCCGTTTTTATGTTTAAAATCAGCCTCCCATATGTAATTTTTCTGATAACCTAAATCTTTCATAAGTTTAGTGGGGGCATTTCTAAGATGTAACGGGACAGGCAAATCTGCATAATCTTGCGCTGCTTTCATGGCTTTACTCATAGCTCCGGCAACCGTTCTAGACTTTTGAGACTTACTAAGAACGGCTGCACAGTGATAAAGATTGTATTGGCATTCGGGCATACCAATCACATCTACCGCCTGAAAAGTAGAAACCGCCAAGTTAAGCGCTGCCGGGGCAACCATGCCTATATCTTCACTCGCGAAGATAACCATCCTCCTGGCAATAAATTTAGGGTCTTCTCCTCCTTGAATAATTCGAGCCATATAGTAAAACGCAGCGTCAACATTGCTGCCACGCATCGATTTTATGAACGCACTGACAAGGTTGTAATGATTCTCGCCGTTCTTGTCGTAGCCCGGTAATCTTCGTTGAGCCGCAGATTTGATCGCATCAACATCAATCGTTTTTCGAGTAAGTTGAGATGCAAGTTCAAGGTTCCCTAAGGCTACCCGGGCATCCCCTCCAGATAATTCGGCGAGGTAATCAATGCTCTTTTGCGGAAGTCTCTTTAGGCTTAGTTTCTCGACTTTGGCGGCCTTCTTTATGATCTTTATTACATCGGATTTAGACAAAGGTTCGAGTACCAGGACTCGTGATCTGCTTAGCAGCGGGTTAATTATTTCAAAACTAGGGTTCTCGGTTGTGGCTCCGATTAAGATAATCGTGCCGTCTTCGATATAGGGCAGAAAAGCATCCTGCTGAGCCTTATTAAACCTATGGATTTCATCGATAAATAAAATTGTCCGCTCGCCTAGTCTCTGGTTCTGCTGGGCTCGTTCAATAACTTTTAAGATATCGGCTTTACCGGAAGTTACCGCGCTTAATTCGACGAACTCCGTAACGGTTTCTTGAGCGATTATTCGCGCCAGGGTGGTTTTGCCGCTGCCGGGTGGTCCCCATAGGATCAAACTCGTCGGCTGCTTGCGCTCGACGATCTCTCGTATAATTTGTCCATGTTCTAGCAGATGTTTTTGTCCCATTACATCTGATAGTTTGTTGGGCCGAACACGTTCAGCTAGAGGCGCTCCATCCATCCCCCTATTATAACTAAATGGCCGATCATTGATCCGCTTAATATCTAAAGCATAAAAACTGTTAAAATATAAGCATGCTTACAGTTGTGATTATTTTGGGCGTAATTGTGTTGATGCTGGTTGTTTATATATTCAAACAAAACAGTTCTAAATCAGATACCGGCAACGCCCTACTTATAAAAGAAGACTTATCTCAGCTAACCCAAAACATAAATCAACTAAAAGACGGATTACATTCTCAGCTAACCGACCGACTAGATAAAAATCAAGCTATGATGCTCGGCAGTCTTCATAAACAGTTCACTGAGAGCACCAAGCTGATCAGTGAAGTTACCAAAAATCTAACCGAACTTAAGGAAAGCAACAAACAGGTTATGGGTATAACCGACGAACTAAAGGTGCTTCAAAACGTTCTGACCAACCCAAAGCAGCGAGGGGTGTTGGGAGAATATTACCTTCAAGCAGTCCTAGAAAACGTCTTACCACCTAAGCGCTATCAGATGCAGTACAAGTTTAAAGACGGGCAGGCAGTGGACGCCGTAATATTTTTGGATAAAGGCAAGGTTCTACCGATCGATTCTAAGTTCAGCTTAGAAAACTACAACAGATTGCTGGAAGAAAACGATAAGGCTAGGCGAGAAATACTAGTCAAGGCTTTTAAGCAGGATCTTAAGAATCGAATCGATGAGACTAGTAAATATATTCGACCTAAAGAAAATACTATGGACTTTGCTTTTATGTTCATACCTAGCGAAGCCATCTACTACGATCTGCTTATATCAAAAGTCGGAGCAACCAACACCAGCGCTAGGGATCTAATTGAATATGCCTTTAGGGACAAGAATGTCATCATCGTTAGTCCGACGAGTTTTATGGCTTATCTCCAGACTGTGATGCAAGGTCTAAGAAGCCTACAGATCGAGGATCAGGCAAAAGAGATTCAAGTACGAGTAGGTGAACTGGGCAGGCATATCCTAACCTACGAGCAGTTTATGCAGAAGCTAGGAGGCTCTCTGGGGACGACCGTTAATCACTATAACAATGCCCATAAAGAGCTAAAGAAAATAGATAAGGATATTGTCAAGATCGCTGATGCCAGCCCTAGCGTCGAGCCAATACTACTTGATGCACCTTTAATTGACGAGGACTAGTTTATTTTTTCAAAAGATCAATAGCAAGAGCAGCCGTCCAGGAAAAGTCATTAGTCCCACCCGGCTCACCGTCTACCGGACTAAAGTATTCGTGAAAGCCCGATTTCTCAACCAGCTCAAGTGTGCTTTCGGTTAAAGCTGCGGCATGGTCGTGGAATTTATATCTTTTAAGCCCGTCAATTATGAGCCAATTCATGTTAATCCAGGTTGGCCCTTGCCAATAAGTTTTCGGTTTGAACCAAGGAGAATCAAGCGGGACGCTAGGCACCGGGAATGCTGGGCCAAAACGGTGCTCGTTCTCCAGTAGTCTAACCAATTCTTCGGCTCGTTCCTGAGAGATACAGCCGGCGTAAAGTGGTAATAAGGTCGCAATTGAGGACTGTTTTAATAACTTGTGAGTTAAAAAATCCCTAGAAAAATACTCCATACTCATTGGATCCCATAATTCCTCAAGAGTTTTTTCGGTTCTTTTCATGCTCTCGAGCAGCCCTTCTGGCAGCTCTTCCTGAATACTCCTGGCGATATACCTCAGGTGGTTATTAGCCCTGATAAAGATACAATTAAAATTAAGATCCTCAATCGAAAGGAGATTATGATCAAGTATCCTGTCAAAATCGTAACTCTTTCTTCTAAACCGTCGCTGGATGCTATATAGGGCCAGGGCCTCAACGTTCGATTCACGTTGCTCAATGGGGACGAATTTGGTATCTGCGCGGAACCAGCCAAAAACGGTATCTAGATGGGTTTTTCGCATAACCCTTATCCACCACGGTAGCAGGTGATCTTGAAGTTCTCCGACCCACGGCGGGGTGGTATCGAGTCCCGTCTCCCAGGGGGTGATTTGTAGCACCAAACCTTCATGATGTGGGTCGCGCTCATCATATAGCCACTGATGATAAACCAATAGCGGTTGATAGACCATCTTATACCAGGCTCGTCTTTCGGGCCATTTCATCTTCTCGCCAATCCGCACAACTGCTTCAGCTAACATCGGTGGCTGGGTAATCCCGCTGGTTACCACATCGTCTGGAGCATGTGGGTTAAGCCAGCTTCTCCAGATACCACTATCCCTAAGACGTTTGCCGTTTTCGTACTTGTCGACCGGATTCAAAATCATATGCGGTATCATGCCGTTAGACCACTGGCCTCTTAGCATGCTTAGGATCTCGATCTTGGCTCTATCGACGTCGTAATGGCGTATACCAATCGCTATAAAACAACTATCCCATAGCCATTGGTGGGGGTATATCCCTTGAGCGGGGATAGTAAACGTCCCCTGGTCGTTTTTTTCTAGAACCTCCTTGGCCTGGTCTTCTAAACTGTAAGTGGTTATATTATCGCCGTGCAGTTCTTCTGCCGGCTGCTTATCACTTTGTTCAGGGTTTTTATCGACGACTTTTTTTGTTTTGCTCATAATCTACATAAGCATTATATATTACTTGTAAGTTTAGTTAGCGGTAGTTAGTGAATTGAATAGCGAAATCGTATGGCTGTTTTCTAAGTAGCGTTATAACGCTTTGTAGCTCGTCTTTATTGTTGCTCGTCACTCTTATTTCTTCACCTTGGATCTGGGTCTTTGCTTTAGGGTGTTCCTGACGGATAAGCGTAGTTATCTTTTTTGCGGCCTCGCTGCCCAGTCCTTTCTTAAACAGGACTTCCTTAGTAACAACTAGGTTGCTGCTTACAGGGCTAGACGATAAATCCAAAACTTTTTGATCGAGACCCCTAACTGCCAATTTTTTCCGAATAATGTCAATCACTGCTTCAATCTGCCAATCGCTATTTCCCAACACCTTTAATCCCGCCTTATCAGCGCCTATCCATTCAATCGCTGCCGGTGTGTTTTTGAAATCATACCGATTTTGAATTTCTCGGCGCGTTTGATCGAAAACGTTATTAATTTCTGACTTATCATAGTCACTAACGACATCAAAAGAAAAATTAGCCATACCTGTATTATAATCAGTAACAATGAACTACCAAAACTCTGAGATTGCTCGGGTCGCTAAATTGCTTGAGCATAAGATTAAAGATCTGCCCGCTAATCAAAAATCCTCGGTTCTTAGATCGGCGGAGCTTAAGAGTCTATACGAACAGGTAAAAAGTATGCCCCGGGAAAAGCGCGCCGAATTTGGCCGGGAGGCTAATTTGCTAAAACAAAATTTAGAGAAGCAGGTTAATAAATCGAAACAACCGACTGAAGAAGTCTCCCCGATAGATCTTACCGCCCCGTTTGATATTAATACGTTGGCTGACAAAAGACCGCAGTTTATGAATCCCGAAGAAGGTACCCGCCATCCACTGATGATAGAGCTGGCTTATGTTCTGGATATCTTTTACCGAATGGGTTTTACGGCTATTGAATCACGCCAGATTGACGATGATTACCACATGTTTGAAAGTCTTAATTTCCCAGAGGATCACCCAGCCCGGGATGATTACGATACCTTTATGACAGCTGACGGCTTAATCGCGCCAGCCCATACCAGCACTATGCAAAATCGGGTTCTTAAAATGTACAAATCTAATCTAAAAAGTGGCCTGCCGATTGCCGTGGTCATACCCGGACGGGTTTTTCGCAATGAAGATCTGGATGCTCGGCACGAGCATACTTTCTATCAACTCGAGGGAGTATACGTTGATCGTGGAGTGAACGTCGGCAATCTGATAGCCACTCTCCAAGCTTTTCTAGAAGAATATTACCAAAAATCTTTAGAGATAAAAACACAGCCTTTTTACTTCCCGTTTACTGAACCAAGTTTTGAATTGACCCTGTCTTGTCCTTTCTGTGATAAGGCCGGCTGCAGCATCTGTTCATACGTCGGCTGGATCGAACTGCTAGGCTGCGGCATGATTCACCCTAATGTGCTTAAAATAGCCGGGATTGATCCTAAAGAATATTCTGGTTTTGCCTGGGGCGGAGGAATCGACCGATTAGTAATGATGAAATACGACATTGAAGATATTCGGCATTTTGAAGCCGGTAAGTTAAACTTTTTGAGGCAATTTCGATGAAAGTCAGCTTAGCGTGGATTAAAGAGTATACCGATATTCGTCTAGGTCAAAAAGATCTGATTGGTAAGATCGGCTCTCAACTGGGAGCAATTGAAGACATCGAGGATCTAAGCGAGCGTTATAAAAATATCTACATCGTTAAAGTTGCATCAGTCCGAAACCACCCCAACTCCAATCACTTGAAAATTTGTGAAGTTGATGATGGTTCTATGGCAAAGAGCGTCCATCGATTGCCAAACAAATTGGTCCAGGTGGTTTGTGGGGCGCCGAATGTCAGATTGGGTATGCGAGCCGTTTGGATACCTCCAGGATCAGTGGTCCCTAGTTCAGTAAAAAAAGAGCCGTTTATTTTAGAGGCTAGGGAAATCAGAGGAGAAATAAGTAACGGTATGCTAGCCAGTGCCCGCGAACTGGGCATTAGCGATAATCATGATGGTCTACTAGATATCACCGAACCGATTAGAGCCGGCAAACTCTTTAGCGAAGTTTATCGGCTGGATGATCTTGTGGTTGATATCGAAAACAAGATGTTTACGCACCGACCTGACTGCTTTGGTATGTTGGGCATCGCCCGAGAAGTTGCCGGAATTCAAAATATCGCCTTTATTTCCCCTAAATGGTATCTAAACCCTGATAAGCCAAGGACTAATAAAGGTCTTTCCGTCAAGGTTGTCAATAAATTGCCAAAGTTGGTACCGAGATTCATGGTCGCGGTGATGGAAAGCGTTAAAGTCCAACCCAGTCCGTTATCTCTTCAAACATTTTTGAATCGAATAGGGGTGCGCCCGATTAATAATATCGTGGACGCTACTAATTACATGATGCTGTTAACCGGTCAGCCGCTGCACGCTTACGATTACGATAAGCTAAAGGCACTTGACCCTAAACAAAAAGAGCCAAGCCTGGTGGTGCGTTTCCCACAGAAAAATGAAAAGATTAGTCTTTTAAATGGACAAGCGTTAACGCCGCCGATTAACACTATAATGATCGCTAGCAGCAAGGGGCTTCTTGGCGTAGCCGGGGTTATGGGCGGTGCTGAAACCGAAATTGACGGAAGCACCACTAATATCGTTTTAGAATGCGCCACATTTGACATGTATTCTATAAGACGGGCTTCTATGTCGCTTGGTTTATTTACGGACGCGGTAACCAGATTTAATAAAGGCCAGAGTCCGCTTCAAAATGACCGGGTTCTTTTTAAGACTATTGAGTTAATCAACGAAATAAGCCACAGGTCGAGCGCTGTAAGCTGTCTGGTTGATAGCAATAGTGTTACATATAAGCAACAACCGTCAGTTAAGGTATCAATAGAGCTTATTAACGAGCGGCTGGGCACAAACTTAGACGTAGGGACCGTTAAGTCACTTCTTGGTAACGTTGAATTTGGCATCAAAGCGGATGGCTCGATGATAAAGGTAGACCCGCCTTTTTGGCGAACTGATATAACTATCCCTGAAGATGTAGTTGAAGAAGTTGGCCGTTTGTATGGGCTAGAGAAACTTCCGATCAAACTCCCCAAGCGTGAAATCCTACCAGTTGCTAGAAATAAGCTGCTTGATCTTAAGTCTGATATTAGAAATTTTCTGTCGTCTAAAGGGGCCAACGAAGTTTTAAGCTATAGCTTCGTATCGTCTAGTTTAATCGAAAAAGCCAATCAAGATACCAAAGATTCATTTGAGATTGATAACGCCCGCAGCCCAGATCTTCAGTATTACCGTCAGGGTATAGTCCCTAGCTTGCTAGACAAGATTCATCTTAATATTAAGGCTGGTTTTGATCACTTTACCCTATTTGAGATCAATCCAATTCACATCAAGGACCATCTGGACGAGGGCAGTAAGTTACCAATCGAAGATTATCGGTTAGGTATGGTAGCTGCCGCTGATAACCAATTTGTAACTCAAAACTACCAGGGTGCTGCTTATTATGAGATTAGAAAGTACGCTGATAACCTGCTAAGTCATTTCGGTATTAAGTTTGTTATTGAACCGCTTGGCAATTACCAAGCTAAAGACACCAGACTTATAACCTGTCTGGCTCCTTTTGAGCCAGCTAGAACGGCCTTAGTCAAAACCCCCTCCGGCGATCTTCTGGGGGTAATTGGCGAGTTCAGCGCGGCAGTTAGGAGCGAATTTAAACTACCTAAATTCACAGCCGGTGCGGAGCTCAGCGTCGAGCAAATTCTAAAATATAAAACCGCTAAACCGAACTACGAAGTTTTACCGCGCTTCCCGTCGGTAGAGCAGGATATCTGTCTACGGGTTTCAGCTGAGTGTGACTACCGCGGTCTTAACGAGTTAATGACCGAAACAATCGATGACAAACTCGGAACAAGCGTTAGGTATACGCTAGAACCGCTAGATATTTATCAATCCGACAAGGACCCCTCGCATAAACAGGTAACGCTTAGACTAGACATCGCTTCGTTCGATAAAACTATGACTGCCGAGGAGGTCAATGACCTGCTTGACCAGATTGCCTCCCAGGCTAAGCTTAAGTTCAAAGCCGTAAGGATATAAAAATAATCAGTGACACTTGGTCGCTAGATCGGTATAATTTTTAAAATGCGTTCAGCGGTTCGGGCAATAATTATCAATAACGGCAACCTGCTAGTGATGCACCGTAACAAATTCGGCGAGCAATACTACACACTAGTTGGCGGCGGAGTAGATATCGGCGAATCTAAGGAGCAGGCACTCGTACGAGAAGTTAGCGAAGAAACAGGTCTAAAGATCCAAAAATATAAATTAGTGTTTATAGAAGAACCTGGCGACCCTTACGGCACCCAGCATATATACCTATGCGATTACCCTGGGGGCGACGCATCACTGCCAGATAGTTCGCCAGAGGCTGAAATTTCCAAACTAGGTAAAAATATCTATAGAATTGAGTGGATTCCAATCGAAAAATTACCGGAAGCACCTTTTTTGTCGGCAGCACTTAAACAATATATACTTCATGCTGTAAGCGATGGTTTTCCGGATCAGCCACTAACCATCGATCCAACGAAATACAGGGGAGAAATTAATGGCTCGTAGACGTGATCGGGTGTTCGCCTTAGTTTTGGCTATCGTGTTCTTTACAACCGCATTTGGTTTTAGTTTTTATGTTATATGGGAAATACACTCCAGCGATTCAACCAACAGCAGCAACTCCTCTAACAATAACACCACCACTCCGACTAAGTTAGCCGGGACTAAACTAGCCGGATTTACTCCGCTTAGCAGCGTTCCCGTTCTTAAGATAGTCAATATAAAAAATGGGACTGGAGCTGTAGTTAAATCAGGAGCTACCATAACCGTTGATTACACCGGAGCAATCGCTGCGACTGGTGTTATTTTTCAGAGCTCGTTAGACACCGGCCAAACGGCTACTTTGAGTTTAAATAACGTGATCGAAGGCTGGAAGTTAGGTATACCTGGCATGCGCGTTGGTGGCGAGCGACAGTTGCTGATTCCTGCTGGACTGGCTTATGGGGCTAGTCCCCCATCTGGCTCCAATATACCCGCTAATGCCAATCTAGTATTTAACATTACTCTTCATAGCATAAGCTCTTAGCAAAAACCTGTGTACAACCGTGGAGAAAAACACAATATATAGCGTATTGATAAAAGTTTAAACACCACATATAATCTAAAGCAGAAGCAAAATATAACAAAGAGGACACTAAAAATATGGTCAAAAAAATAACTATCTTCACTACTAACACCTGCGCATACTGCGGCATGGTAAAGACGTGGCTGAATTCCAAAGGACATAACTACGAAGAGATTAATCTAGATCAGCAACCCGGTCGCCAACAAGAAGCAATGCAATTAAGCGGCGCCATGACCGTACCGGTTACTATCGTTACCAAACATGATGATAGTCGAGAAGTAATTGTTGGCTATAATCTAGCTAAATTAGCACCAGCCGTTAGTTAATAACTATTAATGCCGGTACTGCTATCTGCCCGCCAAACTGGCGTTGGTGGTTTGGCTATTAAATTAACTAATCCAATAAGCTACAATATCACCTAGAGATAATGAATAAAGACAACCCAACAGACGTAATTATGATTGGGGCTGGCCCCGCAGCGCTAGCGGCGGCTATTTATACCACTCGTGAAGATATCGATACACTGCTATTTGAAAAAGGAGTGGTCGGCGGGTTAGCGGCTATTACTGATTGGGTGGACAACTACCCGGGATTTCCTAATGGCACGCCGGGATTGGATCTAGCCGATGGTCTGCGTAAACAAGCAGAACGTTTTGGTACAAAAATAGAGCTCGGAGAAGTCACTAAAATTGAAGATGAAGGTAAGTGTAAAAAGCTCCAAACGACTAGCGGCGAGATGTTCGCCCGAAGCGTTTTGATAGCTACCGGCAGTGATTATAAAAAAATCGGTGTACCCGGAGAAAAAGAATACTTCGCCCGCGGAGTGCATTATTGCGCCACCTGTGACGGGGCATTTTACCGCGACAAACGATTGGTGGTCGTCGGCGGCGGCAATTCGGCTGTCCAAGAATCAATGTTTTTAACTCGCTTTGCTAGCCATATCGACCTATTGGTCCGCGGAGAGGCATTAAAAGCCAGCGAGATCCTCCAGCGTGAACTTAGAGAAAAACACACCGACAAAGTAAGCGTTCATCTTAACACTACAACCGACGAGTTTATAGGCGAGGATGGCAAGATTGTTAAAGTAATCGGTACCGATAAAACCCAAAACAAAAAGGTAGAATATCCAACCGATGGAATATTCGTGTTTGTAGGGCTTGAGCCAAATACAAAATTCCTCCAAGGTAGCAGCGTTGAACTTGATCAAATCGGCTTTATAAAAACCAATAATCGCTTAGAAACCGCCATGAGCGGCGTGTTCGCCGCTGGTGACGTTCGTTCTGGGGCAACTATGCAGATTGCCAGCGCCGTTGGCGAAGGCGCCACGGCCGCTTTAATGATCAGAGAGTATCTCGAGGGTAAGCCTCACGCTATACCCAATTAATAAACCCTATATACTCGAGTAACCCGGGAAAAAGTCTGATACCACTCTCTCTTTTTTGATACTTAGAGCTTCTAGCTCGTTGCCAAGCGCTTCAACCATTGGCTCTGGACCGGATACATATATAAAGTCCTTTGGGCTTGGCTTGGTAAGATCGATGATCCTTTGACCGTTAAGTCTGCCGGTCTCGCCGTCCCACTCACCCTCGGGGCTATTAACAACTAGTATTCGTTTCATCCCATAATGCTCGAACTCTTTTTGAAAAACTAGCTCGTGTTCACTACTGACGGCATACAAAAAAGTAATATTACGTTCCTGATCGGTCTTTGTTAGCCATTTTATTATGCTGTGGAAGGGAGTGATGCCGATACCGCCAGCTACGAAGACCAACGGTATGGCAGAATCTTTCGGCAGAACAAAATCGCCCATAGGGCTAGATATATTTAATTCATCTCCAGGTTTTAGTTTCAAAAGAGCGCGCTTGAACGTACTGCTTTTATCAGAGAGCTTAGTGGTTATACTGACAAGTGGGGCATCGGTTGGGGAGCTACTAAGCGTGAACCATCTTTTAATGCCACGCTCATCCGGGTCAGGGTGGGGCAAGGTCATTTCAATAAATTGCCCAGCTATGTAACTGATTGGCTTTTCCGGCTTAAACCAAAAAGTCCTGATGCTGGGAGTTAAATGCTCTACGTGATCAAGAGAGACCCTCATGGCTTTTAAGTATAAAGCATTAACTATTGGCTAGATATTACAATATGCGGTAATATTTTGAAGTAAAGGACGATTAATAAATGACAGATTTTAACAAAACTTTACAGCCAGGCGATTACCAAAATGGATTATTCACGGCTGTTATAGAAATTCCTAAAGGCTCATTCTTAAAGGTCGAGTATGATCGACATCGAGCCTTGTTTGTGTTGGACCGAGTCGAACCGAGCATCTTTACTAAGCCAGAGAGCTATGGTTTTATCCCAGGCACTTTAGATGAGGACGGCGATGAGCTAGATTGTTTAATAGTCTGTGCGGAGCCAATCCCTATGGGAGTTGTCGTAAATGCTAAGCTTATAGGCGTTATGAACTTTGAAGACGACGGCGACATGGACCATAAGATTATTGGTGTGCCGGCAGACAATCGAAATACCGGCGATTCTATTAATAGCCTAGACGATCTACCGACCAACTGGAAGCTACAGCTAGAGCATCATTTTAATCACTACAAAGATCTTAAAAAACCAAACAGTACCAAAGTGCTAGGTTGGGGCGGTGTTGATGATGCCAAAAAGGTTATCGAAGAATCGATCAATCGCTACAAACAGCAAACTCAACCCTAGGGTTAGGGTAAATACCTAAGACCATCCAGATAGTGCTCGGGGATATCTAATTTGCTGAAGGCTTCTTTTGTTACCCATTTATACTGATAGTGTTCGTAGCTCAACTTTATCTTTTCACTATCAGCATATACGTAATACAACAAACGAATAACGTACTTGGCCCTGTTAGTAGTTTTGACTCTGAAGATTTGAGGATTCTCAATCTTTAGCCCGACTTCTTCCATAGCTTCGCGAATAACGGCTTCCGTCGGATCTTCTCCATACTCAACTTCTCCTCCAGGTAGATCCCAAGTTAAGGGTCTTATCGGATCGGTGTTGCTTCTACGAAGTGTTAGTATTAATCCTTTGGGATTTATGACGAAGGTTTTTGCTACAATGACTTTGTCTTTCATCCATTAATATTACCAAAATTAAAGTAATTCATCATAGAAGTTGCATCATCCTGCTCATGCTTTTACAATAAGAGAGATCTCTTAAAATAATTTAACCAAGGACTAGAGAAAAATGAAAACACGGGTGGCAATTAATGGTTTTGGTCGCATCGGGCGTATAGCGTTTAGGATCGCGCACGACCGTGATGATCTCGAGGTTGTAGGCATTAATGATTTGACAGACACTAAGAACCTAGCCTATCTACTAAAGCACGACTCTAATTACGGCGACTATCACCATCAAGTGAGTTTTGATGAACATAACCTGATGATTGACGGTACAGCGATCCCGGTATCGGCCGAAAAAGATCCATCAGCCCTACCCTGGGGAGAACAGAAGGTGGATGTCGTTATTGAATCGACCGGACGTTTTACGACTAGCGAGACCGCTCATGCTCATATAGCAGCTGGTGCTAAGCGAGTGGTTATTTCGGCTCCTACTAAAAGCGACGATGTTAAAACTATCGTTATAGGCGCCAACGACGATCAGCTCGATAAGGCTGGTGAAATCATCAGCAACGCGTCTTGCACGACTAACAGCATAGCGGCAATTATGGATATCCTGGATAAGGCATTTGGTATCGAAAAAGCCATGCTAACGACCGTTCATAGCGACACCGCCAGCCAAACACTTACCGATAGCCCGTCCAAAGATGTCCGTGAGGGCCGAGCCGCTGCCCATAATATAGTTCCGACAAGTACCGGAGCCGCTACTGCGGTGGCGCTGACCGTGCCAAGTTTGCAAGGTAAATTCGACGGGATGAGTGTTCGCGTGCCAACACCAGTAGTGAGCTTAAGTGACGTGACTATGCTGCTCAAGCGCAACGCTACGAAAGATGAAATCAACGAAGCGCTTAAAAAAGCGTCCGCTGAGTCATATTATCAAGGCATCGTGGCTGTTTCTGACGAGCCGCTGGTCAGCAGTGACTATATCGGCAACAGTAACTCTGGCATCGTTGACCTGGAGCTGACAAATGTCGTCGCTGGCAATCTTGCCAAGGTAGTCGTATGGTACGACAACGAATGGGGATATAGTAACCGATTAGTCGAGGAAGTAGCCGATATCGGGCGTTCACTCCATAAGGTGGAAGACCACGCTCAAGCTCACGAGTAACCAAAAATGAAAGTATACGTCGGGGCAGACCATAACGGCTTTGAACTGAAAGGTCAGCTCATAGGCTATCTCAAAAAGTTGGGCTATTCGGTTGTTGATAAAGGTAATAAAAAATTAAAATCGGACGACGATTTTCCAGATTATGCGTTGGAGGTAGTCGATGCTCTGCTTACCAGTTCCGATGCTGACCCTAAAGGCATACTTATTTGCGCCAGCGGGCAGGGTATGTGTATGGTAGCCAATCGTTTTAAGGGCATTAGAGCCAGTTTGATTCGAGACGTTGAAGAAGCCCGAATGGGCCGTAACGACGACGACAGCAACGTCCTTTGTCTGGCTTCTAGGATGCTAAGCGCTGATCAGGCTGAGTCTGTCGTTCGAACTTGGCTGACAACGCCTTTTTCTGGAGCATCGAGGTTCCAAAGACGGATTCGTGAAATAGATAACTTTGGATCTTAAAAATGGCTGCTGACATCTGCCCGACAATTACTGTCAATAACCCGAAGGACTATCAGTCGGCTATTGGTATGATCTCTCGATTTGCTCTTAGAATTCACATTGATCTAGCTAACGGCACTATGACTCCCAGCCATCTAGTAGATGTTGACAAAGTTTGGTGGCCGGGAGGAGTTAGAGCAGATCTGCATGTTATGTATAAGCAGCCGTTTGTTTACTCCGAGACCTATCTGGCGCTTGCCCCGCAACTAGTTATAGTACAAGCCGAAGCTGAAGGCGATTTCGATAAATTCTCGACACTTCTTCATGGTCACGGCGTTGAAGTCGGGGTGGCACTTTTAGCCGACACGCCTACAAGTTTAATCGAATCCTCTCTAGAATTTATTGATCATGTAATGATATTTTCTGGCAATCTAGGCTACTACGGCGGGCAAGCCGATCTTAGCCTACTTCCCAAAGTAAAGCGGCTTAAAAGCCTAAAACCACGACTTGAGATTGGCTGGGACGGTGGTATTAATGACACCAATATTAGACAACTGGCAGATGGCGGCGTTGACGTTTTGAATGTCGGCAGTTATATTGGTCGGGCCCATAACCCAGATGAGGCTTATGCTACACTAGAATCAAAGTTGAGTAGCTAAATATGCCCAGTCTATCTATAGAAGAATTAGAACTAAAAGCTAACCAGATTCGCCAAGACATTATTAAAATGCTAGAGCATGCCGGCAGCGGTCACTCGGCAGGCCCTTTAGGGCTCGCCGATATTTTTACGGCGCTTTATTTTGATATCTTGAAACACAACCCCAAAGATCCTGATTGGAGCGAGAGGGACATATTACTGCTAAGCAATGGACACTGTGTACCGGTTAGATATGCCACTATGGCTCATGCCGGCTATTTCCCCGTCGAGGAACTGATGACGCTTAGAAAGCTAGGGTCGAGACTTCAAGGCCACCCCGAACGTGTTCGGTTGCCAGGCCTGGAGACTACCAGTGGACCACTGGGATGTGGCATTAGTCAAGCTTGCGGTATAACGCTTGCGATGCGCATGGACAACATCACTCATCGTTGGGTTTATGTAATCACCGGCGACGGAGAACTTGATGAGGGTAATATTTGGGAAGCTGCCATGTTGGCTTCTAAATATCGTCTCAGCAACATTATTGCCATTGTTGATCGGAATAATATACAACTTGATGGTCCGACTGAAAATATTATGCCTCTAGAAGATCTAAAGGCTAAATGGGAAGCGTTCGGATGGCATGTAATAGAGATTAACGGCAACAACATGGAGGAAATTATTAATGCTACCGCCATGGCTAAAGCTATAGTTGAGAAACCGGTTGTAATTATCGCTCATACCATACCCGGCGACGGTGTCGATTTCATGGAGTACGATTATCATTGGCACGGTATCCCGCCCGATCATGAACAAGCTAAGCTAGCCCTAAAAGAACTACGAACGCTTCGTGGCAAAATTAAGAGCGAGGCCGATTAAATGCCCGGATTAAATTTAGTGTCAGATATCTCTGATGAAAAAATTACCTTGGAAGCTATCAGAGAGGGTTTTGGTCGTGGTTTATTAGAAGCCGGCAAGCTGGACAAAAACGTCGTGGCGGCCTGCGCTGATTTAACTGACTCCACCAAAATGAGCTTATTTAAAGAAGCTTTCCCGGAACGGTTCATCCAGATCGGAGTGGCTGAGCAAAATCTAGTGACCGTCGGTGCTGGGCTAACAGCCATGGGCAAGATACCTTTCGTTAGCAGTTATGCGGCTTTTAGCCCTGGGCGTAACTGGGAACAAATTCGGACAACTATATGTCTTAACGATCGTCCAGTTAAAATAATTGGTTCGCACGCTGGCATTAGTGTTGGGCCGGATGGCGCGACTCATCAAATGCTGGAAGATATTGGGCTAATGAGAGTACTCCCCAACATGGTTGTAATTGCCCCCTGTGATAGCTTGGAGGCCTCTAGAGCAGCGCTGGCTATGGCTAAGGATTCAAGGCCTAATTATATGCGACTGGCCCGTGAGGCAACTCCTGTGATCACTACAAAAGACACGCCATTTAGTATCGGCAAAGCCTATATACATAAACCAGGCACAGATATATCGATCATCACCACTGGCACTATGACTTATCAGGGTCTGGTAGCTGCTGAGAGACTAATAAAAGAAGGTATCAGCGCTGAAGTTGTCCACGTTCCGACAATTAAGCCCTTGGACTACGAAACGATACTTGAAAGCGTCAGAAAAACTGGGAAAGTGGTGACCGTCGAAGAAGGTCAGATAAACGGCGGGTTGGGCAGCGCTATAGCTGAGCTACTCGGCGAAGAACTTCCTACGCCAATGAAACGAATCGGTATGAAAGACCGTTTTGGTGAATCGGGTGAACCCAATGAGCTACTAAAGCATTTCGGGCTGGATGCCGAGCATATCAGACTAGCTTGCCATTCTCTCTTAAAGTGAAGTCAGTTTTACAAAGAAAAGCATAAACGGTTAGAATAAGTCCATGCCCTTAACCCTAAATAAGATCCGCCAAAATTGTGCGCAGGCTCGTCTATCTATGCAAAGAGCCCGGACTGAACATTTTGCTTTCGGAGCCTTTAACCTTGATGATGAACCAACGCTAAGGGCTGTAGCGCTGGCAGCCAGCAGTAAAAAAGCGCCAGTCCTTGTGGAGGTCAGCCAGGGTGAAGTTGATGAGATAGGGCTCGATAATGTCCGTGACTTGGTTGATAACTTCAAACATGAGTACGGTTTGGAAATTTACGTTAACTTAGATCACTCGCCATCAGTTGAAGCTGCCAAACTTGGCATCGAAGCCGGTTTTGAGTTTATACATATTGATGTCAGCCAGGCCAATCACGATGCTACTGATGAGGAAATAATTGCGGCTACCAAAGAAGTAGTTAATTACGCTAAGTTTACCGGCGCACTGGTTGAGGCCGAGCCGCATTATTTTGCCGGCGGATCTAATGTTTTTACTGAGAAAATTGATTACGATGAAATCAAAAAGACTTTTAGTACTCCAGAAGGGGCTAAACACTTTGTAGATTCAACCGGCATTGATACCTTTGCCGCGGCTATTGGTAATTTGCACGGTAAATATCCGGTCCCTAAAATTCTAGATTTAGAACTCCTGCAAAAAGTCCGCGAGGCCATTGATTGCAACATAAGCCTCCACGGCGGAAGCGACACTCCCGGACATTACTTTGTGAATGCCGTTAAAATAGGCGTAACTAAGATAAATATAAATTCTGACATGCGCTACGCCTACCGTACGGCCTTAGAAAAATCTTTAGCCGATAATCCTGATGAATACTCAGTAGCCAAACTCGTTAACGAGAAGGTAGTGGGTGCCATTCGTGAAGTTGTTGAAAGTAAACTAGAAAATTTTAATTCGAACAATAAAGCCAACAACGGTTGATTTCAGGCTATAAGTTATGGGAAGATAAGCGTAAGTATGAACGAAGACGGTGGGCAAAAACAAAATGATCTGCTCGACATAGTTAGTATTGGCGATGTCGTCACTGATGATTTTATTCGTCTGCTTGATAACGAAGCACAAACTTACGAGAACGAGCAAGGCAGCTGGCTGGTAATGCTCTATGGGACTAAGCTGCCGTTTGATCATCGAGAGGTCGTTGAAGGGGTCGGAAACGCTGGTAATGCTGCAGTATCGTTCGCCAGACTAGGGCTAAAGACTGGCTTCGTGACTAACGTCGGCGGCGATCAGTATGGGCGGGATATCATCAATTCTTTGGGCAAGGACAAGGTTGATACTAGGTTTGTAAGAATTAATCCTGGCAAGAAAAGTAATTATCATTTTGTCCTTTGGTACAAAGCAGAAAGAACGATCCTTATTAAACACGAGGAATATGACTACCATTGGCCGCATTTACGACCCAGCGAAAAACCAAAATGGGTGTATTTCAGCTCGGTTAGTGAACACGCCATTCCTTATCATGATCAAGTGGCTAACTGGCTAGATGAAAACCCCGATGTTAAGATGGCTTTTCAGCCAGGGACATTTCAAATGGAAGCTGGCACTGAGCGGTTACAGAGAATCTATCGACGAAGCGAAGTTCTGATTTTAAACCGCGAAGAAGCGGTTACGGTTGGCGGCGGTAACCACGAGGACATAAATGATCTCTTGAGTCGTTTGCACGCCCTTGGCCCTAAAATAGTAGTGATTACTGACGGTCCGGACGGCGCTTATGCCAGTGAAGGAGATAACCGGTTTAAAATGCCGTTATACCCGGATATTGCTCCACCTTACGAGCGGACTGGAGCGGGCGATGCCTTTGCCTCGACTTTTGTGGCAGCTATTTTAAGGGGCAATACTATTGAAGGCGCTTTGCAATGGGCGCCGATAAACTCTATGTCGGTAGTCCAAAAAGTTGGCGGTCAAGCCGGTCTGCTAAGCGAAAGAGAACTCGACGAATACCTTAGAAAAGCTCCCGAATGGTATAAGCCTCAGCGTATTTAAGCACTAGCTTTGCTACGATATGTCGCTTGTGGTAATCTGAAAGTAACAATGACTCGTATGCTATCGGAACTTTTGTCTGCTCCCGAACCCAATTTTCAGTTGACTCTGCGCCAGCTAGAGAAAGCCAGCGGACATCCTAGTGAGGATATACATCTAAGCGTTGATATATCTCAGAGAGTTAGAGCAAAATTAAGATTACTCGGCTTAGATCCCAGCGACACTGACTCTTCTGAACTCTACCATGCCCTTAAACAGCGGCTGAGTGAAGACGAAGTCGGCTTTCGTAATCAGCTAGGCCTGAAAGAAGACGCCCCATCTGTTGAAATTCTCTCATCTGTTCAGCAGTTTATCTCGAAATTAGATATCCCCAAAAGCACTTTTGCCTTGAAGCTGAGCGTGGCCAAGAGATTGCTAAAAAAGTGTGCTCCGATTAAAGCCATGAAGCAACTCGGCTACAGATCCGTTGACTCGATGCTAA
Source organism: Saccharimonadales bacterium (SeqCode) (assembly GCA_035510455.1). Lineage (GTDB taxonomy): Bacteria > Patescibacteriota > Saccharimonadia > Saccharimonadales > UBA4665 > DATKGL01. The sequence goes on along the minus strand of DATKHB010000028.1, from coordinate 8,937 downwards.
AACATGAACCAATAGCTAATCTCTACGCTGCCGCTAAAATATACGAATCACCCTCGTGGCACAAAAACTTCAAGGCTCAATATTCCGAGTTAAAGCCCAGCGATTTCGAACCCAGAAAGATATCTGTGACTTTTTTGTCAGCCAGACGCTGGGAAGCACCGGCAGAGAGATTTTCTAAAGATCAGAAACACGCAACTTTATCTTTCAAAGAATTAGGCGCGGTCGTAATCCTACCCGTCATCGCATCAATACCAGCGCTTGCCATAACAAGCGTACTGACTATGCTGGAAGACATTAATTCTATACGCTGTTCAAGCACTTTCCTAAAACTTCAACAGGTAAAACCAGATTTTGGCAAACTAGTAGCCCAGGTCAGCGAACACGAGCCCTATACCTCGGTTCAATTAGCCGGGCAAAACCTGCCGTGGCGGGTAATCCAGTATTACTATAGCGCCGTGGAAAAAGTGTTGGTTCCGGAACTGTTTGAGCCACATGTCCAGGCAGAGGATTTACAGCTTGTAAAATCCGAAGCCGCTCTGGCTAAGGCCGTACCTTCACTGGAGTTTTGGCTGGACACCACTAATTTAGCGCATGTTAATCACGGTCAGGTAGTTTCTCTTAACATGCTAGACGTAGCGCTTTGTGTTACCAATGATTTATCGTTTTCTGACCGGATCGTTCACTATGTTCAAGATAAAGTTTGGCGAGATCTATTCTCCAGATACCTTAATCAAAATAATCTCGATCAAGTAATCGCTCAGCTAGGGAATTCGCAGTTAGAGCCCGAACCGGCATTGGTGGAGAACGTCTCGTGAGTGAGCCCGCTAAGAAACGCCCGCTGCGTTATTCAATCTGCGTTTCCGGAGCGTCGAAGGGGGAAACGGTCAGCGAGTCTTATAAGTTAGCCATTGAATTAGGTGAAGCGATCGCTAGAGCCGGGCAGAATTTGACTACTGGAGCTACCGTCGGCCTGCCCTATTATGCCGCTTATGGCGCCAAGCAGCATGGTGGCATGAGTATTGGGTTCTCGCCGGCGGCATCACTTAGAGAGCACTTGCTTAAGTACCGTTTACCATATGATTGTTATGATTTTGTGAATTTTACAGGGCTACACTACGTGGGGCGCGATTTATATTTAGTGCAATCAAGTGACGCCATAATAACAATTGGCGGTCGCTTTGGCAGTCTGCATGAATTTACGTCAGCCCTAGAAGCTGGCAAACCATGCGGGGTACTGGTCGACAGTGGAGGCGCGGCCGACATCATAAAATCTTTAATGGATAGCCTTGAGCCACCGCACGATGCCACAGTTATTTACGATAATAACCCAGTACGTTTGGTGAGCAAGGTCATAGAAGAACTTGATAAAAAATACAAAGATATCCACGAGCAGCTGACAAATTATGACCAGGATTGGTTTTTGCGTCCTGATGGTCATGGCTCCCACTCTGGATAACCGTACCAATAGATTCCGCAACAGTCCGTCTTGGTATTGATACAATAATATGATGACAAAGTTCCGGCTTCAAAGTAGCTATAAACCTACTGGCGATCAGCCTATGGCTATTAAACAACTAGTAAGCGGTCTAAAAGAAGGATTGCCAGAACAGGTTTTAATGGGCGTAACCGGTTCAGGCAAAACCTTTACTATGGCCAATATTGTTAGTCAAATTCAAAAACCAACACTGGTTCTAAGCCATAACAAGACCTTAGCTGCTCAACTTTACACCGAGTTTAAGAGTTTTTTCCCAGACAATGCTGTCCATTACTTTGTTAGTTACTTCGACTACTACCAGCCAGAAGCTTATATGCCAAGAACTGACACCTATATCGAGAAGGACAGTCAGATTAACGAGGAGATAGATAGATTGCGTCACGCCGCTACCGATGCGCTTTTATCTAGAAAAGACGTACTGATTGTGGCCAGCGTAAGTTGTATCTATGGTATTGGCTCGGTAGAAGACTATGATGGTTTATCGATATCGCTAAAACCAAAAGAACTCAAAAAACGCGATAAATTCATGCGCCTTTTAACGGATATCCAATATCAGCGTAACGACATCGATTTTCACCGGGGTACATTTCGAGTTAGGGGCGACGTAGTCGATGTCTTTCCGGCCGGCGAAGAATTAGCTTATCGGATCGAGTTTTTCGGCGACGAGATAGAAAAAATAACTAAAATAGATCCCCTAACTGGGGAGATACTTGGGCAGCCTACTAGTTTAACCATTTTTCCGAGCAGTCACTACGTTACACCTCACGAAAAGCTCAAGGTGGCACTCGGAAAGATCCAGGAAGAATTGGGGCACAGACTGGCTTACTTTAGAAAAGAAGGTAAACTCCTCGAAGCGCAGCGTCTGGAACAAAGAACAAAATTTGATTTAGAGATGCTAGAAGAAACCGGCTTTGTTAAAGGGATTGAGAACTACAGCCGCTATCTTACTAACCGCGAACCGGGAGAGCAACCGGCAACTTTACTAGATTATTTCCCTGATGATTATTTGCTGTTTGTGGATGAATCGCACATGACTATCCCCCAGCTAAGGGGTATGTATAACGGCGACCGTGCCCGAAAAGAAGTTCTGGTGGACTATGGCTTTCGGCTTCCTAGCGCACTGGACAATCGCCCACTGACTTTTAGCGAGTACGAAAGGCACGTTAATGAGATTATTTATGTCAGTGCTACACCGTCGGAGTATGAGCTCAGCCGTTCTCCTAAACCAACCGAGCAGATAATCCGACCAACTGGTCTTATTGATCCCTTGATTGAGATTAAGCCGGTTGAGCACCAGGTCGATAGCCTAATCGAAGAGATTAGGTCAACGGTTAAAAAACACCAACGCGTGCTAGTAACTACTCTTACAAAGCGTATGTCTGAGGATTTAGCTGAATATCTAAAGGAAATCGACATCAAAGTAGCTTATATCCATAGCGACATCGATACATTAGAACGAACCGATATTTTAAGAGATTTAAGACTCGGAGTTTACGATGTTCTGGTCGGGATAAATCTATTAAGGGAAGGATTAGATCTGCCAGAAGTAAGTTTAGTAGCAATACTAGATGCCGACAAGGAAGGCTTCTTAAGAAGTGCTCCAGCGTTAATCCAAACTGTCGGTAGGGCTGCTCGCCACATTGACGGTCGAGTAATAATGTACGCCGATCACATTACTGGCAGTATGCAGCGAACGATTGATGAGACTAATCGCCGAAGGGTAATTCAGGAACAATATAACAAAGACCATCACATTACGGCTAAGGGTATAACGAAGGGTGTCGATAAAGGTATGCGCCCTGATCTGCCAGAAGAAGCTAAATCGGCCAAGCTCAATCTCAATAAGATCCCTAAAGATGAATACAAAATGCTCATTAAGGACCTGACTTCTCAGATGGATCTAGCTTCGGCTAACTTGCAGTTTGAACAAGCAGCCGAGCTACGTGATATCATTGCCGACATTAAGAAAAAACTCTAACTGGCTAGTGGCAAAACGTCTTCTAATTTATGGAACGTCCGGACAAAGGCTTCGGCAGTTAATTCTGGCTGTAATTGTGGAGCTAGGTGATTTGCGTCGGGGACTATCTCATAGCCCAAAACACCCTCAATGTAAGGTATCACCCTGCGTGTCAGGAAAAGGCTGTCTTCCTCGGGCAGTAAGGCGTAGGATTGCACGCCAGAACTTTCTAATCGTAAAACTTGCGGCATAAGTCTTCGGCCGCTACCGGCGCGCCAAGTTTCAGCGAGAACTCTACCTAGATTACTAAGAGCACATTCAACACCATCCTTCACCACTTCAAAGTCCCCTTCGGCTAGGGTCTGCAGAGCAAACTCTCTACCCTCGTTAACGGTAAAGCCTGGACTGCGACGAGCCAATTCTCTTCGTTTATGAGGGAAAAGCGCCGACGACCCAAAAAGCACCACAGATTTGGTTTGCTCTGGTCTTCTAAGGGCAAGGCCTATAGCATGAGTACCGCCCCACGAATGCCCAAACTCTCTAAATTTCTCCGCGTCAATTTCGTCTAACAAAGCTTCACCCGAGTCTATATGAAGTCTTTCAGGCTCGGTGAAACTACTGGGATGCAGGTCTCTTATAAGGCCTTGAGAGCTCGGCGAGCTAACGACAAGCACTTCGAGTCCTCTTCTGGCAAGGGCATGGCTGAAGCGACGGTAGCTAGATGCTGGTCCAAATAAACCAGGGAAGATAACATTAATCGTAGTGTCGTGGTCTTCCAGTGGTTGCTCTAAAAACCCGATCACGGCTGTACCGCCAATAGAAGCCCTTATCTTTTTTACTTCAGTCTGGAATTCAACCTGACCCTCTGTGCTACCGGTAAAATTAAACGCGAATCCGTCACGGCCTAACAATAAGTCGGCAGAGTTTCTTTCGCCAGCCTGGAGTAGCATATTGATTTTTGCCTTATAGCGATAAACGCTTGCCCTTATCCTATCCTTAGCGATTCATCTTTGCAAATATATTTCAGCCTAAAGCTCTGCTATACTGTTAAAAATGGCAAAATTACGTCGCGAGGATGTCTTGAAATTGGCTCAGCTAGCACAACTGAGTTTGACCAACGATGAAATTGATAAGTATGTTATTGAACTGAGCGATATTTTGGATTACGTTGAACAGCTTCAAAAAGTTGATACAACCAACCTGAAGCCGACCAACCAAGTCACTGGCCTAACTAATGTCTTTCGCAAGGATGAAATAAAGGGCTATGGTTACGAGGCAAAAACTCTGCTTTCGAACGTCCCTGAGCTTGAAGGCAACCAGATTAAAGTTAAGCGAATACTAGAATGACCAGCTGGCCTTCGATAGATCAATTGAGAGAAGAGATCTCAACCGGTAAAACATCGGCTAGTGAGCTGGTGGAACGTTCGCTCGACGAAATCGAAAAAAACTCAGACTACCGGGCAATAATCGCTACCACTGAGAAAAGAGCCAAATCACGAGCCAAGGAAATCGACAGCAAGATCAAAAATAAGCAGTCAGCTGGTAAGCTAGCTGGGATACCGTTTATAGCTAAAGATAATTTCCTGGCCTTTGGGGCGGACACGACTGCTGCGAGTAATATCCTAAAGGGTTTCGAAGCTCCTTATCAGTCAACTGTTATAGAGAAACTTGAGGCTGAGGGGGCGATCTGCGTTGCTAAAGCCAACCTTGATGCCTTTGCTCATGGGACCAGTACCGAAAACAGCGATTTTATGGTTACCAAAAATCCTCATGATAAATCCCGCGTACCCGGAGGTAGCTCTGGAGGCTCAGCGGCGGCGGTTGTTCTTGGTATGGCTCCGTTTGCGCTTGGAACTGACACTGGCGGGTCCGTGAGGCTCCCGGCCAGCTTCTGTGGCTGCGTGGGCTACAAACCGACGTATGGTCTTGTGTCGCGGAGCGGGATAGTCGCCATGGCCAGCAGCCTTGATATCGTTGGCCCTCTAACCAACAGTGTTGATGACGCCGGGACGATACTTGATATAATTGCTGGCCGTGATGACCTAGACAGCACCACAATCAACCGAGATAAAAAAGGCTATACTAATTTAGTAGCCGACATAAAGGGCAAGAAAATCGGAGTCGTTAAGGAGTATATGAGTGGTGATCTTGACCCTAGGATTCAAAAACTTATAACTGAAGCCGTATCTAAACTCGAAAAAGCTGGCGCTCGTATATCTGAAATCAGCATACCGTCATTACCGCTAGCACTAGCCGCGTATTATATTATCTGTCCAGCTGAGCTTAGTAGTAATCTAAGCCGATACGATGGCCAAAGATTTCCATATAGCTTTAAAGACGCTAAAACTCTTGACGAGTCGTACCTAAAAACGCGGTCAATTGGTTTTGGCGATGAAGCCAAAAGACGGATTATGATTGGTACTTATGTGCTTAGTAGCGGCTATTATGATGCCTATTATTTAAAGGCTCAAACGGTTCGGACCAAATTAATCAATGAATTTAACGAAGTATTTGAAGAAGTTGATTTTCTAGTCGGCCCCACTGCTCCGATGACGGCGTTTAGAATCGGAGAAAAGACTGACGATCCCCTAAAGATGTACTTATTAGATATAATGACTGTAGCCGCTAATTTAGTTGGTGTACCGGCAATTAGTTTACCAGCCGGGGACTTGGATAATCTGCCCGTTGGGCTACAATTAATTGCCCCCCAAAGAGCCGATCGCGCCTTGTTAAACCTAGCTAAAGCGGTTGAGGGGGTATTGAGATGAACAGTTCACTTTATGATCTAGTTATCGCCGTAGCTGTTATAGTTATGGCACTTTTTACCATCGAGAGACTGCAGCGTCGTCGCCAGAAGATTGACCCGGTATATTTTCGCACCAAGTGGCGTGAGCTACAGAAATTCTGCGGTGAGAAGGACACTTGGCCGATGGCCGTAATTGATGCTGACAAATTATTGGACCAGGCCCTTAGAAAGAGCCATTTTAAAGGTAAGACGATGGGTGAGAGACTAATGTCTGCCCAAAGGACTCTGTCGGACAACGATAGTGTGTGGTATGGGCACAAGCTGCGTAATAAAGTCGTCCATGAAGAATTCAAGTTAAAAAAACGTGACGTACAGGACGCCCTTATGGGTATCAGGCAGGCATTAAAAGATTTACACGCATTATGATGATCGAGCAGGAAGTCAGAAAACGCTATAGACCATCGATTGGTATCGAATGTCACGTTCAGCTAAAAACTAAGACCAAGTTATTCTCCTCGGTAGCTAACGATGCCCGCGACGCCGAACCTAACACGCTAGTTAGCCACATTTGTTTTGGTTTGCCCGGCGCTCTACCGGTACTTAATGAAGAAGCCGTCCGATTGGCCAGTATTGCTGGTTTGGCTCTAAACACCAAGCCCCAAAAATTTAGCCGTTTTGACCGAAAGCACTACTTTTATCCAGATTTACCTAAAGGTTATCAGATTACGCAGTTTGAGCAACCGATTGTTGTTGGGGGTTTGGTTGAAATAACGGTGGACGGTAAATCGAACAAGATTAGGATTACGCGCGCTCATTTGGAAGAGGATGCCGGGAAGAATACTCACCCTAAAGGCAAGGACTATAGCCTAGTTGATCTAAACCGAGCCGGTACTCCGCTTATAGAGATAGTATCTGAGCCCGATATGCACTCTCCGGCTGGTGCGAAGGCCTATGCCAGAGAGTTATATTTGACGATGAAATATGCTAACGTATCAGATGCAAATTTATTTTATGGGAATATGCGTTTTGACGTAAACGTCAGTGTTTCCAAGGACCCCGGCAGGCTAGGCACGCGTTCCGAAACTAAGAATCTTAACTCCTTTCGAGCGGTTGAGAAGGCTACCGAGTTCGAGATAAATAGACAGATTGAGCTTCTGGAAAAAGGCGGTGCAATCAAGCAAGAAACTCGTGGCTGGGATGATGCCAAGCAAAAGACTTTTTCTCAACGCAGCAAAGAAGAAGCTCAAGAATACCGCTACTTCCCTGATTCTGATTTGCCACCGGTGTTAATAGAGGATAGCTACATCAATTCTCTAGTCAAGCAAATGCCAGTGTTGCCAAATGAGTGGCGCAAAAGACTGACTGATTTTGGGATTGATAACTCGCACATAGAAACCTTATTAGATGCCCATATCGAGCTAATTGACGAGCAATACCTGCAGTTGGTCCAAAAACACCTTGAAGACGAGGACTTTATTAAGACACTTGTTAATTGGATGGTGAATATCGACATACCATTAGTTAGGGATAAAATCAGCAATCACCGTGAAATTAACCGAGAAAACATTTATCTGGCGGTCTACAAACTAGTTAAAGATGGTCAACTTAGTTCGACCAGGGCTAAAGAACTGATTAGTCATTTACTGACAATATCTCAAACGCCAGGTGATATCGAGGTCTACGCTAGAGACAATGGCTATATTCAGTCATCAGACGAAGATGAGATCGGTAAAATTATAACCAAAGTCATCGATCTCAATCCTAAAGCTGTAGACGACATAAAAAGTGGCCAGTTAAAGGCTGTTGGATTCTTGGTCGGCCAAGTTATGAAGGAGTCTAAGGGACAAGTAAATCCCAAGGTTGCCGAGGAACTTATTAAAAATCGAATTAAATAACAACTGTTCTGCGACAATCAGCGCGAAAGATTAGTTCGAGTCCCAGATGGCCCTCCAAGATTCAAAAATACGTTCATTTGCCTCATTTAACACTTTAGATGAGGCTTTTTTCGTGGTTCGGACCTTGAGGTACTCTTTCTCTAACGCAGGATAAGCTTCACCAATAGGGATAAGCCATTCATTCGGTGTTATCTGTAACTTGTTGTCTTTCAGTATTAAATTCTGCCCTAGAGTTGTCAGTATCTCTCTTTTTGTCTTAATATCACCGTCCTTGAACCTTATTCGAGCATAGGTCGCAAAGTCAAAAGCCTTCTCTGTGAGTTCTAACCAGCTTTCTGCTCTTTGTTCGGTACCCTGCAAAGATTCCTTCACTTCAGATATCTCTTGTTTTAGACGCTCTTTCTGTTGTTTGTACTCTGTATCATCTATAAGACCGCCTGTTCGCATATCAACTAGCTTATCGAGTCGCTCCTGTACATCATTATGTTTCTTCTGTTGCATTTCATAAATGCTCTTGCGGTCTTTTACTTCGACTTCATGCTTACGGCGTAATATTTTTATAGCTAAGTCTCTGAACTCAGGCAATATGGTATATTTCGACAACTCAGCGTCTATTTCAGCTTCAATGACCTCAACACGCGTGTATATACGCTGATTACACGGTCTAGCAAGGCTTTTTCTGGTGCAGTAGTAATGGACGTAAGTTACGGTTCGACCCTCAGTCTTGAGATACTTAGTTCTATTCTTGGCGATAATACTGCAACCACATACCCCGCACTTAATTAAGCCAGTAAACGCATATTCAAACGTACCGACTCGTGGATTGCCTCTCTTGCCTAATAGA
>DATKHB010000027.1:0-67384 GCA_035510455.1 Saccharimonadales bacterium (SeqCode) | reverse complement strand
GAAGCTATTGCTCTGCAGATCCACTATTACAATACCAAGCGCATCCATACCAGCCTGGGCATGAGTCCGGCGGCTTACGCCGCCTCGCTCAACTAAGCAGATAGTTCAGACAAGGTGTTGCAGAAAAAGGGAGCTTGACATTACTTACGGTGACAATCGCTTTAATATGAGTGACACCCTCTTTTAGCATGTCCATGACTGCATTAACTTCACCGCAAAAGCTAATACCACAAGTTCCACTCAGGCTCTTGCCGGTATAAACTTTCCCATTATCGGCAATTAAGGCTGCGCCAGCATAACCACTGGTCGCTTCATCCGTGAGCTGTTTTGCCAAAGATAGTTCAGTTGCTGCATCTATCAAAGATTCATATTCATTGTTCATAGCTTAATGATACCAGAAGATAATGCTTATGCTTGGCGGGGACTGGTACAAACATTGCGAACTTCTGCTAAAAACTTCGAGAGTTATGAGATTGACGATTTGGCCGACGCAATACAACTGTACGAACCTGACCTTGCCCTATCGTTTAGTGCGAGTTAGTAAGTTCCTGTTTCATAGCGTCAATAAACTGTGAGCTTAGTAGCTGCTGCCAGGGCAAAAATAGTGGCGTAGGTAAATTATCAAAGTCACGCCATTGCATTTCTATAAACTTATCGGGTTCGGTCAGCTGCTCTTTGCCGCTAGCCCAATCACTAAGCACCCAGATTGTAACGTAATGCTTACCCTCGTCTTTAAAGTAGTCGTTGGTAACAGCACCAAACCGCACGTTCCTTATCTCTAATCCTGTTTCCTCAAGCACCTCTCGACTGGCAGTGTCCTCAAATGTCTCGCCAAACTCTAAGTGGCCGCCAGGTATACTCCAATGGCCGTCGCCGTGCGAACCTTTACGACGGCCCATAAGGAACTTTCCGTCTTTAAAAATAAATACACCGATACCAATACGAGCTATTTTAGTGTCCATTAGCTAATGATACTGCACTAATAGACAGTTTATAAACCTTTAAATAAATCGGCTACATCAACTCTTAGGCTATTAGCAATCTTGTTTAGTGTGCCAAGCCTTGCCCAACGCTTGCCAGTTTCAATATAAGCAATCGCCACTACGCTCATACTTATCCGTTCGGCCAACTGCTGTTGGGTAACGCCACGACTTTTACGAACCTCTGCAACTCGTTTGCCAAAGGCTTTCATCAACTTTTGTTCTTGTGCAGTGCTCATGCACTTAGGGTAAGAATTATAAACAGATAGTTACATAAACTAATTGTTTATTTTTGTTACTTATTGTGCTATCTTTACAGATATAAAGTAAACTAGGAGTTTATAGTGAGCAACAAGGAAAAAGGCTTCTTTGGCCGACACAAGGTACTGACAGTTTTTGGTGTAATAGTAATTTTAATAATCATTGCTGTAATTGCTAACGGTGGTAATAAACCTACCGTTACGACTACAGCGACAACTACTAATAAGGCTAGTAGTAGCAAATCAAGTTCATCTACTGCTACAGCCCACGTTGGAGCAACAGAAAATATCGGCGGCAGTAAGGGTTATGCTGTCACGTTACAACAGGTTATTGACCCAGCTAGCGGTGCTGACCAATATACTACACCTGATGCTGGTAAACGCTTCGTTGCTGTTGAGCTTAAAATCGTAAACAATGGTACAGCGGCCGTCAATGATGACGCCGATAATGACGTAACTATTATTGGTTCTGATAACCAGTCATATACTGATGATTACAATAGTGTCTCAGAGTGTACCGATTTCAGTAATGGTAGCTTCACACTAGCTCCTGGCGAATCAACAACAGGCTGTGTTAATTTCCAGCTTCCAGACGCTATAACCACCAGCAAGGTACAGTTTACTCCTAGCAGCGGCTTCTCTGGCAGCACTGGCGAGTGGTTAGTCCCCTAAGTCTAGCTGACACGTTACAACTAAGAGTTGAGCTGCCATTCTTTCGGTATTAGAGCTTAGTAGCTATAAGCCTACCGTTAAATCAGAAACTTTGACTTTCAGAACCTTCGCTATTTTCTCAAGGGTCTTAATAGAGGGATTGCGTGCCGCTCGCTCAACACCAGAGATATAGCCTCTATCTAAGCCAGTCGCACTGCCTAGCTGCACCTGTGTTAATCCAGCTTGCTTACGGTATTGCTGAACGTTCGTGCCTAACCTTTGTAATATGCTAGTTCGTGCCATTACTAAAACATTATCATGATGTTTGTAATAATGCTACTTATAAGTCTCATTGATATTGCTTTACCTCTGTTATTTTGTTATAATTAAATCATGAACTCTATGATAAGTGACGCTCTAATTGATACAAAAGAGCAGCCCGACATGGCAGTTATCTGGACTATAGGCCATTCTAACCGAGATATTTGTACTTTTATTAGCTTACTGCAAACCGTTAACATTCAGACCGTTGTGGACTGCCGAACCAAGCCCCGAAGTCGTTGGCGACACTTTAACGTCGAACAGTTAGCCAGACACCTTGCTAGTATGGACATCAACTACGAGCTTCGTGGGCATAATCTTGGCGGCCTAGCTGGCAACGTACTCTTTGACGAGACACAAGACGAATTAAAAGGCAGAGCTGAAAGCGGCGAGCGTATTGCCCTACTTTGTAGTGAGGCCAAGCCAGAACAATGTCATAGAGGCACAGTGTTAGCACCTGCCTTAGAGCAACGTGGCGTATCTGTAAAACATTTAATATACGCAAATAAGAACTACGGCCATGAACAGCTTAGTGCCGACGGCAACCAAGTCAGTATTTAGCTAGCCAATTACAATCGTGTTCATACTGCCTCTTGTTGTTTGTTCCAGTCGTATGTCTCTGGTAGTAAATCTGTAATTGGTATTAAAACCAGGTTCTGATTACGGTTGATGACTACATTTATGGCTGGATAGTAGTCAAAAAGCACCTGTCGGCAGCGACCACAAGGTGCAAGGACACCACGATTGTTATTACCAACGGCAACTATGGTTGAAAGTTGCTTGCTCCCATCAGATATTGCCGCCGTCAATGCAGCTATTTCAGCACACGGGCCACCTGTAAAATGAAATAGGTTTAACCCAGTATAAACCTTGCCCGTATCTGATAAGACTGCGGCTGCAACTGTATGGTTTTGGTTATCGCCAAAGTCTAGTGTGGTCTTAGCTGCATTAAGTAGTTGGTTGATTTGTTCAGTATCCGACATTATTTTGCTCCTGATATGGCTCGTATGCTTCGGCCAATTCTTTATAAAAGTTAGCGACAAATTGTCTACCTGGTTCGGCAAGCCGTTTACCAGTCTCGGTCTCAAGGGTAAGGGTAAAAATCTCTGTCTGTCGTTCAAGTGATTGTTCCAACGGCCAGTTAAACTCGGTAAAAGTACGGATATTTTGATACACACCAAACGGACCAAACTTTTCAAGCAAATCTGCGTCAGCAACAGTTTTTGCTTCTAGGCTTTCTGGTTTTTCGTTGTGCATACTACCTTTGTGCGTGCGGATACAGTCTGCCATCTTTTCGACTGTGTCTTGCGGGTACTCAATGCCGCCTTCCTGCAAATACTCTGCTAGTTTGTCTGCACCAACAGCCCCGTGCGTCCTACCAGTAGCACCATACAGAAAGCCTATATCGTGCATTGTTATTGCTGGTAGCACAATGGCCATGTCTGCACCTTCTGCTTCGCCAACAACAATAGCATTAAGAGTGTCCCGATAAGCGTGTGCCCAGTTGTGAGCAGGTAAATGTCCAGCCTCATCAAATCGCTTTTTTGTATACTCAAAAACTGCTTTATATTTGCTATCCTGGGATAGATATTTATCAAGTTTTGCTTTTAACTCGCCTGGCTTTGTGTCTATAAGTTTCATTTTTTATGTTCCGTAAACTTTAATAAATCAGCTTTTCTGTAGCGTCGTAAACCACGTTCACCAATACGAATAGCCTTGAGCGTGCCAGACTTATCCCAGTTACGCAGCGTGTTTGGGTGCACCTGCAATAGCTCGCAAGCCTGTTTTAGTGTTAGCAATTCTGGTAAATCTTTTTGTGACATATAACCTCACACTTGATACCATTATCATACAAGAGTGTGAGTAGCTGCGATAGTGTAGTTTTTGGAAAGACGTGATGAAAAAATACGACAAACAGCCTGATAAACCCAATAAAAAGCCGCAACCTAAAGCGGCTCGTAAGTCATCGCCAAAGCAACGAGAGACAAAGCCCGTTGAGCTTACTGTTACGTCAAAGCCTCATATCTTAAACCTTGACAACCCTAAATACCACAAAGGCTTAACCCTGCGTGAGTGGCAAGAATTAGCCAAAAAAGACCCTAATCTACTTACACCAACACAGCTAAAGCAGCTTGAACAGGCCGATAAAATGGCAGCCGAGCTTATGTCACGTCTCAATGCACAATACGACTTTACGGCAGTGTTTAGGGCGATAAATATGCTACCAACGAGCCGTATCTTAGAGGATATTAGCAAAATGGCACTTGCTACCGACACCCTACGCTCAAACCTTATATTACCGAGCCGACAGCTTGTCGGTTTGCAGAAAAGCCTAGCCGTTACAGGTATACTTGCCAGCCAATCATTTGCTCAAGCCATAAATGCCACCAATATAACCCGCAGCCTGTTTGCCGATATGCAACTCTTTAGCGACAGGATTATTAAGGCTCTTAGTGTTGATATAGCCTCACTCGGTATGAGCCTGGCACGGTTTACGCCAACAGAGGTAATTGACGTTGATGTGATAGATGTTATTGACCGTGACGGCAATGTTGCCATTGTTAGCGATACCAGCCGCACAAAGCGGATTAACGACGATTACCAGCTTATAAGCACGGCAAAGCTCGACCTACTGTTTACCGAATTACACGCCACCCGCAGCGAGTTGGCAAAGGTAAAGAGCCTGATTAAGAACCAGCTACCTAGTGGCCTGTCAAAGATTGCCTTTGCCGACGCAAGGTTTAGATATGAAAGCTCAAAACTAGTGCTTAAAGGTTATGAGGTAGATGTTCAACGTAGCTCAAAACAGGCAAAGTTCGTGGACTTATTTGTTAGCTCAGTAGCTAACTTTGTCAAAAAGTGGGACATTGCGGACTTTATGCTTGAGGCTTTTGGTATGCGGCTTGATATGGACGGCAATGAAGAACAGTTTAATAGCATTATCAAAGGTTACATCACGGCCTTAAACGGCAAAATAGCCGTTGCTACAAAAGGTCAAATGGTCGAGTTTTTTGTGCTCTTGGATTACAGGGTCTATATAAATCCAAACTACCTCTCTAATCTGTAAAAACGTAGTTTTCCACCAGTTTAAACTCTGTTAAACGACAGGGTCGTCTTAATGGTTACTATGCACCAAAGTAACCAGCAACCTAACCCCGTCGCTTTGCAAGACTTTATTGCCGAGCTTGGTCGAGACGAACTGGCAACAGCCAACTTAGTTGGCTACTTTGACGTGCTAATTGAAATGGACCTGGAACTTAAAGAGCAAGAAAGGATTGATGAAAATGAGCGATGAGAGCAAACAAGCAATAGCTGACACGGTTTTAGCCTGGTGCAATGAGTGCCGCCTACAAGCTGCCAAGATGATTATTTGGAACGCCGAAATAGATGAGGTTGAGCAGATTGCTAAAGAAGCAGAGGGTTATTTGCGAGCCATTATCGGCAGCCAAGCAACCTCAAACCATATTAGGTCGTTAATCAGCGAGCTAGACCATAAACAAATGCGAGCAATAAGAGCCTACATTAGCTTGCTACTTGAAGGCCCGTGCAAAACGCCAGAGTGCCAAGAGGATTGCAATGTTAGTTAGCGAGGTAAACGTAGTGCCTGTAAAGCCAAATAACGGTTTAGTAGCGTTTGCCAGCGTAGTCATAGATGACAGCCTCTACCTCGGCTCTATTGGCGTACATAGCCGCTTAGACGGCACGCTTCGGATTACATACCCGACCAAAAAGCTCGGCAACAAAGAGTTAAACCTCTACCACCCTATAAACAGGGACGTTGGCAAGCTGATTGAGCAAGCAGTGATTGAAAAGTGCCAACAACTTTTTAAAGGACGTGATGAAAATGATAGACACCATAAAGCTAGTGATAAAAATGGACAAACCGCTTTACTCACGGGCCAACTTTCAGCCGACGCTTGACGCTTGTAGACCCGACTACTATGGCTACTTTAAGGCTGTTGCTAACCCATCGGCAGCGTTTAAAAAGCTCGGTAAATACCAGCCTCGCCTGACATATACCCAGCGACCAAGAGGCTACAAACGAGCTGCCTATGAACTTGCGATTGAGCTGTCTCTGCCTAAGATTGCGTTTGGCAACAACTTTGATGAGCTAACCGACGCAGACTATAACCTGGTCATTAAGCAGTTACAGGAAACGCTTAAAGAAATGGGCGTTTGGCTTTTTACAAAACAGCTTGAAACGGCAGATGTTCGGGCTTTGCATTACAGCAAAAACTTTGTGTTTAACGATTACACGTCCTGCTCGGCTGTTCTGCAAATGTTACGCACCGCTGATATAAGCAAAACCTACGACGTGCAAGATACTAACTTTCGTAATGGCGGTTATGTGTTACACGTCCATACTAACTCGTTAGACATTGCTATTTACGACAAGCTGGCAGACTTGCGGCAAGCCAAGACCAGCGAAAAGCGAGCACAAGAAAAAGATAACTTTGTGCAGCTCGACTTGCTAGACCAGTTAGCTCGGCAACAGCCCGTTGCAGTTATGCGGTATGAGGTAAGGCTAAATGGCAAAAGAAAGATTACAGACGCTTTAGCAGCCGTCGGTTTTGATAAACCATTAACCTTTAAGAGCGTTTACTCTGTCACCCTGTCAAAGGCACTGCTGCAACACCACTGGCAAAACTTTTTTAGCAACTTACCAAAGCTAGCACTAGATACCGACGACCCCGACAAGCTGCTGGCCAACATATTGCAGTCAGATGGGCTTACAGGGCCAACACAGGCAGCCGCACGGCTCGGTATGATGTTGCTCCTAACCAAGAGTGAGCAGCGGCACGTTAGGACAATGTTTGAGGACCGTTTTGGCAAACACGCTTGGTCCAGGCTAAAGCCGCTTACTAAGCAGCCTAAAAAGGTTCAATACAAAACAATACTCGGCATAAATACAATGCTTGAGCAGTTTGAACCTACCCACATGGACCAGATTAAGGGCAATTTATAATTGTTACTTGTTGTTACTAAATGTTATATAATTAAAGAGAAGGGACACATATGAAAACTAAAGCATTTTTGATAGCCAGAGTATCGGACGTAGACCAACGCCAAGCCTTACCTGCCCAGGTAATGCGAATTAAGGCATACGCCGAGCAGCAAGGCTATGATTACGAGTTATTTGAGTTTGACGAAACAGCCTACAAGGACACTCGAACCGAGTTTGCAGAGATTGTAAAAGCAATTCAGGCATATCCAGCAGAAAGCATTGTCGTCTTTGACAAGATAGACCGCTTTAGCCGTGACTTGCACCAAAACGAGGTAAAAGCACTGAACAAGCTGCGTGAGGCTGGCAAAATAGAGTTACACTTTCCGTCGGACAATTTGTTTGTTCACAAAAACTCGCCAGCGTCCGACTTGTTTAGGCTCGGTATTGGAGTTGTGCTGGCAAAATACTACTCCGACAGCATTAGAGATAACGTGAAGCGTCGCTTTGAGCAAAAGCTACATGACGGCGAGTGGCCTGGTAAAGCACCCATTGGCTATCTTAATCAGCGTATTAGCGATAAAGAAACGACCATTGTGCAAGACGCTGCCAGAGCACCGTATATAATTAAAGCCTTTCAAATGCGGTCACTTGGTAAGCCATATCGTGCCATTGCCGCCGAGTTGCGTGAGCAAGGCTTACGGAACAATACGCCAAAGCAAAACCTGATGTGCCAACGCCACGTCGAGCAGATACTTAAAAACCCGTTCTATCACGGCGTTATGCGATATAGCAACAAACTCTACACACACAAATATGAACCGCTTATCAGCCGTAAGCTATACGATAAAGTGCAAGCAGTAAATGACCAACGCACCAATAACAAAACTAAGACCCAAGCTACCGATTACACGTTTAACGGGCTGCTCAAATGCGGTAGTTGCGGTTGTAGTGTGTCGTCCTATACGGCCAAAGGTAAGGTTTATATGCATTGCAGCAAGGGCAAAGGTCCGTGCAAACAGGTGCATATCAAAGAAAGTGAGCTTGTGCCACAGATAGCCGAGCTTGTCGGCAAGCTGGAAATGAACGAGGACATAATCAGTTATGTGATTGACGAGCTGCGTAAGCACCACGATAACCAGCAGCTTTACTACGCCAACGCCATAGAACAAACCCGTGCCGAATACGACACAATACAGAAAAAGCTGCGTGTTTTATACGAGGACAGGCTCGACGGGCGTATTACTCTCACTGACTATGACGAATATGTTAAAGACTATAAGGCTCGGCAAGAGCAATTAGACGAGCAGCTAATGAGCCTAACGCATAACGACAAATCCTTTATGTTGACCAGCTCGTATCTGTTAGAGATAGCTGCAAAAGCCCCTAAGTTGTTCCAAAGTTCGAAAGCAGCCTTAAAATCAAAGCTATTGCGGTTTCTACTATCTAACTTGGAAATACACGATAAAAAGCTCGTTTCTAATCTAAAAGCACCCTTTGATGTAATCGCAGAGTGCTCTCAAAATGCAGATTGGCGGGCTCGACCGGATTTGAACCGGCGATCTCCTCCGTGACAGGGAGGCATGTTAGGCCACTACACCACGAGCCCATAGTATAAATAATGAAGCCTAGAACAGAGGTCATCATATCAGCCTAACCCGTAAAAATCAAACTTAACTAAGCGGGAAGCTTTATATAGGTATGGATTTTTTCTTTAGCCTCTAGGGGCTGTAAGTAAGTATTGATGCTATTAAAATTAAACAATATATGAGCGGCTTGTATGTTTCCGTTGGTAGTAGATATCACCTTATCTATTTCTAGTGCATTACCGATATTAATTATCCCAGATATCTGACCTGGTTTAAGATTCAAAATAGTGTTTAGGGTCTGCGGAGAGAGGTTGCGCGTTGTTTGGGTGATCAAGAAGCTGAATTGGCCTCCGTTGCTCTTGGTCGTTGTGTCATCAGAGTACTCACCAGCCAGTGTCCCGAAGTCTGCCCCGTTTTGAAGAGCCGCCAAAACTGACTGAGCGCGTTGATTGGTCGCTGTATCTAATTTTGCTACTACATCCTGGCTTAGGAGTTGTTGTTTTAGTTCTTGCTTAAAATCAGCCACCGTCCATCCCCAAAATTGGCTTAGTACGTCCTCAAATTCTTTTTCATTATTACTTAATCCGTCTTGGTAGCGTATTAGATCAACTTCGTTATTTAGCTGTTGGCTAGAGACCGATACATTGTTTCTACTAGCTAATTGCTTAACAAATGCGTCTGCAATCACCTCCCGTAATGCCTGATGCTTAAAGCTGTTGAGCTGGTCCTTACCTGCTGGGCTATTAAAGTTAATGCCTTGCTGAGTTTGATAGTAGTGCGTGTAATGCCTAAGTTCAAAGAGATAGCTATCATAAGATACATAGCTTGGGCCAGCCTTTGCTATCGGGAAAGGTATGACTTGTGTAACCCCATAGATAAACCCAGAATTAGACTGGAATCTATAGAGAGCCAGTCCGCAATAAGAAAAGAACAATAGCACGACTAGCGTAAATAATATGGTTGATATAACAACTATACGATGTTTTGAATGTTGAAGTGGATATATATACTTGCGCGCAGTGGACAGGACTTCTTCACGGTGTTCCGAGACCGTATCGTTAGTAATTTTTGGTAGATTTTGAACCGCCTCATCGAATCTCGCAGCTACATCTTTCTTTTTTCGACGGACTGGTATCTTGGATAATATTTTTTTTGCGTTATGCTTCATTCTCTTGCTCAAGGTCAGCATTCTCCACATCGTCTTCCATCGCTGGAAACTGATTAGCTACTATTCCCCTCTCTCTTAATATTTCTAGTAATTTCTTTTGGATCTTAGCGGGATGATGAACCGTATGAATAACCAAGTCTCCTACAAATGTTTGCATAACTATTGTACCAAAACCCAGTAAAGTTTCCTCGAGACCGGCGATTTGATAGTTGATCATCTGTATTTGGTTTAAGCCCATGTCAACTACTGCTCGATGCAGGAAGCCCTTTTGAGTTATCTGAATAAGCCGCTTATCTGTAACGATGAATACGCTATAGTGCCAAGTTATCCAATAAGGCAGCATTATCAGAATGCCTAATAGAAAACCAGCTCCTACCCCTCCAAAGAACCAGCCAAAACCCAAACTTGGTTTTATGGCGGCCGGCAACAAACCAACCAATATAGCTAACATACCAAAGACTAAACCTTTTCGCATAACAATTGGGTGTTTTCTAAAGACAAACAACACCTCCTCGTCATCGAATTGATCAGCAAAATACTTTGTAGCCATAGCCGTTATTGTAACCTATAAAATGATTGAAAAACTAGTTAGATATCAATTGGTGCCCCCACCACGATTCGAACGTGGAGCTTCTCCTTAGGACGGAGTTGTTTTATCCATTGAACTACAGGGGCGCAAATTTATTTCTTATTAGTCATATTAACTATCGTGTACTTACTATGGACTGTGTCGTAATCAAAGATCTCATCTTTAGAAAACCAGTGAGCTATCTCCTTATCGGCATCAGCTTTATCGCCCGAAGCATGTACAAGATTAGGTATTGTTACACCTTCACTATTAGCATAGTCAAAGCTTATATGTGCATAATCTCCTCTGACTGTCCCCGGCAATGCGCTCTTGGGTTCGGTGGTACCGACCATCTTTCGGACTAAACTTATAGCCTCTACTCCTTCTAAAACCATCACGATTACTGGACCAATTTGCATAAAATCAAGTGTCACATCAAACGCGCTCTGACCTCTTCGAGAAACCATCTTCCCGATGTTCTCATAGTGATGATAATAGTGGTCCTTATCCGGGTGAACCATCTTTAAGGCGATGATCTTTAGACCCACACGCTCGAAACGACTGACAATTTCTCCAGAAATTGCTCTTTGTAGAGCATCAGGCTTCAGAATGACAAAAGTTCTTTCCATGTATTTCCCTTATTTAATTTACTGTAATTGTACCAGATGACATAGGTTAATTGAAGATAACTAGATGTCGCAAAATGTTATAATCTCTATGTGCAATTCGCTAAAGCTAAAACCGACTTCCTAGAATACTTGGAAATTGAACAAAACAGATCACAAAAGACGATCTCCAATTATGATCATTATTTAACTCGCTTGTCCGACTTTGCCGGCGATATTAAAGTGTCGGCAATTGACCCGGAGCTAGTTCGCAAGTGGCGACTTTGGCTTAATAGATTGGGCACTAACGTTAGCGATGAACTGCAAAAGTCTACTCAAAATTATCACCTGATTGCTTTAAGAAGTTTTCTTAAGTTTTGTTCAAAACGCGATATTAGTTGTATGCCGCCAGATAAAGTCGAGCTTGCGAGAACCGTGCGTAAACAAGTTTCCTTTCTAAGCCCAGAAGAGCTGGAACGTGTATTTAAGCAACCTGATATCAATAAAATATCTGGGTTGAGGGATCGAGCTATACTCGAGCTGCTTTTTTCAAGCGGGCTTAGAGTTTCAGAATTGGTGGGATTAGATAAGGATCATATCAATTTAAAGCGTCGTGAGTTTATGGTTCGTGGCAAAGGCCAAAAGGATCGTCCGATATTTATAAGCCAAGAGGCCGCTGACTGGATACAAAAATACCTCGATATGCGTAAAGACACCACTAGACCATTATTTATTAGATACAGTGGTCGCAAGCAAGTGGATTTAAGCGGTAATTATCACAGATTGACGGCGAGAAGCATTCAGCGTCTAGTTGGCCGTTATGCCCTTCTAGCTGGCATAACTAAGCATGTGTCACCTCATACCCTAAGGCACAGCTTCGCAACCGATTTAATCATGAACGGAGCTGATCTGAGAAGCGTTCAGGCCATGCTGGGCCATAGTAATATCGCAACAACTCAGATCTATACACACGTGACCGATCCCCACCTAAAGAGCGTTCACCAAAAATTTCATCGACACGGCTAGTGGCGCATTAAGGGTACGCGCAGCCATCAGTACCATAATAGGAGATACCTGGCGGAGGAGGGACCGGGGTAGATGAGCCGGGGATATAATCAAACTCTTTACAAATAGATGTTGTCGATTGGATAGCAAAATCTGGGTAGCTACCAGACGGTTGTATGGGTACGTATGCTCTGATTCGGCGGAGTACAGTACCGGCTCTTCCGGTAGAATCTACCTGTATCTGATCTCCGTTAAAAGTACCAGATAGTTTAGAGACATCAGTAGGATCAGGGCTAGATATTGTAAGTGACTGGCTGTCGTAGATAGGCAAAACTCTTAGATAATAAGCTCCGCCGTCTAACCCCTTTAGTCTAAGATTACAGGACTCGGGCATCGTTTGACCATCGGAATTACCCGTATAACAACTAGCCTTTAAAACACTACCATTAGGCGAGCTAGCTAGATTACCCCTACCGTAACCATTTTCGGGTCCAGACGCAGGATACAGAAAGTAAACATTGTCTTGGGTGAAGGCGTTTAGGCCAGTTGCCGGCACAACGTCAATTCTGAGCACCCCAGCTCCACACGCAGGCCCCCAAGACGCTGTTGGTGGAAAGCCTGTTGGGTCAGTTGCATCCGGGTTACAGTTGTATCGCGCTTGAGGGGGCAACCCACTACTGTCCTGCCAACTGAACATCAGTTGACTAAAAGAACCAGACCCTGGATCAATATAAATTATTTGCGACTGATTTAGTTTAATGTCGGCATAAACTAGGGTGGACGGTGTGGGAGTGACCAACAAACAAGTGTAGGCTAGAACAGTGGAGTTGGACCCACGATTGGGTAACAAGGTAGTGTCGGTACCGGTAATATATGGTGAGGGTGGTTCACAGGTTTTGCTTGGAGAAATAGTTCCGCCTGGGTTATTAACCAAAAAGTTACTAACTGCAGCGGTCGCATCATTTACACCACTCTCAGCGGCATAAAAAGCTTGTGTACTTAGTTGACGATCCAGAGCTTCCGATTGTTCTCTGTTAGAGAGTTGCCCAAATCCCAGCACTATTAGGCTTACGATGATCATCATTATTATGGTCACCAGAATCGAGGCTATTCCGGATTGGTCAGAGTCTAGTTTTATGTGTCTATTCATGTATGTTCCTTAAGATAATTATACTCAATCTATCCGTTCTTGTACTACAGTATCTAGTTTGGCTGTAGCGCAAAAATCTTGCTGAACTACAGTACCTAGGCACGCTGTAGTACCGTTACTCGCAGTGGGGTTCTGGAGTACAGAACTTCCTCCGTAAACAACCTCGACGTCAACGTTGTAAAGATCCGTACTCCCCACTTCAGATATATTGAAATACGACAGACGCATATTGGGATTCAAAAATTCAGTGCCATTAGGTACCAATGTTTTCTTAAAAGTCCTAGAGGGGCCAGGACAGGTCGAGCCCGCCGGATTAGGATCAGTTACCACTAAACCGTTTACGCTATGTTGATCGGTGGCCAAAAAACTAGGTTCGACTTCCCAACCTATCTGATATATATATTCTCTACTGCCTACACAGAAACTGTACCCAGTCCCGGGCGTTGGATTAGCTTCGGTAGCTGAGCAAGCACCATCAGTACCTCCACAGCCATCAAACTCTATTGCTTGTGACACATCATTAACAATGTTACGAGCAATGTTTTGGGTATTTGTTTGAGTAATACCCCTGGTATAAGTTCTGGTAATGCTGATGATGCTAAAAACTATTATTATCAAAACGACTGAAAAGACAGCCGTAGCGATCATTAGTTCTATGATTGTAAAGCCTGAATTACCCAAAGATCGCTTGTTGAAATGCAATATTTTTTTCATTTGTAATTAATTCAATCTATATACAACTGTCATACTGTCTGGCGTTCCACCGCCAGCATTAATCCATTTGGCATTTACGGTTACTTGAACTACCGGAAAAGACGGGCTTGTTATAGAGTTCGAGCTATTTATCATTGTAATGGTATAGTACGGGGCCGGTGATATACTCGCATCAATATAGCCAGTTGGGTGAGTTGGAGATATGCTCAACGGGCTGAAATTACAGCCTGTTGGTGCGGCGTCGTATTCTCGAGTTGTGTTATCGATACAGAATGGTCGGTCGCTTTTAACTGCGGCAACAATATCAGACGAGCCAGCGTTATAAAGGTCATTTAGGGTCTCGACTTGGCTTTGAACCATTTGGACTGCTTCACTTCGATCCTGCGCCTGCCTTTCCGTTATAAGGCTGTTGTCAACAGAAGCGTAACCAGCCGTTAGAGCAAAGCTTGATATCGCTATAGCTAGAAGTACTTCCACGATTGTATCGCCACGCTTACCTAGTTTTATAGTCATGAACAAGCTCCTGCGCCATTAATACTTACAATGTCGACATTGACTAGTGATTCGGTGTTATTAACACCCACCGATATTATCGCTGCTCGAGTGTTATCAATCAAACAAATGGATATCCCATGCTGAACAGTTGAGATATTACCTAAAGCGTTGTTGATAGCCTGGACTGTGCTTCCTCCACCATTCATTCCTGCTCCTGGTAGGCCAAGCTTAACGCCAGGGCCATTTAATAAGATTGCACTATCAGTTGTTACCTGTTGACTTCCTGCAGGAGTATTTATGGGGTTAACGGTTGAGTTTATGGCAAATGCAACTGCTCCTGTCGGAGAATGGTGACTACTGCAGTTTGAAGGATCATAAACTGACGGCTCGATGCACTTAATGTATGCACCGTTTTCAAGGGTGTATATACCCGCTGGTGGGAAGTTGATGTTCTCGCCTCCTGTATCGGCCAGAACTACTGGGATGGAATCATAAACACTTTGGGAGGGAGTCGTAGGTGTTACCCCAGGTTCATTTTGGTTGCCAACGATCGTATAAACATCTATTAGCGGCGATTTGGTGTCCGCACTTGAACTTACGGCAAACTGCATGGCTTTACCCAAAAATATACAACCGCTATTGGTGCCCTGTGAGGCCGGGGCGCTTGAAAAATGAGGCGGGTTTAAAGCTAGAATTGACGGCTGACTACAACTAAATTGATAAGCACTGCTTGTGGGGTAGTAGCCGTTAGTAGCATCATTAATGGTGGCTTGTAACTGAGTTTGAAACTGGTTCACTGCCTGGCTAAACTCCGTTTGACCCTGCTGGCCGTTAAAAATCAGAATGGCACTAAATAGTATTACGCCCGAAATAGCCAAGACAATCATTACTTCTATAATGGTAAAACCAAGGCTAGCGCCCGCCTTTAGGCTAGCTTTCATATCCTAAAGTATAGCATAAGAAGTAATTAATGATTAAAGGGTAGTTCTAGTTTTGTATATGATGAACTATGCTCATCCCCAGCAACTGACAAATAATAGCTGCCAAGATGAGAAAGGGCGCAAAAGGTAAGTGTGTTTTGATGCTTGCCTTCTTCGATAACAAAAAAGACAAAGACATTATTGTACCCACAAAAGATGCGATAAATAAAAGAAGTAGACTCTCTAGAGCCCCCCAAGATATCAAGCCAAGAAAAAGACCGAGTTTCACATCGCCACCGCCTATCCACTTGCCTCCTGATAGCTGATATAAGAGATAAAATGTCCCCGAAATAATCAATATCCCCCATAAGGGATGAATTAATGAGGCAGTGCCTGCATTAAATACAAAAAAATTAATTGCAACATAGATTAACCCCAGAACCGTGAGAGGATAGACGATTACATTAGGCACTATAAACCATCTCAAATCATAAATAGCTATAGACATAAAACCTACTAAGAAAAACAGCCAGGCTATAAAGTCGAATAAGCCTTGACCATGAAAACTTAGCGGCCACAGTAGATATGAACAAATGAATAAAAAAGCTGTCACTATCTCAATAAAAGGGTACTGTATGCTGATTTGTTTGCGGCAATATCGACACCTGCCTTTTAACATAAGCCAGCTAAAAACGGGTATTAAATCAAGAGCGGATAGCTGATGCCGACAGTTAGGGCACATTGATCTGCCATTTACGATCGATAAATTATTGTTAGTTTTGCCTACAGCTCCCCTACCGATCTTCAAACGCCAGACTAGGGCAGTGACAAAGCTGCCAGAACAAAGACCAAGGATAATAAGTATTGATGTTACCATTTATTAATCCTAACACAGCAAAAGATTAGCGCTACCTACAGCGCTAATCTTTTAGCCTTTACTACTTACAAAACTAGTCTACGCAGTTTTTGGTAGGGGTAGTAACGCCGCTACCGTTATCTAGACCGTATATTAACGCGAATGCGCCAGGTGATGCAGTTGTAAGGTTAGACCCCGTAGAATTACAGTCATCACCAGGTTCGTAACGTAGTTGGGTTGTAACGCTATTAGTAGCAATACTCCATGCCGGTGCCGCGGTAGGTACATTACCAGTAGTTCCATAGTACCCTATCTTGGCAGTTTCTACGTTAGGGTTAGTATCATCACACCCCGTTACAGGACCTTTAGTAGTACACGATATGGTAGCAATAGTAGCCCCGTTAAGGGTCGACATCGTAATCTGATTCGGTAACTGACCGTTGTTGTTTGATTCATAATCAGAGATCGCTGTAGCCATAGCAGTTGCATCAGTTTTGCGCTGCTGGTTTTTAGCACTTCTTTGTAGTGCAGGTACAGCCAAGAATACGATCAACAAAATCAACCCAGCTATTGCTAGGACGATCATAACTTCAATTATCGTAAAGCCTTCTGTTTTTTTTCTTATTGATTTTAACATTTGCAAATGCCCCCTTTTGCGGTGTTTATTAATGCTTATGCGTAAATGATACATCAAAATAGCGCTTATGCAAACTACTTTTCCACAATCCTAAAACTGTATGTCACCTGACCCAGCCAGTCCGTATATC
Organism: Saccharimonadales bacterium (SeqCode); assembly: GCA_035510455.1. Taxonomy (GTDB): domain Bacteria; phylum Patescibacteriota; class Saccharimonadia; order Saccharimonadales; family UBA4665; genus DATKGL01. The sequence continues at coordinate 50,393 of DATKHB010000027.1, read as the reverse complement.
GGCAATAAGACCGCCGCAACGATTATCAGGGCCATAATGCCGAGTATAACCATCATTACCGGTTCTATGAGCGTTGATATATTTTTAACTGCTTCCTCAACCTCTTTTTCGTAGTAATCAGCGCATTTACTTAGCATTTGCTCCACGGACCCAGATTGTTCTCCGATTCTCAACATATTCGGCACCAGCACTAAAAACGTAGATTCGCTCTGCAACGAATCACTTAGAGCCTTACCGCCCTTGACTTTCTCGATCGCCCTTTTTATAGCATCGCCAATGACAACATTATCGACCGCATCGCTAGTAATTTCCAGTACCCGAATTATTGGTACACCGCTAGCCACTAAAGTTGACGCCGTACGAGCAAATCGCGCCATGTACATCTTCTTGAAAAGCGGTCCAATAGGCCATAAGTGTAATTTAAGATTGTCAAAAAATCTTCCACCACTATCTGTTTTAGACCACCTACTCGCAAAAACTACTATCAGCACCAATATAAGGAGCACTAGCCACCACCATTTAGTAATAATATGCGAGACATCAAGTAGTAGTCTTGTTTCTATTGGTAAACTATACCCCGGGAAGGTGGTATAAAGAACTTGAACCTGCGGTAAAACCTTAACTAGCATGAAAGTAACTACCGCTAGCATGACCACTAAAACTATAGCCGGATAAATCAATGCTCCTCTAACCTTGCTATTGATATCAGCATCTTTTTCTTGCTGGATAGCTAGCCTTTCTAGAGCGGCGTCTAGGGTACCAGACGTCTCACCGGCAGCAATCAGACTTATATATACTTGATTAAAGACTCTTGGATGCTTTGCCATAGACGAAGAGAGCGTTGATCCTGTCTCTACGTCATTCACTATTTGGTTTATAACTACTTTAAACGGTTTGCTGGTAGTCTGTTCCGACACGCTTCTAAGAGCTTGAAGAATTGGTAGCCCAGCATTAATGAGAGTAGCTAGCTGTCTGGAGAAAAGTACTTTGTCCTTTGATCTAACGCGGCTGAAACGGTCCATGAACCCGCTAAAACCTTTGCTCGAAAGTGAAATATCAAGAGGTACTAGCCCTTCTTTCTTAAGAGCTTTGGCAGCTGCTTGTTCGTTCTGTGCTTGAATAACTGATTTGACTTTCTCGCCCGTAGAAGGATTGCGAGCTATATAGTTATATGCCAGCATGTTATTCTCTCATTATCCTGTCGAGTTCCTCAAGATCAACAGCGTACTCTTTAGCTTCATCGTAGGTTATAGTACCGTTTTTGATTAGATTCACGAGTGTCTTATCCATCGACTGCATGCCATGATCGGCTCCGGTTTGGATTACGGCTTCCAGCTGATGGCTTTTACCTTCTCTAATAATATTCCTTACAGCTGATGTGCTAACAAGAATTTCGGCCGCCGCTATTCGGCCGCCACCAATTGCCGGTATTAATCTTTGCGAACATATAGCCATTAGAATATTAGATAACTGAGCTCGAATTTGAGACTGTTGGTGAGGCGGAAAAACATCTATCATGCGATCAATACTCTGGGCGGCCGAATTAGTATGAAGCGTGGCTAGAACTAGGTGCCCGGTTTCAGCTATTGTTATGGCCGATGCAATTGTTTCGAGGTCTCGCATCTCACCTATCAAGACTACGTCAGGATCCTCGCGAAGCGCTGAACGTAGTGCCGTAGAGAAAGAATATGTATCATAGTGAACTTCTCGCTGCACTACGATGGATTTTTTCGACTTGTGAGCATATTCTATGGGATCTTCAATGGTAATAATATGCTTGCCCTGTTCAAGATTAATCTTATGGACCATTGCGGCTAAGGTTGTTGATTTACCTGAACCCGTCGGGCCGGTTACTAAAACTAGGCCGCGCGGATATTGAGCAAATTTATCTATTATTGGCGGTAGACCAAGTTGTTCGATAGTCAATATTTCATTTGGTATAAGCCTAAGGGCAGCAGCTAGGTTACCCCTTTCATGGAAAGCGTTTACGCGAAAACGGCCTATATTTCCGAATGCAAAACTAAAATCAAATTCTTTGTCTTTTAGCAAAATTTGTTTCTGATCCTCATCAAGTATCGCGAATATAAGGGCTTCCACCATCTCTTCAGTTAAAATATCTGCGGCTGTGACAGACACTAACTTACCGTCAACTCTCAGCATAGGGGGCAAACCAACCTGTAGATGAAGGTCGGAAGCTTTCTTGCGAACTACTTCCTCTAAGAGTACTTCTATTTTTGGTTGTCCTTGCATACTTACCACCCCTTTACTATGCGTTATCGGAGGCCGCTACCCGATTGGCCTCATTAAGCGTTGTTTGTCCTGATAATGCTTTAAGATATCCGTCTTCTCTCATAGTAACCATTCCCTGCTGTACCGCGACTTTTTGGATTTCATTACTGGTTGCTCTTTTAAGAATCAATTGTTGAATTTGTTCCGTAATATTAAAAACTTCGTATAGTCCAAGCCGACCCTTATAGCCGCCTGGGGTATCGCCGCTATTAATACCCTTAGTTAGAGTATAAGCATTTTGATCCCTTAGTGGCAAGTCTTCAAACCCAAGATCTTCGGAAGCTTTCTTCTTATCTGCATCAGATTGCGGCAGTAGTCTACCAATAGTCTCTTTAATGGACGCAGTTTCTGCGGCATCAGATTGATAAGTCTCTCTCTTCTCTGATATCCTGCGAACCAACCTTTGCCCAATAACCGTTCTGACCGTCGATGCAATCAGAAATGGTTCAACATCCATGTCCAGTAGTCTTGGCAGGATCCCAGCTGCAGAATTAGTGTGCAAGGTACTGAAAACTAAATGACCAGTTAAAGCTGCTTGAACGGCTAATTCTGCAGTTTCTGAATCGCGGATCTCACCTACCATAACCACATCAGGATCTTGGCGAAGTATCGATCTTAAGCCAGTAGCAAAAGTCAGTCCTACTTCGGGGTTAATCTGTATCTGATTGATCCCCTCCATCTTGTATTCGACCGGATCCTCTAGTGTAACGATGTTAATAGAATCGCTATTAATCTCCTGCAACAGAGCGTAAAGAGAAGTTGATTTACCGGATCCGGTTGGTCCACTAGTTAGTATCATGCCACTTGACTGTTTAAGCCCCTCGCGAATATTCCTAAGTGCTCGGCCTTGGTAACCCATGTCTTCAAGCTTGAGGCTGGTACCGCTTTTATCTAGAAGACGGATGACTACTTGCTCGCCCCACACCACTGGTGCTATTGCAATACGTAGATCAATCTCTTTATCCCCCATCCTAAGTGTAAATTGGCCATCTTGGGGTATTCGGTGCTCATCAATTTTTAAGTTAGCCAGAATCTTAATGCGAGAAATTAGCGGCGGCTCAGTGCTCTTAGGAAGCTCCATTATCTCTCTCAAAATCCCATCTATTCGGCAACGAATCTTAAGTGAGTTTTGCCTTGGTTCAATGTGTACATCACTAGCACGATTCTTAGCAGCATATTCTAAAATAGTCGATAACGCTTTACTTATTGGAGAGTCGTGAACTACGCTACCAATACTTTTCTCTTTTGGTGTAGCCTCAGTATTCATTTCATTAACTTTAGTTTGGTCTTGAGCTTCTGCAGCCTTGTCTACATCGCCGATCTCGCCGACTATATCCTGGCCTAAACTAGGTTGGTACTGTTTGAGAACCTGACGGATACCTTCCTCGCTCGCGGCATAAACTTTTATTGGCCGGCCTATTTTGTTAGACAGAAAGTCTACAGCTTGGACATTGGCCGCATCGAGCATTGCTACTACCAAACGGTGCTGTATTTCGCCTAGGGGAACCGCCATATAATGCTCGGCTGTTTCATGAGGTAAAAGCGCTAGAATTTTAGGATCAATACTAGCATTGGTTAGATTTACATACGGTAGATTATTGTATTTAGCTATTAACTTAGACAACTGTTCGGTGCTAATATGACCTTCACTTACCAGCAAGCTGATAAATGGTACATGGTCTTTCTTGGCCTTTTCTTTAAGAGCCAGTAGCTGCTTTTCATCAAGCAGATGATCATGAACAATACTGTCTTCCACTTGCTGCTGACTGGTTGCAGATAAAACACTCATGATAGATTACCACTCATGCTACTGTGTAGTCGTTTGGTTAAAAGGCGTTTGGTTAGAGTTATTCCCGATTTGAATCAGTTGGGTTAGATCAATTGACTGCGAATTAAAGTACGTTGCGTTTGGTTTAGTAAAATTCGTGTTAATAGCTGGTGCCACCTGTACATTTAGCTGGCGGTCGGCCGGTGTCGATATGATTTTATTGGACACTACATAAGAAATTATGCCGCTAATAGCTACCACCAGAATGATTATTGCTAGATCTTTTTGCTTCATTTTACCACCTCAGTACCTAATGAAAAGTTCACGCCCGGCTGATAGTAAGTATAGGCAGTAATATCTGCTTCTAGAGCAGCATCGGTACCGCTTAGGTCTACCTGCTGTATGACTATGGGTCTAATGGATAGTTGGAGGGTAGATATTAGTTGTTGTACCGTAGTGTAAGTACCGGTTACTGAAATCTCGAACGGAATCTGAACTGGGGTAGATTGGCCGGAGGATAGCGATGAAGGCTCACTTGAACCCAGGTCAGTGCCGGTGACAGAGTTTATTACATAATTTTGGCTCGATAAAAGATTACCTATACTACTGACAAAACCTGGAAAATCGTATTGGCTAGGTAATGCATCAAGAATTATTTTAGCATTATCGCCGCTATTCTGGCTGCTGCCGCTGGGGCTTTGGCCTAGAATGTTTAGCGGCTGATTCTCAAATGATTCATAGGAAGCTTCGAGGCTAGTGGCATTATTAACGTCAATTTTTAATTGATTATAGGTAACGCGCTTAGCATTGATTACCCTGTTTTGATAATTGTACTGGCTTATCAAAGTCTTTGATGAGATCAAAGAAAAAACCACCACAAAGGCAGCTACCGCTATTACTACCAACATCGTAGTGTTTGCTTTATCTATTTTAAGTTGCTTGATTGAGATGTGGGGTCCGTTGGCCATTTTATTGCTTCCCGCTAAGTCTTGTTATTATTAGTTTGGGGACTGCTCTGTTGGTTGAATAGTGCGGTCGGTTGATCGGTTTCTGAACGAGTACTGATTTCACTAGGGACAGACAGGCCGACGTTTTTGCTGGCATTGAAAATAGTCGGGTCGAAATTAGCTGTAATACCGTAGGTAACTCCTGGTTGACCTTGTTGAGTATTAGTGTTAATGCTAAAACTTGACAGATCGACACTCGAAAACGCCGGTAAAGCCACGCCGCCATTAACGCTGTAGGTAGTAAACTTAAGCGTATCTACATACTGGTCTACCGTAGCTAAAGTATCAGCCGTACCGTCAATAGTAAAGCTGTTGGTCGATATATCAAGGTCAAAGCTCCCGATACTAGCCGCTAAGGGTGTTAACTGAGTAATGTACCCAAATAATCTAGAGGCAGCCGGTTTACTGGCTTCTAGAGAATTTATAGAATCGAGTTGGTTTTGGATAGTTAAGACCTTGTTAAGGCTGGGCGTTTTCTCTACTTGAGCAGTATACTTTGTAATATTGTTGTTAAGGTTGCTGATGCTTCTTTTTTGGACAACGTCCACAAAAAATATGCATAACAGCAGAACAACAACGGCGGCAATTGTTGCAATGGTTGATATGGCTACGGCCGTATGCTGAGCTCGACGAGCTTTAACGTATTTTAGTTTTACATCCGGTAGAAGGTTAAATTGAATCATTCTTCCCTCTCCGCGAGACCGACGGCCACACTAAAGTTATTGGCTATAGACATTAATTCATTCTGGCGTTCAGCGGCAAACGAAACATTTCGCCAGGCATTGCCAATCTCGACATTCAAACCAAACAAATCAGCCAGACGATTAGGAAATTCAGGCAAAGTTGATGCTGCTCCAGTTACTATAATACGATCGATTTTTGAATCTGAATAGCGAGTTTGAAAAAACTTTATGGATTTTTCTATCTCGGTCGTCAACAGATCGACTGTACCAATTATAGCCTGGTATACCTGGCCTTCCAGCTTGTCCTTGTTAAGCCCAAACCGAAAAACAAACTGCTCGGCTTGTTTGTCGTCAATGTTCAAATTTTGGGCAGCTGTCTTAACTATTGCTTCCGTACCAGTAGGTATAGCGCGAGTTAATTTCGGGGTGCCATTCATGGTAATTACTAGGTCAGTGCTCTTATTGGCTAGATCAACGACCATTTGTGGAGTAGCCGCTTCAGGAGGAGTTAGGGCTCTGGCTAGCGCCAGATTGTCTGGTTCAAAAGCAATTACATTAAGCCCAACAGACTCCAGCATGTCTAGCCTTTGTTCTACAAAATTATTGGGTACACTGGAGAGTAAAATCTCCATCTTCTTTCTGTCTTTGGGCGAATCACCAACTAGGGCCCAGTCTATTTTCGAATCACTTAGTGGTGTTGGGATTAAGGCGTCTGCCTGATAGTGGATAGCTTTATCTAAGTCACCTTTGGGCATTCTATCAATATCTACAATCGTGGTAAAAACCTTTTGCGATGGGATACCTACAGCCACGTTTTTGGTGGACATATGAGCTTGACTGATAAGTTCACTAACCTTTTGTCCCAGCTTGTCTTGGTCGGCTTTAGAATCACTTAGCGCTAACTTGTTATCAATTGGCACATAGCCGTATTTAACTAACGATCTGGTTGCACCACTGCGACGCAGCTGAACCACTCTGATAGACGTTGTCCCGATGTCCAGCCCAAAGAATTCAGATACCCCACTCAGTAAACTCATATTGTCTCGATTATAGCATAAGCGTAGTTAGTCATTACAAGATAAATCATGTTACAAAATTGGGGGTAAGTTTTCAACGGCACTGTATTGCCCTGGAGATGCTAACGCTGGAGTGGTCAGCCAGACAGCCGGATCGTAGGTAAATGACTCGGCTGCACTTCCGTGGTCGAGTGTTCCGGAAACTCTTTCAAAGTCAATATGATAGGCCGTGAACGAACCATTAATGTTTAGCGACTGGTCGCAGTTGCCTAACGCAGCGGTTGTCACCGGGGCAAATGCGTTCGTAGCGCAGTCATAAATAAAGCCGGTGACTTGGGGCGCAGCTTTTAAGGAAGTCGGCTGGGCAACGTATACACCTTCTAAATTCGTTACGCCACTGTCTATATATATATTGCCGGATACATAAAGCCGAAATGCTGGTATCTCGCTAACTGTCGTCCAGTGGCCATTACCGCCATTACTATTATAGGTCAAATTGCCCCTTATATAGACGTTCCCGGTTACATATAGTGTAACCTGAGAGCTGTCCGGTATGGATGCGTCAGCGTTTAGGGTGAGATTTAGGCCACCCGGTTTGGCATAGTTATATACTTTATTTTTGTTAGGAACTATAAGGCTACTCATATTAACAGGGCTATTCGGTGGGAGCGTAGCTGAAACCTCAGGAGAGGCGAAGTAATTTGTCGGACAAGGGACCTCGCCAAAACCGCCACCGTCCGTAGCATTATTTAAGCCATTGGAATCTAGCTGGCTAATGTCCGTAGTGTTGGAAAACGATAAATCAGTCGGTGGGTCATTAATAGCCGAGCTGGCAAATCCGCGAATAGGACCGAGCGCATAGACAGCGAATTGGTCGCCAGCACCGCTGTAGCCTCCTGAATCATTATTCCAGCTATACACACCAGGCTTGGGGGGGCCATTGTTATCGGTACAAGTCGTACCAAAATAACCGCCGACTGACACGTCTCCGCCAGAAACTGACAAATATGGCTGATTATAAACAGTCACTGAGGTACTACATGAAGCACTACCACCGTTATAAGTGTAGACTCCACTCAGCGTATACGTCCCTGCCGGATCGATAGTTATATTTTGAGTTATATTAAATGGACTGAAGGTACTACCTGCTGTAATGCCAGGATACGATTTAGAATAAACTAAGCTGGTACCTGTAACAGTAAACACCGCAGATCCGCTGATTGGTCCTTGCCCGGTAAATTTAATCTTCATGGTAGCCGTGAAGGGATCGTAAGCAGATTGATCGGGGTTCGTGTTATCTAAGTTGCAATGGACAGTACCAACAGAGTTGGAAGGAGCGCCACAAGTAACGATCTCAGTAGCATTATTGGCCGGGGTGCCAGTATAATTTGGCGGCGGGACATCTTCGGCAATTACAACATAGCTCGTCGGTCCGGTAGCTAACCAGTTAGATGGATCAAATGTGAAATTTGGATTACTAGTATAAGGAGCCGTGGTGGTGGTCTTGCCTATGCTCTGAGAGATTGCCCAGCCGTGGTCTTTAGCGCTTCCGAAGTTATATATTTGTCCATTATTACCAGTCTCCCAATAACCTGTCCCATCAGGCGTGACAGCCATACTTGTAATGGGAGCACTGACCGTTTCGTCATCAGATATTGGCGAACCATAACTTGGATCTGCCGCCGGTCGTACCCATATATTCCCTTCCGATGATACTTCATAATAATATTGATTAGGTTGGTTAGAGCCACTTGTTGGATCGGCAACTATTGCAACGTCAGTGTCGCTACCAGAAGTCAATTTTTCGCCTTCCCACGGCGCCTGGCTGACGGTGGCATTCGGTCCTCCCTTGCCCCAAACAGTTCCATTGCTTCCTATTAACCAGTAGCCATAATAAGCTGACGGTACAGTTGTACCATTCGGCCCTGACGTAGATTTACCAATGTTTTGATCAGCAGCAATGCCGACAATGTTAGGCTCGCCCTTACCACCACCATAGTTTGTTACCCCGTTCTCATACTCCCCAGCGTCGCCAAAGGGAATAACAGCGCCGTATCTTGTTACCAGCCAGTAGCCTCCTCCATCGGGGGTGACTGCTATACCAGTGATACCGGTTCGAGCGCCAGAGGGCGAACTTCCGTAATTAGTAGCGTCGCCAAACGGATACACTGTACCGGCATCGTCAACCAGCCAGTAGCCTCCTCCATCGGGAGTGCTAGCTATACCAACCACCTTCGGACCACTGAGTACCGGGCTGATACCGCCTATAGTCGGGCCAACACCCCCTGGGTCGGGAAAGTCAGGCGCATTGCCAAATTCATAAACCTGTCCATCGCTATCAGCTTCCCAATAGCCATCTTTTGAAGAAGCGGCAATGCCGACAATATCTACATTGCCCCCTAATCCCCTAGCCGTTGTCTTTACTTCGACCGTTACAGGGCCGCCACCTTGGCCTAGAGCGTCTTGGTCATTCGCTATACCGGTTATCATATTGTCAGTGCATGTAGCGGTTAGAGTCGGTTGATGATCTTTGCTGCAACCAAGATCAGGGAGTACTGCATCAGTTGGTATAGAAAACTGCACGCCGTTATCGAATTCAACATTATTCCATGTCCACAGATAATCATCCCCTGGATTTGCCTTGAAAGATGCGGTACCGTAAGCTTCATCGCCGCCAATCTCGGGTTGACTTGCACTACTAACTTCTGGAGGGTCACTAGAACCCACTACACCTGCTGGTAGCGGTTGGTTATTCTGAGTATATGTTGCGAAGGGAGCACCAGAAGGATAATAAAATTGGGTGTAAGAAGTCCTAGGGCTATTTGAGGTTCGGTCAAGCAGATCGAAGTTTATATCCGGGTTCCACGGTATACCTCCGGGGTAACCGTCAGCATCATACCATTGCAGTTGTTCCAGATAGCCAGGCGATACCGCGCAGGCTACACTAAAAGGAATTTCAAGCGTGGACTCAGCAGCTTTTTCGGTTTGGGAATCAGAACCTTGGACGCCGCCGCGTTGCTGCTCAGAAAAAGAATCGCCTATAGGCGTACAGGGTGGCGCTTGGCCCGGGCCGCACTGGCCTTGGTCTTGGTCACTTTGGCTATAAAATACCTGCGTATTGGTCCCAATTGTGTTTATGCGAAAGGCATATAGAGCTCCTAGTCCTGCTTTGGTCACGCTTTCAGGGAAAAATACTTGAAGCTTGACGGAATACAAATTACTCCCCGGGATAGGCGTAGCGTCTGCCGTAGGTATAACATAGGAATAGTATGTACTAGAGCTAGGAAGAGTGCCGCTCTGGGTTATTGGACCGCTGTAATAGACATGCACCGTATCGGCTACAGAAAATTGCGCTATTGTTGTTGGTTGGCCTGGTTTTGCACAACCTTCTACAGCTATGATGCCAGTATTATCCGGTGGACAGCTATCAAGCTGAAACTCAAAATCAATATTTTTAGCACCATTCGCAGGACTAGCATATAGGTCATACGAGCCTATTGGTGCGTTTAGAGATAGTGCTGCATTGGGTTCAGCAATTTCTTCGTAAATTGGATGCTGTCTATCGCCTATGTCGAACGGTAGTCTATAAAGCCCTCCAATAGAAGCTGCCCGGGTAGGTTTTGAGCTACTTATTATAACCACACTAAAAGCTAATAGCCCAACGATAAATATTAACCAAACAAGTTTTTTTCTGTGGGGGTGACGTCTGGCTATCACTATTATCCCCCGGCTTGCTTAATTTTAGTCTCGATCTGTTCAAGTGCAAAGCTTTGATTTGTCCCGCCGGTAGTTTGCATGATTAGATTACGCGCTTGAGTATAATATTTTAGAGCACTGGTTTTGTCACCGCTAGACATTGCCAGATCGCCAAACTGAGTTAAGGTCGTGATGTTATTCGGGACTAGCTTAGCAGCATTGTTCAGGGCTTGATGAGTACAGGTCTGGTCGTTCTCGGCCTGACAATAAGTTGCTAGGCTCTGGTATAGCCCCAGTTCTACTGCCGAGTTGCTCGTTGTTTTTAGTTGTTTGTTAATCAAATTTATTGCCTGTTGGTCTGGCGTCTCCTTACGACTGTTAGCATAATGCCAGCCTATATAGCCAACCAATAAAATCACAATGATTATAGCTCCAGTTATGACTCTAGGGTGTAGACGCCAATAATTTTTTGGACGACCGTTCACTGGCTCATTTTTTTTATTATCATCCATAGCTTTTAGCTTAGTATACCAAAAGCTCAAGCACAATAAAATTAACCCTATAAACTACTACAAATAACTTTCAAATCCCATTCAGAACTAAGTTCTAGGTCTTAAAGTTACTGGCCCGTAATCCTTGGCGTTGCCAAATGGGTACACTTTACCGTTGCCATCTAGGGCCCAGTAGCCTTCGCCGTTGGGGGTAGATTTAATACTAACTATAGGCGCAGAGAGTTTTATCCTAGAATGAGCCGGAGAGCCATAAAACTTTGCATCACCTCTCTGGTATATGTGACCGGTTGAAGTAGCCAGCCAGTAGCCTTCGCCGTTGGAAGTCGGTGCCATGTCGACTAGAGGGCTGTCTTCTATTGATCCATACCACTTAGCATCGCCCTCACTCCAGACTTCGCCCGTAGAACTAAAGAGCCAGTAGCCTTCGCCGCTAGGAGTAGATTCAATCCCTATAACATCGTCGGTACCGCTTGGTATTTTCTGTGTATCATATAATTCGGCGTTGCCAAATTTAGATACCACACCGTAGCGAGTTACTTGCCAGTAGCCTTCGCCGTTGGGGGTAGGCGCCATGCCTACAAAATCTGATTGAACCAGATACTCCCCAGCTGAACCATAGTTCTTGGCGTTGCCAAATTTAGATACCACACCGTCGCTAGCTTCCAGCCAATAGCCTTCGCCGTTGGGGGTAGGCGCCATGTCAACTAGAGGATAGAACAAAGAGTGAGTATTTGTCATTTCGCCGTTGTTTTTGGCGTCACCAAAAGGTTCAACCATATTAAAATCAGCAGCTTTACTGGTAAGGGGATTGTTCTTAAGCAACCAGTAGCCTTCGCCGTTGGGGGTAGGCGCCATGCCTACGAAAGACGAAACTGGACAAGTTTTTGGCAGTGAGACCGTTCTATGACCTGGCGACACTAAACTTCCACCCGCGTAAACATCAATTTCCTGGGGTCCTGACTGCTCTAGGGAACCAACAAACGTTTCGAACGTGCTCCCTTCTGCTTGAAAATAACCTCCAAGAGCGCCGACTTCCACCGAAATATCATCGTCACTTGATGAGAGACCGAACACTTCAAATTCAACTCCTGGGTCATTCCCACTAGTACAACCCGCAGCCGCTCTGTACCATGGCTTGGCACTAGCGGCAGGAACAGACGATTTAGAATGGTGGCTTACACCTTCGGATGGGTTAGCTCGTCCGGTTAAACTGGCTACAGAAACCAGCGATAAAGCCGCTACACCAAAGCTTCTAAGCCCAGATAACCTCCTAGGGAGTCTCATTGTTCGTTCTGGTAGGCTTAAGTCCTCTGTTTCTGTTTGTTGCTGTAGATCTGTATACCCCGCTATTGCTAGCTCTTCTAACATGACTCGTTGAGGATCTAAATGCTCCGGCATAATGTACACTCCTAAAATCTAATTAAAATTGCTTGAACTAATATTTGTCGCCGTCAAACCAACCTTCGAGTCTGCCAAAACAACGAAAGCCACCACAAGAGAAATTAGGCCAAAGACAAGGCCCATAATAGATGATATTTTAAGTGAATCTAGTGCCATCGGCTCATCCCCCCCACCTCATTTTTAATCATTAAGAAATTAAGTTTACGAAAACTTATTCTTGTGCATATTATAAACTTAAAGTTAAGTTTTAGTCAAATAGACTTAACCCTTAACAATCGTATTATAAGCAATATCTGACAGAAGTTCTAGAACTAATTAAATGGGTTCGGATAATTTAGGTGCTTACTGATGATACGTAAGGAGCAATGAAAGATTTTACTTGATCGATTGGAATAGCAAAGCCTAGATCTTGCCCGGTGCTAGATATAGCCGTATTTATGCCAATAACAGTGTCGGAAGCGACATCAACCAACGGACCACCAGAGTTACCTGGGTTAATCGCGGCATCCGTCTGCAATAATCCGGACAGAGATTCTTGGTCTAGGCCATTATCACCTGCGCTAATCGAGCGGTTCAGGCCGGAAATAATGCCTTGGTCTAGAGTATTTTGAAACTGTCCTAAGGCATTCCCGATAGCAATAACACTGTCCCCGACCTGCTCCTGACTAGAGTCGCCCAATTTAATGGGAGTTAAGTTACTAGCGTTGATTTTTATAAGCGCTAAGTCATTATTGGGATCAAGCGCAATAACGGTAGCCACGTATTGGGCATTGTTTTCGGTGGTCACACTAACACTCTGAGCCCCCTCTGGGACAACATGCTTATTAGTCAAGATATAGCCGTTAGAAGTAAGTATCATGCCGGTACCTTCGCCCTGCTCAGTTTGGGCATTTCCGAAAAGATCATAAGTCGTACTTTGAGTAGAGACGCTTACTACGCTCGCTGAAGTCTGCTGATAGTCACTTTTTATAGTGTCAGTATTGGACTCGGCGGCCAAGGAGCTGGTATTTGACGGAGACACAATACTCGAAAACGTATCAGCCGAATCAGCCTTTAGGTGCGAAGAAATAAGACCGCCGAGGAAGCCTGCTCCGGAGCTTAGGACTACTATTAATAAGAATGGTAATAATTTATTGTTCTTCTTCATCGTTAAAGCCAAGTAAATACTATCGTATTACAGAAAACTTAATATAAGCTTAACGAATTCTATGCTAATTTAAAAAGTCTTTTGTCTGTCTAGGATATAGAACTAATCTTTGATTTGTAGAACCAAACTTTAATGGTGTCTAAGACCATGTTATATAAAAGGGTCATGGCGGCCACGATACTTAGCATACCTATCGAAAGAGGCGCAAATGAGAACAGGTGTTTTGATGGTCCAAAATAAATCATGGCAACCGTTATAACCGCCACGCTGCAAAAAGAAATTTTAAGAGCCGAGGAAAGCTTAGGCGCCTTCCAGAAATGCCCGCGGTTGCGGACCGATAAAATAATAACTAGTCCCATAATGGTTAGATATAGGTACAGGCTGGTTTGAGCGATGGGTACAGGCTGACTCTTTACTATGGCGAAGAAAAAGAGCTCAAACAGCGCTGTAAATGTACCGAGGAACATCGAAATGAATAATAGTGAACGGGTGCTATATTTACTTGGCCTATTAAGCTCACTAAGCTCCACGTTGTCGGTCGAAATAGTTATCAGAGGCACATCGCCTAATAAATTGGTCAGCAGCAACTGGATGGTAAGAAGCGGTAAATTAGCCGATAGCAAATAGAGGGCACTTAAAGCAAAGAAATTACCAAAATTACCAATCATGGTATAACGAATATATTTATTAATGTTAGAGAAGATTGTCCGGCCAAATTTAATACCATTGATGATCACGCCAATATCATTTCTGAGGAGCAAAATGTCAGCACTATCTTGAGCGACGTCAGTGGCATTATTGACGGCAATTGCTACATCTGCTAATTTCAGTGCCGGTGCATCATTTATACCATCACCTTGGTAACCGACTACGTTTCCTTGGAGTTTGAGCAACTTAATAATTCGGTATTTTTGTTCGGGCTTCAATCGAGCAAATGCATTGTTCTTCTGGACAGCCTCACTAAGTTCACTGTCGCTCATGGCTTCTATTTCGTCGCCAATATAAACAATTTGGTCATCCCCAATAAGACCGACTTCGCTGGCCACATACTGCGTAACTTCCCGACTATCCCCTGAAAGAATTTTAATCACGACTCCAAGTTTTTCGGCAAGGTTAATCGTGTGCTTAGCGCTCGGTCGGAGCGGATCCTCCAAGGCTACAAAGCCGGCGAACTTTAGTCCGTCCTCGTTTGATAGAATATCAAATTTGGGATGATACTTTACCTCTTTGTAGGCGATGCCAAGATGCCTAAGCCCTATCTTGCCATCTTTTTTTATAATTTGACTGTACTTCTCATGATTACGGTCCTTAGTTAAAAGAAGTAGTGTTTCTACCGAACCAACTTCCACTAGGTAATCTTTGTCGCCATTTGAAAAAACAACTCTTCTCCTTCTGGCAGCCGGATCAAAAGGCAACTCGTCTTGTCTTTTATATGAACTTACTTGGTCTTTGATACTATCAGGCGCGTATTTAATAAAGGCCTTGTCGAATGAGCTTTGAAACTTCTTTCGTTTCTCGTCCATAGTATCTAGACTGGCTAGTGATAGCCGCTGGAAAAGTTCCGGGTCGTCAGAAGTTAGTTTAGTAATTGTCAACTCGTTTTGAGTCAAAGTTCCGGTCTTGTCACTGCAGAGAATATTTATATTACCGAGGTCCTCAACGGCTGTTAAGGTTTTGGCAATAACGTGCTTTTTGGCAAGGTTAAGCGCCCCCCTGGATAAAGTCACGGTCGCGATTACCGGTAATGCTTCAGGTACTACGGCTATTGCCAGAACGATAATGAATAAAGTTAACGAAGATATATCGGAATGGCCATGAGTCAGTATAATTTTCAGAACAAAAACCATAACTAGCGTTAGAAAAGTCACCTTCACCAAGAACGAACTGAATGATGCTAAAGATTGTTCATACTGGGTAACTCGTTTAGTGGTAGTCGATAAATGGGCGATCTTGCCTAGCTCGGTGTTTACGCCAACAGCATATACGAAGCCATGCCCCTCCCCTTGTTCAACGGTACTACCGGCATAAGCAATCGAGTTCGGCCCTAGGTCGCTTTTTATTACCGGCTGGGATTCGCCAGTCAATTGCGATTCGTTAACGCTAAAGTCATCTGTACCAAACAATCTAATATCAGCAGGGACAATGTCCCCCTCCCTAAGCACAACTAGATCGCCATTAACCAGCAAATGTTCGGCAATCAGGGCTTCTTTGCCATCCCTTTTAACTAATACTTCCCGGCTGATTAGTTTTTGGAGCTTTTCAATAGCTTTTTCGGACTTATATTCTTGGTAGAAACCTAGGCCAGTGTTAATAAGAAGGATAGCTGTAATTACTATGCCGTCGTTATTATCATGGAGAATAAACGACAGTAGGGCAGCGATTAGCAACATATAAATTAGCGAGCTTCGAAATTGCTTAACAATCAGCTGCAGTGAGGTTGTTCTTCTTTTAGTTGTCAGAACGTTCGGACCGTCTGTTTTTAATCGCTCTCGAGCCTCAGCACTGGTTAATCCTTCGGTTGAAGTTTTTAGCTCTTCTGCTAGCTGTTTAGTGTCTAGTTTTGCTAGTAAATCAGTTTTGGTCTTCATAAGTTATTTTTACCCTAAGCTGTCTCGAATTATATCTTTCAACTATTAGTTAGTCCAATCGAGCAACAGGATAAACATTTAAGTTCTACAAGTAACCGGCCCGTTCGGCAACTACCATAGCTGCTAGACCATATACTAGAGCAAACCAATAGGTTATAAATCGGTAGCTAAGAGCTACGGCTAAGGCTTCTGGCCGATCAGCGCCGTAAGCTAGGAGCCCAGCGAATAATCCCGCCTCGGCTCCTCCTAAGCCGCCCGGGGTCGGTACTACGGCCCCTCCGATTATTCCGAATGTAAGAATAATTAGTGACGAAATAAAAGATATATTAAAGCCTAGGGAGTGAGCACATAGCAATAGACAAAGAACTGACATGCTTGTCGAAGCCATCATGCATACTACGGCGCCTAACAATCTAAGCGGGTGGCCACGATAAGCAGCTATATTTTTGAATAAGTTTATGAGTTTGAGATCAAAATTTCGGCCAGCTTTTTTGGCCCATAGCGCCGACACCCCGATAGCCACTAAAATGGCGCCGGCAATTATCCAATAAATTGGGGTAGCGATATGAGGCAAGGAGACGTGGAGCTTAATATCCTTCAATGGGACAAAGTTAAATACCAAACCAAGTAGTATAAGATGACCGACTATTCCCAGAGTATTATTGACAGCTACCACAGCGCTGGCTTCACTAACAGAGTGGTCATTTTTACGGAGATACCGATAGTTAATACCAATAGCTCCTACACCCGCGGGGATTAACCGGTTGGCAAACGAACTGGCTAATTGCACTAACAAAGTTCGAAAATAATAAAGCTTCTTTTTAGCAATCAATAAATAGGTGGACACGGTGAATTGATACGTCAGCAAAGAAAGTACAACCGCACCAACTACCCACCCTACTTTTGCGTGCCTAACTATATTAAAGCTTACGTGGAACTCGCCAATCTGCGGTAGTATGAGATAAATAAAAAATAACGCAAACAATAATAAAACGACCTTGCGAATACTTAGACCAATACTAGAGCGCGCAGACTTAACTTTTGGTTTGTCTATTTTATTAACCATTAACGCTATCAATTATAGCAATCAGCTTAACCAAAGTACTCCAGCCTGTAAATATTTGATAATGACCAAACTTTAAGCTAACTTTCAGGATAAGCGACTAAAGTTCAAGTCAAACATTAATTCATCCGAAGAGGAAAAACTATGAATGTAATAAGCCGAGGGATTCGTAATGCATTTCGAAATCAGATACGAACTTTCTCAATTGTTGTCATACTGGGGCTAAGCATGGGGCTCGCTTTATCGATGCTGGTTGCTCACCAGGCCGTCGGCAAAAAAATAACTTCGGTAGAGGGTTCGGTTGATAACACCATTACCGTTAGCCCTGCGGGCGTTAGAGGTTTTGAAGGCGGCGGCAATCCCCTTACCGATACCCAACTTGCTTTTGTCCAGAAACTTCCCCATGTGACGGCAATCGATAAGAGTGTAAGTGACCGCCTAACAACTTCTAACAGTAATCTTGTATCAGCGATTAGCGCCGGCTCACTCGGTCAGCGTTTTGCTGGCAATAGCGGGCAAACCTTTAACGGTCCGACTACATTTGGCGGTGGATCGGGTGGTGGTACATTTTCCTTCACTCCACCAATAACCGTACTTGGCACTAATGATCCGACAAACCTTGGCGTGACCCAAGGCGGCGGCACATTCAAGCTAACATCTGGCACGGTTTTCTCGTCTAATAGCACATCTGACGTTGCACTCGTCGGGAGCAGCTTGGCGTCCAAGAACAGTTTGAAACTAGGTTCAACCTTTACCGCCTACAGTACTACTATTACTGTTGATGGTATTTTCGATGCCGGCAATACGTTCTCGAACAACCAAGTAATCATGCCGTTGGCTACTACTCAAAAACTATCCGGCCTGACTAATGATATTACCAGCGCCACGGTTTATGTTGACTCGGTCGGGAATGTTAACTCGGTCACAGCCGCAATCCAAAAGCAACTTGGTTCTGCGGCAGATGTGACCAACAGCGCCCAGCAAGCTCAGACAACAGTTGCCCCGCTGAAGAACATTCAGACCATTTCTGTTTATAGCTTGATCGGAGCAGTTATAGCCGGGTCGGTTATTATTTTGCTTACCATGATTATGATTGTGCGTGAACGCCGCCGGGAAATCGGAGTTATTAAAGCTATTGGAGCTTCCAACATAAAAATTATGTTTCAGTTTATGACAGAAGCCATAACGCTTACACTGCTCGGTTCAATCATTGGTATCGGGCTTGGTGTGGTAGCCGCTAACCCTATAACAAAACTGCTGGTTAATAACAGCTCCAGTTCAACTACCAGCGCTCCCGCTGGCATTTCTACCGCAGGGCCTACACTTGTAACTGGCAGCGGGGGCGGCAGAAGCTTCAGCGGGTTCGGGGGCGGTATTAGACACGCCGTCGGTGGAGTCAGAAACACTTTCTCGAGCATTCACGGTACCGTTGGCTGGGATATCATTCTATACGGCATAGCAGCAGCCGTTGTAATCGCTGTTATTGGGAGCGCTTTAGCGTCGTATTTCATATCAAAAATAAGACCAGCCGAGGTCATGAGGACGGAATAATATGTTACAAGTCAAAGAACTAAAGAAAGTTTTTAAGTCTGGTGACGTTAACGTCATAGCAGTCAATGATGTAAGTCTTAGCATAGAAGACGGACAGTTTGTATCAATCGTAGGCAAGAGCGGTAGCGGCAAGAGTACCCTGCTTAGTCTGCTTGGGGCGCTGGATAAACCGACAAGCGGCAATATAATGGTCGGTGAACAGGATATAACTAAATTGCGCGATCGCTCATTAATTAAATATCGCGGCGGGAAGATAGGTTTTGTCTTTCAAAGCTATAACCTAGTGCCAAATTTAACTGCCTTAGAAAACGTTATGCTACCTATGGAGTTTGCCAAAGTGCCGAAGAAAGAGCGCATTGAACGTGCAGCTCATCTGCTTAACCAAGTTGGACTAACCGACGATAAACAAACGCGCAAGCCGGGACGACTTAGCGGCGGTGAGCAACAGCGGGTAGCGATCGCTCGAGCCCTCGCTAATAAACCACAGTTAATACTGGCTGATGAGCCAACGGGTAATCTTGATAGTCAAACCGGCAAAATGATTTTTAACTTACTGCATGATTTAGCTCGTAGTGAGAATACTACTATCATCACGGTCACCCACGACTTATCTATCGCCGGCAAAACAGACGTAACGTTTAAATTAAAAGATGGTAAATTAGTCAAGGCATAGTCAAATGGAAGAAAATGGAAGATAAGTATATATCAGGAGAGAAGCATCATGAGATGCATACCCAGATACCTCATCATCAAAATAGCCCGATTAAACCAATAGTATTAGTTGTTGCTGGTCTGGTTATAGTCGGTCTTAGTTTTTACGGCGGAGTGAGGTACGAAAAAGGACACCTGCCAAAAGTTACTGCCAGCTCCACTAGCCAAGATAGATCAGGATCTTTTGGTGGTGGTTTCGGCGGTAGATCGGGTGGCCAACGCCCAACATTTGGACAAGTGACAGCTGTCAGCTCAAGCAGTATAACCGTAAATGACCAACAGACAGGCTCTGGTACGACTTTCTCTATAACCAGCGGTACGACTATCACCGATAATGGCCAAACAACTACAGCTAGTGATATAGCCGTTGGTGATACGGTGGCGATAGCTGCAGACAGCTCAAATACGAGTCAAGCATCACAGATTATTGTAAATCCGAGTTATGGGGGGTACGGCGGCTCTTCATCATCTAATTCTAATGGTGATAGCGCCAACCCCCCTACCGCTGATTAATAAATAGAGACCACTGAGCCAGATGATAAAAAAACCCGTGGATATTCCCCAAATTTCGTAAGAGACTTACAAAATTCGAGTCTATAGTAATTCAACTTTACCAATACATTAGTAATAATTAGCTGGCTTTACGGCGTTCGAGAATATGAACACCTATAGGCTCGAGTTGTGGTCGTATGCCATTAGCGTAAAGTGCGGTATGACTACCCTCGTAAACCCTTATGATATCAGCAAGGTTGGCCTGATGATTTTCAGATGAATAAAGCTTTAATGATCTTCGTACCTGCGTAAGTTGGGCAACAGGGTCATCTGATCCTAGCCAAAGCCCAAAATCTTCTCCTTTTAGCCCGTGAAGTTTTGCTATATCTGGGACAATGTCGGCTGTCACAGCATAACCAACCTTAGTATTAAATCGTCTCTGCATAATATCTATTACTGCTCGGCGGAAGATTTCCATACCAGCACGAATATTACGACGATCCTTAAGTATATTTTGTTCAGGTCTGTTTAGATTAACGCCCATATCTCTTAGGAGACTATGGATTCTTTTACTCTCAGACATAGCAACGGTACGATCGTTAACGCCAGCTGGAGCCTGGGCCTCAACAATATGAAATCTTTCGGGAGCACGTGATGCAGACATTATATTGCCTCCAGCACTCATTGAGTTACCATATAAGTCTACTGGTGAATCGGAGGGCTTCCCTGCTTTTTCATTAAGTTCAGAGGCTACGAAAAGAGGACCTTCAATAAGAATTTTCTCAATCCATAACCTAAGCTCTTCATCACGCTTCATCCCCGCTATATTCCTACCCGGTACTTTTTTCCTGTCAAAAGGATGCACCATAAAAGCCGCAGCTATTGCAAGCTCACCAAATTTTCTAACTCCTTCTATGGCAGCAAATTTTTCCTCACCATAGCCCCCAGCACCGAGCAGTATGTCTACACCATTCAGAACATCGGGATTGTAGAAAAGATCAATTGGGATTCTTCGTTCAAGGCTGTTTTCTCTTAGTCGGGTAGCCCAGATTACTGTTTCATGAATTGGTTGTAGTGCATCATTAGGCACAGATGATTGCTCAAACATGTCTTAAACAATAACACATTATTGCCATTTAATCAAACTATTACTTTTGTCTTTATATCTGTTACAATCTAATCTATGTCAAAATCCTTAGAAATCGGAATAGTAGGGTTACCTAACGTTGGCAAATCAACCTTATTTAATAGTTTGACTAACAATAATGTTTTAATAGCGAACTACCCTTTTGCTACCATCGAGCCCAATACCGGCATCGTGCCGGTACCAGACGAACGCCTCAATAAACTTGCAGTTTTATATAGTTCCAAAAAAGTTGTCCCCGCAACGGTCACGTTCGTAGACATTGCCGGTCTTGTATCTGGGGCATCAAAAGGTGAAGGCTTAGGAAATCAATTCTTGGGTAATATAAAAGCTTGCAACGCTATCGTTCACGTTGTCCGCGCTTTTAAAGATAACGATATTGTTCACGTCAATAACGACGTAAAACCCAAAAAAGACATCGAGATCATTAATACAGAATTAGTTTTGGCTGACCTACAAACTATTACTAATCATCTAAAAAAGTTGGAAAAAGAAGCAAGAATCAACCCCAAATTACAACCAAAACTAAACACGGTAAAATCTGCCTTAGAAATCCTGGATAACAATGAGCTCCTTTCCTCGGATACTAATTTAGATAAAGATTTGCTGGTCGACCTTCAGCTCTTGACAGTTAAACCGGTTATATATGTATTCAATGTTGATGAAGAGGGTTTGGTAGACAACAAAATGAAGAATTATTTAAAAGAGCTGGTAGACCCAGCTCCTAGCCTGCTTATCTGCGCCAAGCTCGAATACGAACTTAAAGCGCTGAGCGAAGAAGAAGCTAGTGAATTGTTAGAAAGTTATGGACAAGAGAAATCAGGTTTGTTCCGGATGTCGAAGTTAGCTTATAACGTTCTAGGGCTACAAAGTTTTCTAACGGCTGGCGAAAAAGAAACACGAGCCTGGACTATACCCCAAGGCAATACTGCCCAGCAAGCTGCTGGGGTTATTCACACAGATTTCGCTAGAGGTTTTATAGCCGCAGAGATAATAAATTATTTTGACTTAATCAAGTACGGATCTTTAGCCTCAGCAAGAGCCGCTGGCAAAGTACGAACCGAAGGCAAAGATTATGTGATGCAACCTGACGATGTGGTTGAATTCAGGTTTAACGTCTAGAGAATTACCGAGCGTGAATAGTAGCGTCGTCTAGAGAACGGGAGCCTAGTTGCGCCGTAAAGCGTGAGATCATAGGAACTTGATAGTCCAGGTAATTTAAGACGGTTTGTAGTTGAGGCGGCCGGCTTCAGCCATCTGTTTAGATCGGTGCGTGTACGGTCGTTGCGATTGCTGTTCTCAACCGGGAGAACAAATCTATTGTCCTCTTCCCTGTCAGCCTGCCTTAGAAGAGCACGGTCTAAATTACTGTCGTTGCCAGATCTTGCCAGAGCCATTTTATGCTGAGAATAGAGTAAGATGGCTCGTAGCCGACTACTATTCCAACTAGTGAAATTCAGGTCTTTGTTTGGGGTAGAAATGCATAAAGTCGCATTGAGAAGGCGATGGTTAAAATCTATCTGCCCAATTTTGTCATACCATATGACTTCGATGGTTAGAAACATTGGTTTGCGGTCAACCAGGATAAGACGTCTGTCGGTAGCGGCCAGCATCGCAAAGCCTCCTTGATAGTGACCATTAACACATTGATTAATAACTTCCTCTTCAGCCAATATCATGCTTAATTCTTTTATTTCGTTGCGTCCCCAGAAGCGGAAATCTGCACCTATTTTTTTGAGTTGGTCGTCAACTGCTTGTTGGCTTGTCATATTAGCCTCCTTCGTTTAACTTCTCCACTCTTACTTCCTGTAGTCTCACAATACTTTATCTAGAAAATAACGTCCGTAAACTATATCACACCAGCTGTGAGATTTATATCACACGGACCCTGAAGAAACCCCAGATATCAACATCTTTGATATGTCGTACAGATATGTCATAATTATTTCATGTTGTCCACAAAGAGTGATATGAAGACCCTGGTGGGTCTCTTCCATAAAGGAAGACGGCTAACATACTCTAAGGGGGAGTTTATTATTAGGCCCGGCGAATCACCGCCGGGTGTTTTTTATATTGAGAGCGGTTTAGTAAAAGCTTACGACATTACTAAATATGGTGAAGAAAATTTGCTGGTTATCCGAAAAAAGGGTGATATTCTTGCTCTAACCTGGGCGATAACTGGAGAAGATCGCTCCATTATATATTCTGCCCTTAGGGAAACTGTTGTCTGGGAAATTAGTCAACCAAAGTTTGAGGAATATCTACATTCGCACCCTGAGGCAAGTTTGCCTCTCATAGATTTATTGACTTATATGTACCGTACACATTCCGAGAGAATCCTAAGCCTCGAGTATCGCACAGTAAGGGAGCGTCTCATCTCTTTCTTGCTGTCTGCCTCGCGGCAATTTGGCAAACCTATGGCTAATCGTTCAACACTAATCGACGCACCGCTTAAGCACCAAGACATTGCCAGCTCTATTAACTCCAGCCGTGAAACCACCAGCCGTGAAATGGCCTACCTGGAACGTAAAGGCCTGGTGAGCTCCGAGCAATCTTATGTGACGATTAAGGACAAAGAGGCTCTCGAGAAATATCTCTAGTGTGACTTGAAGATTGGCCTATTTCCAGTGGAGAATAACTTCTTTAACTATTTTGATGACCTCGTCGTGGTCGGGTTTATCATCAATATCGTAATAATGGTCAGTGTTTATATAGTCTCCTAGTACGCTGAGGCAATATATCTCATCGCTCAGTACGTGCATGCGATCCACGGCAGGGACACTGGCAATCGGCACCGCTACGATTAGTTTCTCCAGTTGAATAGGCTTTAAGAAATCCACCGCGGCTTCCAGGGATAACCCACTACTTAGACCATCGGACACTAAGATAACAATGCGTCCTTTAAGCAATTTTGGCTCAATTAGCCCGCCGTCACCAAGCAAACTGTTGATTTTGTGGAGTGCCCTGATGCGCTCTTCCTCAATATAGGTTCGAAATTCACCCTGAAGTTCCTCAAGCTCACCGGCCGAATATAAACCATTGTAAGTTATCCTGCCCGATTGATTAACGGTTGCTATGGGATCGTTCTCGTTAGGCAATTCAATTGGGGCTGCCAATAACAGAGAAAGAACACAGTGGAGGTTGATGGCAATCTCCGCGCCGATAATCACCCCGCCGTCGCTTAATGCCACAACGGCGCAATTTTCATAACGGTACTTTTTGGCTATTTCAGCAGCCAATAGATTGCCGGCTTGCGCGCGACTCTTGAAATACATGTGGGAAGTTTACCATCATATCTATGCTTTTCGAAGCTTATAAAATCTCTCTAGATTCCCATGCCGGCCAGCTAATTTGGAGTCGGCTTTGTCTAAAATAACAAAGCGTTGCTTGACCCAATTTTCGAAGTCCTTGATTATGTCCCGCCGCATACGATTATTTTTTATAATACCCTCATTCTTAAGCTTACCGCCAGATATTTCAAATTGAGGTTTTAGGAGAGCTATGATTTCGGTCTGCCTATTAATCAGTTTATATATATGGAGAAGGACTTCTCGAAGCGAAACAAAATTTACGTCAATTAGGACCATAGCTACATCGTCTGGCAAATTATTAATGTCGAAAATGCTTGTGTGATCGTGAATCTCAATTTTAGGATTATTCTTTAGCTTCTCGTGCAGCTGATTTTTACCAAGATCAATGGCTATTACTCGTTTAGCTGAGTTTTGGAGGGCGTAATCTGTGAAGCCACCGGTAGAACTGCCGACATCAACTATTAACTTGTCCCTAAAATCCAACTCCAACTTATCTTTAACGGAAGCTAGCTTGAGAGCTCCCCGCGATACAAAATTAGCCGTTAAGCGAATTGCTTCGTCTTCGCCTACTTGATAGTCAGGCTTTAATACTAAATTATTATTTACCTTAACAAAACCCAGAACTATATAAGAGTTGGCATCGGCTTCGCTTTTACATAATCCTTTTCGTACCAGATACTCTTCAAGAGAAAAATGCTTCATACAAATAAAATACTAGGCGCGCTCAATGTAGGTACCGGTTCTGGTATCTACCCTTATAACGTCGTCCTTCTTAACGAAAGCCGGTACCTTGATAGATTTTCCAGTATTCAAAGTGGCTTCTTTCATAACGCTATTGGCCGTGTCTCCTCTGACAACGTCTTCGGTATAGGTCACTTTAAGAGCTACGTTGTTTGGTAGATCTATATTGATCAACCTGCCTTCAAAAATCTGAGCCGTATATGAGTCCCCTTCAACGAGGTAGCCGTCCTGTTCACTCACTAGTTTGTCTGGAACTTCAAATTGCTCATAAGTTTTCTCGTCCATAAAAAAGAAAATTGATCCATCTTTATATAAGTATTGGGCTTTTCTGATATCTACATCGGCAGATTCAAGCTGCTCATTACCTTTAAAAGTCTTGTCCAGGACCTTGCCGTCTAGCATGCTCTTTATCCGAACATTAACAATTGAGCCGCCCCTCCCCATAACTTTTTGACCGTATTCAACAACTCTGTAGGGTTCACCGTTAAACTTGAAAATGGTGCCTTTTTTGAGGCCGGTTATATTTAGAGCCATGACGACCCTCTAACCGTTAGCTACAAAAGGCAGTAAGGCAATATGACGAGCTCGTTTAATAGCTTTGGCAAGTTGTCTTTGCTGACTTTCGGTGAGGCCTGTTTTTTTGCGAACCTCTATCTGCCCGTAAACATCAACATATCTCTGTAGAGTTTTGACGTCTTTGTAATCAAAGTACGGAACGTCTGTCCTTTGTTTAAATATCTTTGCCATCTTTTTAACTCCTAGAATGGAATGTCATCCAAATTAATTGGCTCATCGCTAATATCTTCAATTACTACTTCTTCAGACTTTTTACTCGCCTTTGCTTTGGGAGCAGGCTTGTCTTCATCGCTATCGTTCGTCGTTTCTCCGGAAGGTCGGCTATCCAGAAAGGTTACATCGTTAGCTAACACCTCAACTTTGTTACGCTTCTGGCCATCTTGCTCCCAGCTGCGACTTTGCAGTCGGCCTTGGACGAAACAACGTCGGCCGCGTGATAGGTATTGAGCTACTCTCTCACCTAATGGCCCCCAGGCTACAATATCGACGTAGTCTGTTACTTCTTGCCACTCACCGCTTTGATCTTTGTATGATCTGTTTAGGGCTAAGCTGAAACTGCAAACACTTTGTCCGTTTGGGGTCTGCCTTAGTTCTGGGTCCCTTGTTAGATTACCCATTAACATAACTTGATTAACGCTTCTGGCCATGATGTATTCCCTTCCTCATTATTGTACTTCTAATCTTTCTTCTGGTCATCTGAATCTGACTTGGTGGTATTGTCAGACTCAGCAGCAGATTTGTGTTCTTCAATGTCTAGTCTAGCTTGTTCGGCTCGAGCAATTGCTTTTAGGTCTGGCCTAACAATCAAAAATCTTATGACCTCATCAGTAATATTTAACGATCCTTCAATTTTTCTGACACCTTCAGCTGGTATATCCATAAGATAAATTATATAGATCGCCGTCTCGTGTTTCTTAATTGGATAAGCCAGTTTCCGTTTGCCCCAATTATCTAACTTAAGAACTTTGGCGCCATTGCTTGTAAATATCTTTTCAACTCGTGAAGTTGCTTTTTCTAAATCGATCTCAAGATCTGGATCAAATAGCACTGCAATTTCATATTGGTTCATCGTTGTTAACCTCCTTTGGCTTTAAAACCCACATGCCAAGTTGCCGTGAGTTAGGCTAATTTTTTCAGTAACGTAAGTATAGAAGATACGGCCTAACTAGTCAACCTCTGTTATCACGAACTATAGCGATCGAGCTATTGTTAGTGCTTCGACACCTTCAATCAGGCAGGCCAAAAAACTGATAGGCTGGTTAAGCCTACAAAATCGTAATCCATATACCTGTCATAAAGAAATTCCAGCTAAAACATATTGAGTTTTGGGGTGAAGCTTATACTTAAACAACTTCGGCATCGTCTTCGGCATCGTCGAGCACTTTATCGCTCAAGTCACCCGAGAAATCATCACTGGAACCAAAGACGTCATCCATATTACTAACTAACACTTCCCTTGGGCGAGAACCATCAGCCGGCCCAACAATACCTTGTTCTTCCATTGTCTCGATTAATCTAGCGGCTCTGCCGTAACCAATCCTTAACCTTCGCTGTAGCAGGCTGGTACTGGCCTTGCGGGCCTCTAGAACTACATGAACTGCATCTTGCCACATACCGTCATCTACATCGTTTGCACCGTAATCAGTGACAATACCGCCTTTGCCATTAAGCTGTACTACCTGGCTGATAACTTCGTTGTCGTATTGCGGTGCTCTTTGGTTTCTAATAAAGTCGTTAACTTTATGAATCTCTTCATCGCTAATAAGTGCCCCCTGTACACGTTTTGGTTTGGGCATATCTGAAGTCAGAAGCAGCATATCCCCTTGCCCCAAAAGTTTTTCGGCACCCATCCCGTCAATGATGGTGCGAGAATCAACCTGACTAGCCGTAGTAAAAGCAATTCTGGCAGGAATATTAGCCTTAATCAGACCGGTAATTATATCTACGCTTGGACGCTGTGTGGCTAATACTAGGTGTATGCCGACAGCTCGAGCTTTTTGGGATATTCGAACTATTAGAGCTTCTACGTCGCGAGCAGCCATCATCATTAAATCAGCAAGTTCGTCTATCACTATCACAATGTAGGGCATCCCCTCGCCAGATTTTAATTTATTGTATTCGGCAATATTACGACGTCCAGCACCTGCTAATTCTTTGTAGCGTCTCTCCATTTCGGCCACAGCCCATTTAAGAGCGCTAATACACTTTTCCGGTTCAGTAATTACTGGCGTAAGTAGATGTGGTATGTCATTAAATGAAGCCAATTCGACCTGTTTAGGGTCAACTAGAATCAACTTAAGATCGCTTGGCGTGTTCCTGTATAACAAACTGGTCAGGACACTATTAATCATGATCGATTTACCCGATCCCGTCTGGCCGGCAATTAGTAGGTGCGGCATCTTGTCCAACGAACCCATTACCGGTGTTCCGGATATGTCCTTACCAATCACAAAACCCAATGGGCTACTTAATTCTGCCCATTCCCGAGCTTGCAATAATGAGCTAATCCGAACTACAGCCGGTTTAACATTGGGAACTTCTATGCCAACTGCGCGTTTGCCTGGTATGGGAGCTTCGATTCTAATAGAGTTAGCCGCTAGGTCTAGGGCTAAATTATTCTCTAGGGCCGTAATTTTGGTTAGCTTAACTCCGTTGGAAGGTTTTAGGGTAAACTGGGTCACTCTAGGACCAATATTGGCTCCTTCCATTTCAACTTCAATATTAAAATTAGCCAAAGTTTCCTTTATAACACGGGCGTTTCCTTCTACATCGCCGGCATCAGCCTTATCCTGCTTTTGATTTAGCAGGCTAACCGTTGGAAACTGCCAATCTGGATCACTGGCTAGGGTTAGCGCATCATGACTATCTGAAGTAGAAAGTTTCTGGGCGGTATTTTTTAGTGTACCTAGTCTAGCTGAATTGTGTTCGACCGGCACCCCTTCGTTTAATTTAAACCCATTGTTTTCAGCTTTGTTCTTTAGATCCATAAGATCGGTGTCATCATCTGGATCGCGCCGGAAAAGCTTGCCAATCTTTAGCAAAACCTTTGGAGATATCCCAAAAGCAAAGAAAGCCGCAAAGACCGTAAGTATAAAAAAGACGAAAGATGCAGGGATTTTGTCCAGAACACTTAGAACAGCCGCACCAACCGTCTTACCTAAGGTTCCGCCATGTCCGCCACTGTAACCGCCGGCTGTTAATTTTGTGGCAAAAGTCACGTAGAACCAGCTACTAGCGAATACCAAAACAGCAAGCATACTTACTAACTTATCTAAGGGTATCTTTTTACTTTCACTGTTAAACTTGTAGATCCCCCAATAGACAAAAGCAACCGGCGTAATATATGCTGCGAGGCCAAGTAGCCAATAGATACCCTTAAAAATGTCTCTAGGCAAAACGCCGCCGGCATTAAAGCCACCCAGTAATGTAAAGAGCGCCAGGATAATTAGAGTTACGGCGCCAGTTAGTGGCCAGAACGATGAATGGTCTTCAACTACTTCCTTGGATTTTCGTGTTTTCTTTTTCTTTTTGGCCATTATGGAGCTAATTATAACACTTACTATTTAGTTAAATGATCTGTTAGTGTAGCTAATTGTATGTATGCAACTATAGCAAAAATTACAACTTTTGTCAAGTTTGTCAGATACTTAATCTACCCTGGCGTCTTGGGCTAGTAACCGGCTTCGCATTTCTTGAAATCTACGTTCTTGATCGGATGCTATATCTTCACTGGACTTTGTATGTTCACCGTGTACCGTTTTAACCTCACCCTTCCCTCCGATTATGTTTACGACCGGTATTACTATTGGGCTACGCTGGGTTTTATCAAACAGAAAATGAGTAATATGTTCTTTCAGCTCTTGTTTGAATCGATCAAGATCAACCCTCTTAAATCTTTGGCCGACTGCTCGTCGCAGTTCTTGCCGGAGGTCGTTCATGAGTTCTTCGTTGTCTCTCATATATATGAAACCTCGGCTAATAATATCTGGGCTAGTTAAAAGATTTCCAGTACGCTTATCGACTGTTAGTATCACCGCTACCAGCCCTTCTTCGCTTAGGAGTACTCGATCCTTGATGACGATGTTATTAACAATCATCCCCGTTTGGTCCACCAAAATTGTGCCACTGGGCACTTCGTCTAGTACTTCCATCTTCATAGGATTGACCGATATTACTTGGCCGTTTTCAGCATTTAAGGTATTGGCACGCGGGAAACCATGTTCAACTATGGCCTCTATGTAACGTTGCTTGGAGCGGAAGCTGCCATAAATTGGTATGAAGAACTTGGGCTTCAGCATTTCCACCATTTCTACATATTCATCTAAACTAGCATGGCCCGAGACATGTAGCGGTCCGCAGCCATCCAGCTCATGAGTTATATGCTGAAATACGTGCACGCCTTTCCTCATGAGATCATCTACCATATGGCCTATCAGAGCATCGTTACCAGATTCGGGTATCGGTGTGCTGGACAAGATAACCGTGTCGTTAGCCTTGAGCTTGATGTGCTTATGATCGCCAGTAGACATTCGTTGAAGAGCCGAGCTAGGTTCTCCCTGCCCACCAGTACATACAATAACCACATCCCGGTCGGGAATATTAGCTATTTTAGCAATTGGCACAAAAGTCCCTTTAGGGACCCTAACAAAACCGTGGCGAACGGCCATCTCAAGAGTACTAATCATGCTTCTTCCATCCATAGCAATTTTTCGATTATGGTGAACAGCGGCATTGATTATCATCTGTATGCGGTTAATGTTGGTAGAAAATATGGCTACGAAAGTTCGTCCCGGAGCCTTGTCCATAAGGTCGATATAGCTGGGCTCCAAAGTACTTTCACTGGGAGTTCGGCCTGGTCGTTCGGTGCAAGTGCTCTCGCTAAGCAAGGCCAAAACACCTTCGTTCCCTATCTCCTTAAGCCTTTCCATGTCTGATCGCTCATGATCAAGCGGGTTCGGGTCAAACCGAAAATCTCCGCTGTTAACTATTCGACCTACTGGAGTATCTAAGATCACAGTAGTACTGCCGGGTATAGAATGAGTTATTCGTACTAGCTCCAAAAAGAACTCGCCGATTTTAAGTCTTTCGTGGGTGTCTTCGTTCATGGTAACCGTCCGCAATTCAAAGCCCTCAGGCATTGGTTGGCCAAAATTTTCAAAGATTTCCTCAACCCGGCCGATAGTGAATTTGGATCCATAAATCGGGGCTGGCAATTTCGGTACGATGTGCGGTAGCCCTCCGATGTGATCTAAGTGTCCGTGCGTAATAATGTAGGCTCTTAATTTAGTTTTAATACTTTCCACATAAGATACGTCAGCAATCGCATAATTTATTCCTGGTAGATCGACACTAAGGTCGTTACCGCAATCAATGATCACGGCATCGTTGAGATATTCTACGAGTATCATATTTTTTGATCCGCCACCGTCCATTCCGCCAAGCCCAATAATTTTCAGGCGAGGAGTATCATCGATCACGTTTGCTCTTCTGGGCTTTTGGTTCAATGGTGCTGCCGAGTACTGGTTAGCTACCCTCTGGGCATCCTCTTGGCTGCGCCTTTGGGCTCGAATAGCTGCACCTCGTGACGAGCTCCGGACACTTGATATTCTGTCTTTAGGTCGCGAGTCCTGATTAGGACTACGCTGGTTGTTTGTGTTCTGATTTGGTTTGTTATCCATAAATTATTTATTCCTTTCGTTTTAGTTAGATTTATTAATTTATGATTCTTTAATAAGTTTTATAATGGCCGGTATTTTGCCAAAATCATCAATCAGGGTCTGCTTTAAGCCGCTGTTGTACAAAGCTGCTGCTGGGTGAAATAGAGGAAGATAAACCGTGCCTTTGTAACGCTTGGGCTGGCCATGGCAGGAACTAATCTGCAGTTCAGGCAAGAAACAATTTAGGCTATGTCTGCCGAGTGTTACGACCAATAGAGGTCCAATAATTTCTAATTGCTGCTCCAAAAATGGCAGAAAAGCGGCTTTTTCATCAGGTAAGGGATCGCGGTTCTGCGGCGGCCTGTATTTAACTATATTCGTTATGTAGACTTGTTTACGCCGTAGATTAATCGACTCCAGTAGTTCATCTAAAAATTTACCGGCCGCTCCAACGAAGGGCTTCCCTTGAAGATCTTCATTCTTGCCTGGTGCTTCTCCAATAAATACGATTTCAGCATCTGCAGAGCCATCCCCAAATACCAGATTGGTGGCCGAAGATGCTAAATCAGGGCAGATATTTTTTTTGAGTATATCTGCTCGGATCTTATCTAGTTTATTTTGCTTTGTCTGGGCTTTCATCTTGTTTACTCGGTCGAAAAGTTTGTTTAAGCCATTTAAGTGCAATTAGTAATAATATGAGCGCGCCTAGGTATTCCCACCAGCTGCCAGTATTCCAGGCTCGGCTGGCTACACCGTAACTACAGCCTAAGGATACTAAACCCAAGAACAGAGATATCAAACGATGTTCGTACCACCTCTTGGGATGGGATTGTTTAACGCTCATTTTCCTTTTTATCATTCATTTCGCGCTTAGCGGCTCTCATACTTAACTGCAGCCGACCCCGGTCATCTATTGCTACCAGCTTAACGGTTACCGTATCACCTTCTTTTACCACATCTCCTAGTTTGTTAACTCGTTCTTCGGACATCTCACTAACGTGAACTAGTCCTTCCTTGCCTGGTAGAATCTCCACAAAAGCTCCAAAATCCAGAACGCTGACCACTCGACAATCTTTATATATTTTTCCGACTTCAGGTTCAACCGTAAGAGAGCGAATGTATTCTATGCCAGCGTCTATTGATTTTTTGTCAGGGCTGGAAATAAATACCGTGCCGTCGTCTTTAATATCAATTTCTACGCCAGTTTCGGCGATGATCTTATTTATAGTCTCACCACCCTTACCGATTACGTCACGAATCTTTTCTGGGTTAATTTGTATTGTTACAACTCGAGGAGCATAAGGGCTAAGGTCTTTTCGCGGTTCAGGAAGAGTCGAAAGCATACTCTTTAGGATAAATGCTCGGCCTTCTTTGCCTTGATCGATAGCCTTTTTGAGCATACTAACGTCCAGTCCGTGGACTTTCATGTCCATCTGAAGCGCAGTAATCCCCTTCTCTGTGCCAGCTACCTTGAAGTCCATGTCGCCGGCGAAATCCTCAGCATCAGCAATGTCACTTAGTATCGCGGCTTTCTTGCCGTCTAGAACAAGGCCCATGGCAATGCCGCTGACCGGTCTTTTGATCGGCACTCCGGCGTCCATTAGTGACAAACAGCTGGAGCAAGTTGCAGCCATTGAAGTACTGCCGTGTTGGCTCATTATTTCAGTGACTGAGCGTATGGCATAAGGGAATTCTGTAATGTCGGGTAAAACTGCCGTTAGAGCTCGTTCGGCTAGAGCTGAGTGGCCAATCTCGCGGCGCCCAGGGCTGCCAAGTCTTTTAATCTCGCCGACTGTATAGCCGGGAGCATTATAGTGGTGCATGTAGCGTTTTTCTTCGTTCCTCTCCATGGTATCAACCATCTGAGAGTAAGATAACGGTGCCAGCGTAACGATGTTAAGAGCCTGCGTTAAGCCACGGGTAAATAAGCTAGACCCATGGACTCTCGGCAATAATCCAACTTCGCTACTAAGCGTACGTATCTCGGTAAATTTGCGACCATCAGGACGTAAATCGTCGTTTAAGATACCGTCCCGGACATCTTTATTAACAACCGCGGCGAAAGCATCTTCATAAATCTGCTTATTCAGCGAGAATTCTTCTTCACCAACCTTTTTCTTGAGGTGTTCCATTAACTCTTCACGGATTATGTGCATTTTTTGGTGACGCTCAGGATAGTTGGTTCGAATTTCAGCACCGAGTTTGCCCTTTAGTAAATCCACAACCTCTTTTTGAATGTCTTCACTTGGGAGTTTCAGTTCATATTCTTGAGGTGTAACTCCGACTTTTTCAGCAAGCTCCCGCTGTAATTGAACAGCCGGTTTGATGGCCTTATGGGCAAACTCCAGAGCCTCTGCCAGCTGGTCTTCGCTAACCTCGTTTGCTCCGGCTTCAACCATCATAATGGCTTTGTCCGTACCGGCAACAACTAAATCAAGAATCCCTTCTTGCAGTTCCTTGGGAGAAGCGAAAGCTTTTAGTTTACCTTCGACTATGCCGACACGAACTCCAGCTACAGGGCCGTCAAAAGGCGCTCCTGTCAAAAATAGAGCTGCGCTGGTGGCGATCATAGCGATTGAATCGGGTCGAAATTCAGGATCTAGGCTCAGCACCGTAGCAACAGCCTGAACTTCATGACGATAGCCTTTTGGCCAGAGCGGCCTAATCGGTCGGTCGATAAGGCGACCTATTAAAACGGCATCGTCGCTCGGTCTGCCTTCACGCTTAACGAAACGACTGCCGCTTATTTTTCCAGCAGCATACATTTTTTCTTCATAATCAATACTTAGCGGGAAGTAATCGAAACCAGCCAGTGGTTTGCCCGATACCATAGCGGTCGCCAGAATTACGGCATCACCGTAACGAGCTATTACGCTACTAGTGGAGCGAAAGCCGACACGACCGACCTCTAAAGTTAGTTTTTTACCACAAAAATCAGTATCAACAGAAATTATCTGCTTGCCTAAGGGGTTAATGGTTGTAGCCATTTTAAAATAAAACCTTTCTGTATTTAGGGCTGCATAGGCAGAGTGCAAATATATGATTATCTCTTGTGCTTATAGCATCCATATATCTGGTCTCTGCTTACGCAATAACAGCCTAAACGTTTTAATGTGCACAAGCTTCTTGCCTCGATAACGCTATCAAGACCAACAGAGTTTATTCACATTTTTATATCTAACGGCGAATACCAAGTTTTTGAATCAGGACAAAGTATTTTTGACTATCTTTTTCGGCTATGTACTTGAGTAAGCGTCGGCGTTTGCCAACTAGCTGCAAAAGACCCCGTCGAGCAGCAAAATCCTTCTTATTGGTCTTTAGGTGCTCGGTTAGGTCTTTAATGCGTTCGGTCATCAGGCCTACCTGAACGGCACTACTACCATTATCATCTTTAGCTAACTGCAGGCTTTTTATGGTAGCCTGCTTTTCTTGAGAGGTTATCATGCTGGGTTATATTTTAACAGATGTCCTTTGAATCTACAAGTCGAATATCCAATTTTTGTACTCAGTTAGGCTCAAACACCACGTTGGATATATTTTTTGCATCTATTTTTTTTATAGACACTGCTTCTTTAACGTTATACGAGCCGACACTTATGCGTCGAAGTTCGCTGGTATAAGCTCCAGCCCCTAAGGCTTTACCGATATCTTCTACCAGTGATCTCACATAAGTTCCGCTGCCCACTCTGGTTTGGAAGCTTACGAAGGGGTATGAATAGCGCTCGAGGGTTAAATCGTAAATCATAATCGGCCTGGCTTCTAACTTGGGCAGTTCACCTGATCTAGCCAGTTTATAGGATCTCTGTCCTCCTACTTTAATAGCTGAGTAAATCGGGGGGACTTGATCATAGCCGCCAATAAAGCTCTTGAATACGCTGTTTATGGTTTCTTTTTGAGGTTTATCGGTCGACATGTCTTTCTTTATACCCTCTTCATCACCGGTGGAGCTTGTCTGGCCTAAAACCATTTTCACCGAATAGACTTTATCGAGATGCATAAATTCAGCCGAGCGTTTTGTATAACTGCCTAGGAGAACGATTAATAATCCACTAGCTAAGGGATCTAGGGTGCCGCTATGCCCAACCGGGAAGCGTTTCCTGCTTCCTTGTTGAGCGCCGGCCGCTTTAGCTATGTTGCGTAATTGGCTAACGATATCAAAACTGGAATAGCCAACTGGTTTATCAATTAGAGCAATGCCATTTAAAGTCATAAAAATATTTACTGAAGTAGTTTATCTAGCTTAGCGAACTATCGACAAAATTCCTAGACTACCGGCGGCATCATTGGCGGAGGAACTGGCGGTGGTGGATTGTCATTATCTGCCGATGGCATAAATGGAGATGGGTTATTGCTCATAGAGGGATCGCTAAAAGGCTGTAGTGGCTGCTGGGGCATTGGCATGTTAAATGTGTCTAGGTGGTTGGGTTGGGTTGGGTCTGCAAAGGTGTCTTGAGGCGGCACAGGAGATCCCTGTGGGCTGACAAATGACTGGGACGATGGAGCAACAGTTGGTGCCGGCGTTAACACCGGAAGCGGATTTTCTTGATCTTGGTCATGCGTGTCATCGTTCATGCTGTCGAAGACAGGCTGGGCATTAAGAGACTGAACCGGTTCTAGCGGTTGGGTTTCTGGTGAAGCATTAATGGCTGCTTGCACAGCGTCTCGGGCGTTGTCGATGTGGGGCTCTTCGCTAGACGAATTATTCTGATCAGCATTATTACCGGCGCTGGGCTCTTCAACTGGCGAGTTATTATTTTGTTCGGGAACAATTTCTGGGTTAAGTTCTGGTAGCGGTTCAGGAGTTGATTGAGGATTAGGTGGGGGTTCTAGAAATGGTTGCACGGTAGATTCTTCAGGCATAGATAAATGAGGGCTGTTAACCGCTTGTTCAATTTGCGATAGAGTTTGGGGCTCACCGTCAGTAGGAACTCTATCTGGAAGAGGATTATTAGCACCTAAGGGCTGCCTATTTAACAAGGGCTGCTGGACAGTTGGTAGACTCAAAGGATCGGTTGAGGGTTCCACGTCTTCTGTCTGCGAAGAGTTAGCGGTCAGTGTTCCCCCTAAAATGGGCGGTTCGGTGACTAGCGCTGTGCCGCCGCTCAGTTCCGACTGGTTAGTTGGCTGGGCCGCTTGATCGGTTTTGCTGGCAGAATCGTCGTTCCCCATAATGTTACCGTGGTCATCAATATCAATCTGCGGAGGTGGCGGCTGCTCGTTTGTATTATCATCGTTATGAGATATTTCAATGGCTCCGTCATCTGGTTGATCTGTTGGCTGATCGCCATCAGCCGGTTCAGCTAGAGGACTGTCCTTTTTAGGAGAATCTAACGAACCGGGATTGGCGGCTTGCTTTGCCGGCTGATCAAGCTTGCTGGCAACCAATTGCTGGTTGGCTCCCGCAGAAATAAGCTGAGAGCTGATACTCATAGTTTTAGCCGAAGTCTTATCGTTACTAAATCTGTTAGTTTCGGCCACTATACCTGTTAGTAAGGCGGTTGCTATCTGGTTATCCAATAAGCTGCTGCCCATTTCAGTAGCCAAAACTGATACTAGTTCACTGAGACTGCTGGCCGAAGGATCTTGCCAATTAATGCTGCCCAGATCGCCATTTGGCGTGACGTTAAATGTTATTACGGTTGCGTCATGTAAAATTCTGCCGTGGGCTGTTATGGCCTGATCAAGATCGGACTGCTGATGAACCCCTAAGCCAATAACCACATCAACGTTAAAGTCTCCTTGGCTGAAGTCTAAATCATCCTTGCTAATGCTAGTTCGGTAAGGAGTAATAAATATTTTAACTACTTTGTCTTCGACCTTATAGCGCAATTTATCGGCTTTTGACTTATCCAATGCGATAATAAAATCACGCAAGCTGTCAGTGTTCTTCTCTATTGTCTTTTCGGGCTGAAGAAACTCAATAATGGAGGGTGTTTGGCCGCTATAAACTGCCGTTCCGTGCTTCCCTAGCTTGTTTAGAATGAGAGTTAGGGCAATACAAGCTGACAGTTGATCAACAGATGGGTTATTACTAACCGTAACTAATACATTATTAGCCTGTTTTATACGCTCTATAGCTTGTTGTTTAGCGTTTTCCATTTTTATTTTGTCTTAATGGTGTTAAGTATACCATAATAAGCTTACGTTTGTCGAGGCATATTATCAAGCATATTAATGAGCTAGCTTTACAATTAAAATCTTAATCTGTATAGTAGGCTAACGATATCTAGAGCTAATCTTAGGACAAAATTAATGCCGATAATCAAATCTGCTAAGAAAAGAGTCAAAGTTACTCGTAAAGCAGCAGCCAGAAACAGCAAGACTAAGCGTTCTCTTCGAACGGTTGTTAAAGCGTTCCACGCCACTTTAGATAGTGCCGACAAAAAGAAAGTTAGTTCTGCCCTTTCTAAGGCTCAAAGCGAACTAGACAAAGCTGGCAAAAAAAATATCATGCACAAAAACAAAATCGCCCGCAAAAAACGCCAGTTAGCAAAAGTTGCTAAGGCTGCAAGCACGGCAGCTGTATCTAAAGCTAAGAAGACTACCGCCAAGAAACCCGTTGCCAAGAAAAAACCGGCTACGAAGAAAACAGCTAGCAAAAAATAGTATTATTTACTGAGCGAAATAAGATATTGCTGGAGCGCCTCATCCGGATCAATAGACTTCGATTTTAGGTCCATATCTAAAACCAAAAGCTCGTGTATCATTCTCTTTAGACTCCCGCTCGATAACTCTTTAACTATCCTTATGTTCTTTGAGACAACATAAGGGTTCAGTTTGGTTTGGTCAGCTATGGTTTGAGAAGATTTGCCGGCAGACTCTTTAATAAGCGCCATGACATGGAACTGCCAGGTTAGAAGCGCGATAATCTGTTGTGGTTCAACTTTAAGTAGCCTTTGTTCTTGGTATAGGGCAAGCATTTTCTGTCTGTCGCCGCTAAAGGCCGAATCAATTAGTTCAAAAATGGTGCTCTGAGGCGTAGGCTCGGTCAAAAGCTCAATATCGTTTAGCGTAACATCCGGATTATGAATAATTAACTTAGCGAGTTCATTGGCTAGAACTGCTTGGCTCAAGCCGACTCGATTAATTAATAGTTGAGCGTTAGTGGGGCTTAACTTACCGCCAAGCTTATCGGCCTGAGAAATCAGCCATTTAGCAGCATCGTTTAAATTCGGCTCGTCATATTCCAAAAGATTAGTTTTTTTCTTTAGAACCTTGTAATAACTCAGCCTTTTATCCAATTTAGGCTCCACGATAATAAGGTCTGTTGTCGTCGGTAATTCATCCAAACACTGGTCGATATTGTCTTGAAATTCTTTATTTTTGCTCGGTTGGCGCAGCACTACCATCTTTTTAGTAGTTAAAAACGGTAGGCTCTCGATGCTCTCTTTGATGCGCGCTCCATCAGACTCTTCTCCGTCTAGGCGTTCGATTGCCATATCGCTGTATTGACTGACAAAATCGGCAATTAGGCTTTGCAGTTTTTGCTGTCGCATGAAGTCGTTAGGACCAGTTAGGGTGATGGTCATGGTTTCCGCACTTTCTGGCAACGAGGACATAGGTGAGTCCCGCGCCCCACAACCCTGATTTTAATAATCTTTTCTGAACAACGGGGACACGGCTGGCCTTCACGTCTGAATACTCTAGCAAAGCTTAGATAACTGCCCTTCTTGCCTTCGGCATCAACATAATTGCGATCAGTAGAGCCGCCTTTTTCAATAGACAGATTAAGCACAAACCGTAACTCCTTAAATAAATCTTTCATTTTCTGCTCAGATAAAGTGGCCACTAGTGTCTGGGGATGAATACGAGCTCCCCATAGTGATTCATCAGCGTAAATATTACCAACCCCAGCGATAATATTCTGATCTAGTAGAACCGCCTTTATATTGCTTTTAGGACGGCGCCGTAGACGGCTAATGAACTGGTGTGGGGTAAAATCAGCCGATAGCGGTTCGGGTCCCAGTTTCTTCATAAAATCAATGTTTGGGACTTCAGCAGTTGGCAACAGGCGTACCCAGCCAAATTTTCGCTGGTCGTTAAAAAACAGCTTACTGCTATCGCTAAATCCAAAAGTCACGCGCGTTGATCTATCTGGTAAGGCCTCAACTAATGATTTCGTTGGGTGGCCAGCGCCGAAATTTTGTTCACCGCGAAACACTAACTGACCAGTCATTTTTAAATGAATAACTAAACTGTATCTGCTATCAAGATCAATAATCAGAACTTTAGCCCGACGACTAATACTAATTACGCGTGAGCCAATTAAAAAGCGGGCCACATCCTCGGTAGAATTGGGAAAACTTTTGTCCCAATCATAATCAACCTTGGATATTTGACGGCCAATTAATAATTTATTTAGGCCATTTCTAATAGTTTCTACCTCTGGTAACTCCGGCATAACTCATATTGTATCAGCTATAATAGGGTAATGGATTCTATCAACGATATTTTAAGCAACAAGCAAGTATCCGAGCCGCCAGAGAATAACGCCATAAGAAAATACGTCAAAAACAACTTTAATAGCTCAGTGATGGTCGTTTCTCAAAAGTCTACGATAATAATAACCGCTCCCAGCTCATCATTAGCGAATGCACTGCGTCTTAACACCAGGCAACTGCAGTCAGCCGCTCACACCGATAAAAAACTAGTGTTCCGTACTGGCGATATTGGATAGGACCGTTGGGCAACTCTTAAGTCAGGATAACTTACTGTACGAAAGTAATGTTTTGAGTAATCTGACTATACTCTGGTATCTGATTCGTAAACAATTGGATTACAGAGTTTATATTACCCTTGAAGGTCTCTGCTTTGTCGTTACATGAATCAGCCCAATAATTCTGCACCGTAGAACTGCCCTTATTAACTTCAAGCTGATAATGCTCGCCGAATGGACAAAGTCCAAGAATTGAGTTAGGCCTTGCGTTTGAAGTCCCATCAGTATAACCGGCATTTTCCAACGCACTTAGAAAATATAGATAGGCAGTTTGATTATTTGGATATGACTTGGTGGTCGTAACCGTCCCCAAATAGCCCTGCAGAACATTAATCTGAGCCTGGCTCTGGCCAACTATAACTTGGACCGACTGGTAATTTTGATCATTAACTATTGGGCCAGTGATAGTCATCTCCACTTGAGTATTAGTGCTGGAATACGATGTTAGTGGCTGTGGAATGTTTGGACTGGTATTATGGCTACCAAAACTTTTTAAGATCAATACAAATACAAGCACAATTAGACCTATCGCTATAAGTAGCCCGATGATAAAACGCATGTATCTATAAACCTACCTTATTACAGTCGATATAATATCATATATTGTTTAATTTTACAACTATCTAACAGGATATTAACTTCACGCCATGTGTGTTGGTTTATCTCCCAAGTGTTTTCCAGGTTTTATCATTAAACACTTTGGAGGTATCAAAATATTGCTGCCAATTTGCGTTATAGTATTCGTACATATTAGCAAGCAATCCGGCTTTAGCTTTAACCAGAACTAGCACCTTCGCAAGCTCATTTAATTTTTCAGTTGCAGAACTTATAGATTCACCGTCATTGATCAGGATTTCAAGCTCCACCTTATAACCATAACCAGACATGAATTCTAGTTCCGCGTTTATTGTGCCGTCAAGCGAATACGAATCCCTAACGCCTGACCATCTGGAAACGATTTTTAGCCCTGCTTCCTGAAATATACGGTTTACTTCGTCCAGACTTTTAAGTAATGGAGCTTCGAACTCCAGTCTGTTTTCAGCGTGCAAGGGATCTTTGCCGGCCGAAGCCCCCTTAACCGCAAAGGAGACGTTGTCACTAAGTGAGCGGCATCTAACCACAAATTCCTCGCTGTTATTAATTACGTTTTCTAGTTCTTCTATTCTTTCTTTCTCATTTAACAAGACAGAGGCGGCTCTCAGCACCTGTTTCTTAGTGGGGTTATTCTCGTAATAATAGCTTTTTATGGGTTGAGGACCTTTATGTATAAGCTTTGGGTACTTATTTTGAAGGTTTGCGACTAGTTTATTCCGCTCCAGCTCATTTTTTAGCAGGTATTTTATTTCAATTTCCCTCTTCATTTTGTGTTAAGTGTAATAGTAGTCCGGTAAATTTATTTGAGGGCGACTACTATAACTCTCCCCAATTATCACCAATGTAAGTATCAACAGTGAGTTTAACCGGAAGTTTGTAGATACCCTCCATTGATTTCTTAAGCAAGGCAGCTACGTTACCGGCGTCCTCGCTCAGGCACTCAACTAAAATCGAATCGTGAATCTGTAGTAGCATAACGGCTTTTGGAAACTCACCAGACATTTTTTTATATACATCGGTCATTGCTAGCTTCATCAAATCAGCTTCAGTCCCTTGTATTGGCATATTTATGGCAGCTCTTTCGGCTGCTGATCGTACTACAAAGTTACTGGAGTGTATGTCCGGCATTGGCCGCCTACGGCCAAACATGTCCGCTATATAGCCGTCTTTTTTGGCCCGTTCTTTAAGTTTATTTAGATAATCGAGTAGTGGTTTACGAAGCTCGAAAAAATTTTCAATGAAATGGCTGGACTGATCGTAACTCATGCCGGTGGCTGCGCTTAATCCGTGCGAGCTCATACCGTACAAAACACCAAAGTTAACTACCTTAGCAGCCCGCCGCATCTGTTTGGTCACATCTTCAGGTTCTCGGTTGTAAATTTGTGCAGCCGTAGTAGTGTGAATGTCTGCGTCTTGATTAAATAGATCTATTAGATCTTGGTCCTTGGCCAAAACGGCCGCTAAACGGAGTTCAAACTGCGAATAATCGGCGCTCACGAGCTTATGGCCATCACCGGCGATAAAGGCTGTACGAATTCTCTTCCCTAGCTCGGTTCTAACCGGAATATTCTGGAGATTCGGGTCAGTTGAGCTTAATCGCCCGGTTTGGGCAATTGTAAGATTAAAACTAGTATGAACGCGACTGTTTTCATCAACTAATTTTGGCAGGCTATCAATATAAGTGTTCTTAAGTTTAGTGACTTCTCGATATTGAGTGATTAGATCAATTATCGGATGAGTCCCTCTCAATTTATCAAGTTCACGGGCGGCAGTGCTAAAGCCGTTCTTACCTTTTTTAATGCCGGCTTTTGATAGCTCTAAAACGTCAAACAGGATTTCTGCCAGCTGCTGGGGCGATCCGATATTAAATTCCCTGTTGGCATAGCCATAGATCTGTTGCTCGAGATCAGAAATAAGGTCATCGACTTCTTCGGAAAACCTATTTAGGTATCCAACATCAAGTTTTATGCCAGCATATTCCATATGAGCTAATACTGGTATAACTGGCCAGTCAATCTTCTCGGCTAATTCTGGAAGTTTAGGAATTTTGGACAGTTGGTCGGTTTGTTGTTTGAAGAGCTTGTTTATGATGTCGGTTACTTCTCCAGCTCGGTCCTGAAGCTCTTTTTCTGATAGTTCGTCCAGTGACGATCCTCGGTAACCTAAGTCAGATTGAGCAAGTTCAGTCAGTGTCTGCTCGCGCCTCAGGCTATTTAGGATAAAGGCGGCGATTAAGACGTCGTGAGCCACTGGGTACATTTCAATACCTATACTTAACAAAACCTCGATTGAATACTTAAGGTCGTAGCCAACTTTGCCAATTTTGGGGTCTTCTAGGACTGATTTAAGCTTGGCGCCAAGCGCCTTAGCGTCCAGCTTGCTTAGATCAAAGGTATAGACCGTCCCCGGCTTAGGCGAGATTATCAGAAGTAAAGGCCGCCGTCCGTGAGAATCTGCTGAGCGGCTATGAATAATAAGTTCTTTGGTCGGCGGTAACTCAAAGTCATCTAATTTTTTATCTGAATCTATAACTTTATTAGAAATATTCTTGGCCGATTGGTAAGTAGCTAGCGTTGGATCATCAGAAATATCTACTTGCATGATTTCTGGCAGTTGGCGTGCTAGAGTTCGAAACTCTAGTTTCTGAAAAATACTTTGGATGAGCTTGGGATTACAAGTACTGCCGTCAATCTCGCTGATTTTCAACTTGATAGGTGCATCGGTCCAGATAGCACCTATTTTTTTACTTAAGTATGCTAGCTCTTTATTGTCTTCTAATTTTTTCTTAACAGAATTCGAGATGAGATCAAGGTTCTGATATACACCGTCTAGTGTCTTGTATTCTTTAAGTAATTGGATAGCTGTTTTCTCGCCAATCCCCGGGACACCAGGAATATTGTCCGAGCTATCCCCTTTTAAGGCCTTTAGGTCTAAAAACTGGTCGGCTTTAATGGTATATTTTGCCTCGAAGCTTTCGGGGCTATAAAGTTCTATATTGCTCAATCCTTTTTTTAACAGGTAGGCTTTAGTTAGGGGCCCGACTAACTGTAAAACGTCCAGGTCAGAGGTTATTAAAAGT
The DNA here is from genome assembly GCA_035510455.1 of Saccharimonadales bacterium (SeqCode). Classification (GTDB taxonomy): domain Bacteria; phylum Patescibacteriota; class Saccharimonadia; order Saccharimonadales; family UBA4665; genus DATKGL01. Next base: position 6,651 of record DATKHB010000027.1, on the reverse strand, counting down.
GTTTCGATATTTTTTTCCTGAGCCTGTTTAGCAAGCGTCCCCATAATATCGTCAGCCTCGTAGTCATCAAGTTCATATAGGGGCCATCCAAAAGCCACCAGCACTTCATGAAGTATCGGTATCTGAGTATAAAAATCCGGTGGAGCAGGTTTTCGTCCAGCTTTATACTGTGGATATAGAGCTAAGCGCTTGCGTATATTAGTCTTCGGCTTGTCCCAGGCGACCGCTACATAATCGGGCTTAAGACGCTTGATGACTTCCAGAGCCATGACCGAAAACCCGAAAACTCCACCAGTTGGAGTACCATCGTTTGTACTAAGATCGGGCATTGCATAATAACCGCGATAAAAGACACTTTTACCATCAATAATTGCAAACCGTTTCCTCGGTGTTGACTCCTTCATAAATTCAGTATAAACCAACAGGCTTAGTCCTATTTAATAATTTATCGATCATTTAGTACACTATTGTAATGCAAAAGACTGCTGTTGTCGTTTTCGTTGGTATGCCTGGCGCAGGTAAAAGTTCTTGCGTAAGTTATCTGGAAGCTAAGAGTATCCCTTCAGTCTATTTCGGTGGTATAGTCGTAAAAGAGACTGTTAGGCGATACGGGAAGACCAGTGAGGAACACGAGAAAATTGTTCGCGAGGAATTCAGAGAGAAAGAGGGTTTGGGCGCCCTGGCTAAACGCATAATCCCAGAGATAGATGAGCTCCTTAAGACAAATAGCAGAGTTGTAGCCGACGGGCTATATAGCTGGTCCGAGTATAAGGAATTTAAGAATCACTTTGGCGACAAGGTATGTTTTATAGCAATAGCCGCTCCAAGAAACGTCAGGCATGAGCGTCTAGCCAATCGGCCAGAAAGACCCCTTACGGATCAAGAAATAAGCACTAGAGAATATGCTGAAATTGAGAACTTGGAAAAAGGCGGTCCTATAGCAAACGCTGACTATACGATAGTCAACGAGACAACGGCTGAAGAGCTAATGACCAAGTTAGACAAGATATTGCAACGGATCAGTTTTATTTAATATAGTCGTGAAGTTTTCTAGCGTCTTTATGTTTTCGAAGTTTTGCTAGAGCCTTAGCTTCAATCTGTCTGATACGCTCACGGGTAACGCTAAATTCCTGGCCGACTTCTTCTAGAGTATGCTGTTTCCCATCTTCCAAGCCAAAACGAAGTTTAAGTATCTTTTGCTCACGTTCTGTTAAGGCCGAAAGCATATCTTTAACTTGTTCTTTAAGGAGCTGGCTGGTGGCTGATTCTTCAGGGCTAATGGTATCTTCGTCTTCTATAAAATCAGCTAAAACCGACTCTTCTTCGTCATCACGGATACTGGCATCCAGACTTGAGATGTCTTGTTTGATTTTCATGATGTGCTCGACTTTATCGATATCGATCTCCATGGCTTGAGCAATTTCTTCATTAGTCGGCTCACGATTCAATTCTTGGGTCAATCGACGCTGGGTACGAAGCAGTTTGTTAATGGTTTCCACCATATGTACTGGGATTCTAATGGTCCTAGCCTGGTCGGCGATAGCTCGAGTTATTGCCTGGCGTATCCACCAAGTGGCATACGTAGAAAACTTAAATCCTTTGTCGGGATCGAACTTCTCTACTGCCCTTAGTAGCCCGGTGTTACCTTCCTGGATCAGATCAAGCAGATCTAGGCCTCTTCCTACATATCGCTTAGCAATCGAGACTACTAAACGCATATTGGCTTCAGCCATTTTATCTTTAGCATCTTTGTCGCCCTTAACCACCCTTTGAGCTAGGGCTAGCTCCTCTTCGGCATTAAGAAGCGGTATCTTACCTATTTCTCTCAGGTAAAGTCGCACTGAGTCATCAGCTATATCATCGAGATACGTCTGATCATCTAGTACCACCTCCTCGTTGTCTTCTAACACCCAGGCATCATCAAATGTTCCAGTGTCGGGTTCTGGAGCTGTGACTTCTATATTTGAGTCAGCTAGCTCGGTGTATAAACTATTGAGTATTTCAACATTTTCCGGCTTCTCAGGAATTGCATCAAGAATTTCCTGTTGGTCAATCTTCCCATCCTTACGAGCCTTAGCCAGTAACTGCTGTTTAACATTCTCGGCATCATGTGGAGCGTTTGCAGCTCGCTTTTTTCCGCGAATCATATTAAGCCTCCCTTGTATTATTTAATAATTTGTCTAGATTTTTCACTTTCTCAAGCAAGGTATCTGTTTTTGTTTCGTTGGCAGATTGCATTTCAATGACTAATTGACGTTTTTGGTTCTTCACATAATGCTCTATCAGACGAGTTTGGAGGCGCGCTGCCTCATATCGCAACTCTAAGATATCAATATCTTGATAGAGAGTCTCATATTGTAATGATAGAATTTTAACATAATCAGCGAGTGTCTGCAACGCCGGCAGAGCGTTTACGTCGCCTGCAAAATCTGGGTTTGCTTTGAGAAATTGCAGAAATTTGCGAGCATCAGCCGAAGGCAGCATCTCCTGTTTCATCGGTAGAATAAAATCACGTAGTTTTGGTTGCATAAGCGTCAAAGCTAGTAGACGATCCTGGGCTTTGATGGTCTCGAGATTATCCGTATCTGCATCCGGGCTCGTCTGGTGAGCCTTATAGCGATGCGTGGGCTTATTGCCAAGTTGCATTTTCGATTCTAAAGCATCTTGACTGACGTCTAACAAACGGGCAATTTTTTTAATATAGTGTTCTTGTTCGATTTGATCGTTTAGATTCTTAATGATGGGTATGATGGTGTCGCTATACATTTTCTTGCCTTGGGCGGAAGTTATATCAAATTTCTGCTGGTAATGTTTTATTATCCAGTCGACAGCGTATTCAGGCTGGTTAATGGCTTTCTCCCAAGCCTCAGAATTTTTCTTTATAAGCTCATCGGGATCTTTAGCGTCTTTCAAATCAATTACGCTTAGAGACACATCAACCTTACTAGCAATCGGTATTGCCCTTATGGTGGCCGCTACCCCAGCATCATCAGAGTCAAAGCATAGACGAACATCACTGGTAAAACGTCGGAGCGCCTTAAGATTTTGTTCTGTCATTGCCGTACCGGCAGTAGCTACTACCTGACGGACGCCGAGCTGGTGGCTGGTGATGACATCTAAGTTACCCTCGGTAAGAACAACGAAATTATTTTTCCGGATGGCCTCTTTTGCTAAATGAAGACCAAAAACGTGTCTTGATTTATCATACAGAATGGTCTGGGGTGTATTTATGTATTTCGGGCCTGAAGCACTTTCGCTAAAAAGTCTAGCCGTAAATCCAATAACCCTGCCAAATGGGTCTTGGAGAGGAAACATAACTCGCCCTCTAAACATATCCTGTGGCTTCCTGCCTCCGTAGGCAGTACTCAGCCCGGCTTGCTTAATATCTTGGTCGCTTATCTTCTGGCGGCGCAAAAAGTCACCTAGAGACGTTCCATCCGCGGGTGAATAACCTATCTTCCACTCCAGAGCGGTTTGCTTACTAAATTGCCGCGTCTTTAAGATATACTCCAGAGCCTGGCGGTTTTTACTAAACTGGATCTGATAAAACTTCGTAGCGAGTTCAAGCACGCTAAATAATCGCTCTTTAAGCTGGCTTTGATCCCGCGTGTTGCTGTTTTGATAATCGCTTAAGTTAATGCCGGCTTTACGGGCTAGAAGCTCTAATGCGCCTTTGAAATCCAGGCCTTCCATTTCCATTACGAAACTAAACATATTCCCGCCCTTATTGGAACTAAAGTCATGCCAAATTTGTTTTTCTGGGCTGACCATAAAGCTCGGGGTTTTTTCGCTGTTAAACGGGCTTAGACCACGCCAATTTCTACCCGCTCGTTTGAGTTCTAAATATTCACCGACAACGTCTTCAATCGCCAACCGGCCCTTTATGTCTTCAACAGCATCCATCCTTCATATTGTACGACAGATAAGCTTTGGGGCATGAAGTTACTTATGATTAAATAAGTGCTATGTCTCCAGATAATCACGACCAGTCCAATCCCTATGATTTCTTCCTAAAAAATAATCCTGGTCCTGGTAAACAACCGTTACTGAGCAGTAATAGGTCCTTTAAGCAGCGCGTCATAATAGTCGGTGGTGGCGGGTTGCTACTGATCATTCTGATAATCATTGGAGCCTCTTTCATTGGCGGCACGCCTAATGCTGCTAGCCTAACTTCGATAGCAGAACAGCAAAACGAGTTAATTCAGCTCAGTAGCAAAGCCGCTAATAATGCCGTTCAGCCCTCTACCCAAAATTTAGCGATTAACATCGATCTAAGCTTAACGACTAGCCAGCAAGCGCTCCTTAGCTACCTAAAGAGTCACGGTAAGTCGGTTGGCGCTAATACCTTGACCGCCGATAACAGCGCTTCTACAACCAATCAGCTGAGTAGTGCCACCAACGCCGGAGACTATGACAATGTATTTATCCAAATAATACAAAACCTGTTATCTAGCTACTCCGGTAGCATAAAGCAAACTTTCGAGCAGTCCTCGACTCCCACTCAACGCCAAATACTTAATGCGGAATATGAAACAGCTCAGACTCTAATTGATCAGGCTAATATTTCTGCCAAAGATTTAGGTAGTTCTTAAGTTTGGCCGGTTACTAGCTGGTAGCTGTGCTTAATAAGATCTTGTACTTCGCTAAAACTAAGCTGACCGCTCAGAATTATAGTATTCCAGTGTTTTTTATTTAGATGGTAGCCCGGCATAACGGTTTCATATTTTTCACGCAATACATCTGATAGCTGAGGATCACATTTTAGGCTTATTTTGACAGGGTCACTGCCCTCTTCAATTAAAGCGAACATCTTATCTTCAATCTTATAGACGGCAGCTTCTTTGCCGAACGGGTAGTCGAGTCGGGCATTTGGAAATTCTAGTATATATTCTTCTACTTGCTTATGATTCATTTCTTGAGCCACTCGAGATAATATTGGAGTTCAGCTATTGATGCCTGGATATCGTCAAAAGCCCGATGAGCATTGTTTTTCTCGAATTCTGTATGATATTTTCCCTGCATTAGTATCTTTAGCGAGCTCACATCGAGCATTCTATAGTGCAACTTCAGATCAAATGCTGGCCACCAGTGCTTGATAAAGTTCCGGTCGTTATGGATAGAATTACCAGCGATGATGGCTGGCTCAGCTCCAAAATTTTTATCGACTAGAGCGATAAGTTCTTCCTCTACCAGCTTACTGGGCTTGCTACCATCGAGGCGTTTCAGGAAGTCGTCGCGGTTTTCGGGTACTGTTTTCCACCAGTCAGCGCTTTCTTGCATCCTCTTAACGACCAGGTCACGGTCATGGCGAACATGAGCTTCGTAGCTGGCGATAGTTTTAAAATCAAAGTCTGTAACTTCGGCGGCAACTTCTAATATAACGTCGCGAACTGGGTCTAACCCAGTCATCTCTAGGTCAACCCAAAGCAATTTTGTCGGCCGTTCAGTTATTTTTGTCATTGATGGCAATTATAGCCTGAGTAGTCAATCTGTCAAAAATACTATAGATGAATCTTGCTTTATTCCTTGGAGCGCGCTTCAGCAAGTGCCGAGCCATACCACATTAGCTCATTAAGCGTAGCGTCTAGAGCCGTCTGTGGGCCATAAGGCTTGGCTTTTAACTCTTCGTTAAGCTTACCGTTATCATCAATGTACTCACTGGCACCAGTGAAAGCAACGCCGGCCGGTATAGCTACTCCTTTGATTTCAGAAACAATCCCTTTAAGATGTTCAGTTGCGCGAGCTCCACCTGCCGATCCATGGGAGACAATCGCTACTGGCTTTTTGTTAAATTGCCAATCGACGTAGTCCAGGGCATTCTTTAAAACTCCGGGGATAGAGTGATTGTATTCCGGCGTAGCGATGACAAACGCATCGGCCGTGTTTAGCTTGTCTAGATATTCTTTGACTTTAGGTTCTGGTTTTCGATCGGGGTTAAACCTGGGTGAAATTGGCTCGTTGAAGTTTGGGAAATCATACTCCTTTAAATCAACCGTCTCGAGCTCAACGCCATTCATGGATTTAATACCGTCTGCAACCCATTTAGCAAATTTTTCAGTCTTTCTTTCGGGCCGGCTGCTGCCAATAATAAGAATTATTTTCATATTCTATACTCCTGCTTACTTATGATATACTTTATATAGTAATAAGAATTATATAGGTACTACTATATTTTGTAAAGTATGAAAAAACTCTGTTCTTCACTAGAAGCAAAAGATGGCTGCATTGAGCGAGCTATGGCTATAATTGGTAACAAATGGACTGCACTAATTTTAAGAGATCTCAATGATAACATCTGCCGCTTTAGTGATCTAGAAAACTCGATTAAAGGCCTTAACCCCCGAACGTTGTCACAAAGGCTGGACGATCTTGAAGCTCAAGCGATAATCACTAAAAAGTCTTTCGCTGAAGTTCCTCCAAGGGTAGAATACAGCTTAACGCAAAAAGGTAAGGATTTGGTGCCGGTTCTAAAACAGATGGCAGAATGGGGCAATAAACACTATCGTCTAGCGGTCGAGGCTTCAAACATATAGGACATCTAGATTAATAGTAGCATTCTCAAAGCCGGGTAGGCTTTGTAAGTATTCAAGTGGTGTCTTCATTCCTAGTGAAGTATGCGGTCGGTAAGTATTGTAGCGCTCACAGTCTTCA
>DATKHB010000026.1:0-34479 GCA_035510455.1 Saccharimonadales bacterium (SeqCode) | reverse complement strand
ATCACCATACCACGGAAGCAAAGTTCCCAGATTATGTTAGAGAATTCTGCTTCAGATTTTCCACGCCAGAGTTATTCGAATCACCGAAGTTATATTGCGAAAAAACATTAATTCTTGTACCAATAGGGTAGGTATACCCTACGTACCTAACGTACTAATTCGATTTTTACCTTTACGTAGTCCTTCAGGATACATCCCGAACTCACCCGGCAAGGTAGGTCTGGCTCCGGGGACTGGTTCTGTAATATAACCATAGACGGCGACGCGAAACGTGATGCCCTAGAAATCCATGAGTTGCTTAAGTATTAGAGATTAACGTATAGCTACAAGTCTTTATATGTTTTTTCGTTTCTCTTAGCTATGGATATGATTTCGGTTTCGCCTTTTGCTAGAACTCTAAAAATAACTCGGTAGGTACCCACCCTTACTCTGTATATATCTTTATGCCCTTTGAGCACCTTTACATCTAGTTCACTATAGTTAGATGTAGCAACCTTATTAATAACTAACTCTAGTCGAAGTAGGTCTTTCTTTGCTAGTTTTGCAAGCAGTTTGGCAATTTTATCGGCCATTGCTACCTGTTTAGTTTTTTAAGAGCAGTTAGTACTTCTTTGACAGGAACACCATTTGGACTAATTGCTCTAAAATCTACGACAGTTTCCCACTCCCCTTCATCGCCCCATTCATCAACTACTTTTTGATGTTTAAGTCTCCGAACAATAGAATCACGAATATAGTCACTCCGATTAGTAAATTCGTCCTTTGCGGCGCTGTCGAGTTTCTTTAATAGTGCTTCTGGAAGAGATATGTTTACAGTTTTGCTACTCATACATAAAGCATACAAAAATTGTATGTCGGTGTCAACAGTACTTTACGAACTTATTTTACTTGGCTCGAGAGGAAGTTCCTTAAGATAACTTTTGACGAGGAAGTATCTTGTGACGTTAAAGAGATACGCCAGCTAATAGACAGTGATACCGGCACTGTATCTAATAATGATAAGGGATTGACACTAGCATAGACTTCATGTACAATTAACGTGTACAGAAAGGATAATATTATGAGTATTCAAACTACATCAATGAGTAAAGCTAGGGCACATTTTGCCGAAGCTCTTGAATCAGCAACGAATGGAGGGGTAGTACTAGTTCAAAGACGTGGCAAACCAGATGCTGCTATTGTAGATGCTGACTTATTAGAAGACTTTCTAGCATCAACCAACCCAAGAATAATCAAAAAGATTCAGAAGGCACGTAAAGAAAACGAGGATATCTCTTTTGATGAGGCATTCGCTGGAATTTTATGAGTTTCAAGATAGTCTTTAAGCCATCTGCTATTAAAGATTTGCAAAAGCAACCAATAAATATACAGAAACGAATAGGTAAAAAGTTAAAGTTTTTTATTGACCAGAACGACCCTCTTGTTTACGCAATCCCACTGGTAGGTAACGACAAAGCGGGTCAGTATAGGTTTAGGGTCGGAGATTATAGGATAGTTTTTGACTTAAAAGAATCAGTAATAATTATATTAATGATTGAGCATAGGCGAGAAGTATATAGGAAAAAATGAAGACTCTTGGCTCACCGTTGTGTACGTGCTTCGAACTACGTCTGTTTAATTAAACTTAAGCGACTTTTCGCTTCAGCGTTCTAATATCTGACTCTTGCTCTTTAACTACATTTTCTATGGTCGAAAGCCTATCATTAATTTCATTAACCGTAGCGTCAATTTTGTGTACTTTCTGCTTTATGTCAGGCACATCCTCAACATACTCTCTAATAGCTTTTAACTCATCAGCTAATACTTCACCTAATACTTCTTTCCGTTCATCATCATTTAGACTTTGCATGGCCTTATTATATCACCATACATGGCTCAGCTGACTTTGACGAAATGGAACCAGATTAAGGCTGAGCTGATAGAGATGTGGCAGATTGTCAGAATTGCAAGCGATTCTATTTAGCTAGTAACTAAGAGGATAGTTCTCTTAAGCGTAAGTTAATCTATTAGCACTGAGCCAGTGAACCTGCGCGTATGTATCTTGTGCTATATGGGCCGATATAATAATACTGAGCAGTGAATATTAAATAGTTACTTACATGGGGGTTAGTCGTGTGGTAGAGGTATGCTGTGCTTTTGGGCCAGTTACCGGTCCATGTAATCCACAATCTCTTACTAGTGTAATTTGGAGCACTAAAATCTCCCATCGAGATAGTAGTTGAGCTGTTTACTGCTGGCCCCGATGAAATAATTGCCCAAGCTTTTACATATGTATACTCGGAACTGTTCGGTCCTCCACATGCGTATACAGTGATGTTTGGTTCCCCGCTAGCCTTTATCGTCCCAACTAATGTCGGGCTTCCTGCATGTGCCGTAACTGAATTTTTATGTTGAGACCTATATGTCAGGAATCCGACACTAGCTACTGCTAATACCAAGGCTATAACTATCAACAATTCAACATGACTGAAACCGTCAGAGTTTAACTTTCTTCGCTTCATACTTTTATTTTTTGTTTATACCTTATTTACATAAATATATAGATAAATATAGACCAGGGGTAGCATTAGCGCAAGTGGTTATACACAGATGATGCCGAGTGTGTATATTGCCTATGCTTGGCTCCCCCTAGCTGACACGTTACGCCCTAAGTATCATGCAACAATAGCGAAGATGGCCAATGAAGCTGAGTATAATGAGCTTTTATTGACCTTGAGCTAGAGTCGGTGTTTCGAGCTAATTATCGCCAGGATAAGCGCAAGTATTCATGGTGACTGATAAAGTATTATTTGGTTTGGGCTGGATATTAATAGTAGTTTCGGTAGGGGGCTCAAAAGACGTTGTTATGTAGGCCTCAGTAGGTATAGTTACTCCAGACAAAGGGGCGCTAAGATTGACGTGCTTATTGACGAAGGAGTACTTGCTTATTGTTGTGTACTGTCCCTCGTAGATAACCCCAAGCACCACATTCGCGACCTTATTTGGCTCAACCAAGTCGGTGTTAATTTCATCGGGTGTAGCTTGAAGGTAGAGTGTTTTTCTTGCAACCTCGCATGTAGATTTAGCTGGCGAAGAAGTTGTCGTTGGCCCAAAAGTAGCAGGAGTATGCCTTTCGGGCGTTGAGCTCTTGCTAGAAGAGCCTAATCCTATACCGATGCCTCCTCCTAAAGCTAGTATTGCAGCAGTTATTTTTATTCTTCGCGCAATCTTCTCTATACGATTTGCTCTCTTAAGGGCTGCTGGATTTTGAAGTTCTCCGACGCCAACGTCAATCGGATTATTTAATGACGCGTTTGGGTAAACAGAGATTCTCCCAAGAACTTTACCGCTTTTATAGGTATGTTCGACGTACGTCCTGCCGCCGGATTTACCTACTCGGGATATGGTATTTGGCAAGCCGTAAAGACCCTTAAATACCATCCGCCTAGCGTCCGCTGAAAGCTTAACCTCGTCTGTGGCTACAGGCACTCTCTTCTCTAGTTCATTGCGTAACAACATTTTTTCTCCACGCTCATCAGGTTAAATAGTCTAATGATTATGTCATAATACCGCAAAGTCAGCAACTAAAAATAATCGCGATAAAGCCAATGATAAACTGCTTATGCTTGGCTCCGGGGACTGGATTCGAACCAGCGACCTGGGGATTAACAGTCCCTCGCTCTACCACTGAGCTACCCCGGAATATCACTTGGTGATTATAGCTGACCGATAGTACACCCGCAACAAGATTGCGATCTAAGAAAGCACGTTCTTTACTGCAGCTTGCATTCGTCGATCCTCTTCTCTAGCTTTGATGATATTACGTTTATCATATTTCTTTTTACCCTTGCCGATCGCGATTCGGAGTTTAATATAACGACCTGTCGGCGAAATCTCTAGAGGAACAATAGTCCTGCCTGCCTTTTTGCTTTCTATGAGGCTATCGATTTCTTTTCTCTTGGCCAAAACCTTACGATCGCGCGTCTGATCAGATGTCTCAATATGAATACCGACGCCTCCGGCTATAGTCGAATTAACCAGCCATAGCTCATTATCCTTAATGGTTAGATAGGCTCCGCGCAAATGTCCTTGCCCTAACCTTAAGGCTCTAGTTTCGGCTCCGGTGAGCTGTAATCCGACCACTAAGCTATCACCGAGCTCATAATCAAACTTGGCTCGTCGGTTAACGATCTTCTTACGGGTGTTGGACTGCTTCTTAGCCATAACAGGCTTTAGTATGCTATAAAAAGCTTTTTCTTACCAGGGACATGGTAATTGTTTAGTTCTTGTTGTCCGCCGTATTAAAAGCGTGGACTGCGACGTTCCAAACACTTGGATCATGGAGTATTACTTTCCGGTAGTACCAATACTCGGCACCCCATAGATAAATCGTTTTCATGCCGGTAGCTTCGCCGTATTGAATCCTAGTTTTTAGAATCGAGGCAGTCATAGTTTTATTTTGTTCGCTTAAGGTTGCTTGAGGGATCGTTTTCCCGTGAGGTGGCCACGGCTCGGCTTGAAGTTCGTCAACGATCATGTTCTTGCCTAAGATAATTTTTTGAAGTCCCGCCAAAAAAGCGTAATACCAGGCTGGAATTGGATATTCGAAGTAGCGGTGCGAATGTGTATCCCAAACTCTCTTATATATCGAAATCCCAAACTCGCTGGGCTTCGGTTGGCCTACGGGAATACCAATGGCATTATTACTCCTGGCTAAAATTATCGGATGACTCGGGTCTAGCTTTCTTACCAGATTGTATTCACTAACGAGTCTTGAGCGCGAAAAATTAGTGCAGTCGCCAAAGCCCTTTAAAAAATATTCGTTTTCTAGCTGATAGCTCTGTAGACTCGGCGAGTCCTTGTAACGGTTAACTACGGCGGTTATGAAGCTGTCTAGCTGTGGTTCCCAGACACTGGCTGGTTCATTGGCCGCCCAAGACGGCAAGTGGCACTCTGGCCAACGAGGCTGCCGCAGCCCGATGCTGAGCATTACTTTGGCATGAGCGGCTTGGGCCTTTTGGAACTGCCAGTCTAGTTGCGAGAAATCGTAATGACCTGGTGAAGGTTCCAGATCGCTCCAATAAGACGTTAGTCTAAACTGCTTAACATGCATATCGGTTATAAGTGCCTGCATGGTAGCCTCTGGATTGAGACCTAAACTTTCAGCATAATCCGGTACGAAAGTTACTCCAAGAGTCAATGGCTGGTTTGACTGACTGGCGATATACCAGCGAGCTATGCCGTACATCCCTCCTAGAATAATTAAGAAGAAAGCTATAAAAATTACCACGAATTTATGAAGTATATTCTTTCGCCAATATCTTCCTAGAGATTTAAAACAGTAACTTGGAGCATGTCTCAAGCCCTTGTACAGCTCTTTAACATAGAATAATACTCGACTGCGCATATAATTAGATAAACGACGTGAATAAAAAACGATTAAGCATCAGTTTAGTTATACCAGCTTATAATGAAGATAACCACATTGGCAGGTGTCTAGAATCTGTCGCTGGCCAATCAATAAGACCATCAGAAGTCATCGTAGTTGACAATAACTCAACAGATAAGACTAGGGCTGTCGCTGAGAAGTATTCATTCGTGAGAATTATCACGGAGGCAAAACAAGGCATAATTTTTGCCAGAAGAGCTGGTTTTAACGCAGCCAAGGGAGATATAATTGGCAGTCTTGATGCCGATGCGGTACTGCCCAATAACTGGGTTGAACACATTTCGGACTTTTTCGACGCCAAGCCTAAAGAAGATGTCGCCTGGACTAGCGGTGCTAGATTTTACAATGTGCGTTTACCTAAGTTCGTAAGTGCCGTCTACAACTTCTTGATATTTGACATCAACCGACTTTTAATTGGCCAGTATACACTTTGGGGATCTAGCATGGCTATTACTAAGTCTCAATGGCTGCGGATGAAGTCGGGTCTATGTGCTAGGACAGATATTCACGAAGATCTTGATCTAGCGATTCACTTCCACGAAGAAGGTGTAAGGATATTTTATGACCGAAGAGTTAGGGTCAAAGCTCTGTTAAGGGGTGCGCGTGCTGGTCATCAAGATTTATGGGAATATTTGCAGTGGTGGCCGAATACGTTAAGGATTCATCATAAAAAAGCTTGGCCAATCGTGTGGTTCTTCGGCGCCGTGGTTGTTTACTGCTTGACGCCTTACTTCAGTATTAGCGATAAGCTAGCCAAACTACTCAAGTGATAGGTTAGCCATCAAGAACGTATTAATAATGTTTTGGTAAAAGATGTCTGCGAGTAGTTACTATTCGTATCGGCTCTTCAACCATTTCAACGGTTAGTAATTCATTTTCGTGAAGGGTATCTTTTTCACCACTATATTGCAGGGGGATGTCTTCCAGAGCGCGAACCGTATAAGTCTTGTGGTAGGTGGTTGCGCGTCTGGGAGGCACCCCGCCGTATATACGTAGATCGTTTATTTTTTTACCTAAGGACGTGCTGGCTAGTGTCTCAACAACACAGAAATGGCTATCGGTCAATTCTATAGGTGCTCGGGCAAATACCGCCCAACGCGGGCCTTTAAAGAAAGCTAGTTGGTCAAATGAAGCGGGCAGCCCATTAAGTTCAGCCTTATAAGAGCCATGCTTTTTCATTGCACGTACGGCAACTCTCTTATCAAGGTTAAACTGTTCTACTCTCGTCAGAGTCTCTTTAACGGCTCGATGTTTTGGATGCTCAAGCGCTGCCATAGCTAAAGCGAAGTTACCAAGAATTATGTTGTCGAGGGCATCGTGCGCATCGATGCGAGGCGGCCTAGTCTCCTCATCTGATTCATCAGTAGGTTCGGTTACCGAATAACTCATTGCCAATCCATCCACAATCTCTCCATCTTCAAGTATGGATTTGATATTGTATCGATCCCAAAAAGAGAAAGCGCTCATTGCCGTGTTTGCGCTGTAACCAGCCGGTAAGGCTATTATGGGATTCCTAAATCGCCTGGACGCTCTAATTGCTCCCCTTGCGCTACCGTCACCGCACAGCAAGGCTATAAGAGCGTCTTCACTTAATTCAGCGCCTACGGCTTCTTCGGTTTCTTCTGGGCTAGATAATGTATATACGGTGTCAATCTTGAACGGGGGGTCGAGCTCGTATGCCTTAAGCTCATCGATCATCTTTTTGCCAATCCGATAACGGGTAGCATCGGGATGTTCAACTATTACAATTCGTATATATTCGTCCAGAAATTCTTTCTGCGATGTGGGCGTGGGTTCAGGCGGCGTGTGTTCGGGGCTGGCGCTCGCTTGAAAAGTAGGAATAAACATGACCTAATAGTTTAGTAGTCTATGCCTTTATTAGCAAGAAATTTATCGTCGTAATGGTGTTTTGTCTTTTTCATCTCAGTGGCGATATCGACAAGAGGTAACAAATTTTTAGGGAAATACCTACCAGTTAAGCATAGACTGGTCTTGGGGTTTTTAGACTTTATTAACTTCTCTAATTGTTTTTCACTCAAAAGCCCGTCATGAACGGCGTTATTAATTTCATCACAGATGACGACGTCGAATTCTCCAGTGATTACTGCCTTTAGGGCTTCAGCATAGGTGTCTTTAGCGGCTTTTTTATGTTGCTCCTCACTGACGAATTCGGCACTAAGCTCTCCAGCCTTATAAAAACCCCTGCCGCCTTTATAAAAATACAAGTCGTCTTTAAAGAGATTTTGGATATCCCTTAAAAAAACGTGCTCGCTGACTCCCCAATGTTTTATAAACTGGATGAACGCTACCTTGCCCCTGTTCCCAAGGACGCGCATAACTAGTCCAAGACCAGCGCTGGTCTTGCCCTTGCCTTCACCGGTGTAGACTATTACGACCGAGTCTTTAGTCTTAAAATCTTCAAAAGTCATTTAACGAGGCCTCCAATGTGAAGCAGCTTCACTGTTAAGAAGGGGCATTTAACCAATCGTCTTAACATAAATTTATCAATAAACTGATTAATTACTTTAAAAGTTTGTTGGCTTTTAGGGCTTCGTCAATTCCGGCTCTATCAAACCCAACAATAATCGTTCCGCCAATATCAAGTACCGGTATAGCAGCCTGACCAGATTTTTCCATAGATTCTTTAGCAATTTCCTTGTCGCTGTCTACGTCCTTATCGACATACTTGACGCCAAGCTTGTCCAGGTAGTCTTTGGCGGCGTGGCAAAATGCGCACCACGGAGCACTATATATTGTTACACTCGCTGAATCCATACTACTAATATCATAGCAAATTCGTAGCCAAATATAAAGCCGATCTGTACCTTTGTCCGACAGATATAAACTGATATAATAATAAGGATGAAAAAGTCGTCTGGTTTTGGGTCTTTGTCTAGTATTGGAGAAGTTCAGCCATCAAACAAAATTAATAATCCAAAGACAGCGTTTATAACCGCTACTTTATCGATGAGCTGGCAACTAGCAATTGTGGTACTGGTGCCGATTATCGGTGGCTATGAATTGGATCAACACCTCAAGACCTCACCGTATCTAACAATACTTGGTTTCGCGCTAGCAATAACCGGCACAGTTTTGATCTTAAAGAATATGTTGTTCGAGTTAAATCAGAGTCAAGTTAAAACACCGAAAGCCAAAAAATAATGTTTAACGGTTTCCTATCTCACCTGGCATCCTCTGGCCCGATAATACATATTACGGCGCTACCTTTATTTAAGTTCCATGGCCTGACCATTACTAATTCAATGTTCTATGGTTGGATCTGTGCCTTAGTGATCATAATTATCATGATAACCGTTGCTCATAAGGTGACGATTAAACCTAAGCGCGGTTTCATCCAACTGGTAGAGGCAGTCGTGGAATTTATTACAAACCTGGTCGAATCAAGCTTTGAAGACAGGTCTAAGGGGCGAAAATACGTTCCATATTTTGTAACGCTATTCGTATTTCTTTTAATGAATAACTGGCTAGGGCTGGTCCCGGGAGTTGGCGAGGCCTTTAGCTACCACGGGAATCCGCTTTTAAGACCTTTTACGGGGGACCTAAACGCTACACTCGCGGCTGGAGTAATCACCATGATTATGGTCTATAGCTCATCTATCCGCGAGGCCGGATTTAAGAAGTATATAAAGCATTTTTTTATTGGCAGTCCCTTGAATCCGATGTACTTACTCCTTGGTCTGATTGAAATGCTGACCGATTTCACCAGGGTTATAAGCCTGTCGATTCGACTCTTTTTAAATGTCACCATCGGCGAGATCATTATTGCTGTTTTTTCTTACCTGGGCGGGTTCTTGGCACCGCTAACTGCCACTCCTTTTACGTTGATTGAACTTTTTGTCGGCGCCTTGCAAGCCTATATCTTTGTAATCCTTAGTCTGATGTACCTAGCTATAGCAGTTAATCATACAACTGCCCACGAAGACTTGACCGATGATTCTGTTCCTGAAACAATTAGTTTAGAGCCAGAGAGTGCGTGAGTGGTGTTGCTGTCTGTGGCTAAATTTTAAAATTAATCATAAGGAGTTAATAATATGATATATCTAGCACAAGCAATAGATACGGCTATTATCGGCAAAGGCCTGATGATAGGTGGTGGTTTTATTGGACCAGGAATAGGTATCGGCATCATAGGCGGTAACTATATGCAAGCAGTCGGGCGAAACCCCGAGGCTTCCAAGTTTTTAGGTCAAGCATTAGTTTTCATAGCCATTATCGAGCTGTTTGCTCTTTTGGCATTTGCGTCAATCTTCATTGTTAAGTAGGAACGGGTAAATATAAGATAATGCTACTGAGTTTCGTTTCACATTTTGGTAATTCAGCCTCCGGTATTGGGGCGCTGGGCATTAATGGCTCAGCATTTCTTATTCAGTTGATTACTTTCTTGTTGGTCTTTTGGGTTTTGCGGCGTTATGCCTTCAAGCCAATACTCAGAGTTTTAAACGAACGTCATAAATTAATCGAAAACGGTGTCAAGCTCGGTGAAGAAATGAAAAAAGAAAAGGCCGAACTCGACGAGCAGGTTTCTGATCAGCTCCACAAGGCTCGAGCCGAGGCTGATGGTATCATTGCGACAGCCAAACAACAATCGGGTCAGTTGATTAATGAATCAGAGCAAAACGCTCAAACCAAAGCCAAAAGCATTATTGATGAGGCCAAAGAAACGATAGAGCTAGAAACTCAAAGAACCAGAAAGCGTCTAGAAAAAGATTTGGTCGGGTTGGTGTCCGAGGTGACTGAAGCGATAATTTCTGAAAAACTAGACCCCAAAAAAGATGCCGTACTCATTGACAAGGCTTTAAGGAGCCAAAAGTAATATGAAAACTCCTAGAAGCAAAATGGCTAAAACCATAGCTAGCCTTAGTCTAAGAACCGATAATCCTAAGCGTTTAGCCAAAGAAACAGCTGCTTATTTACTCAGCGAAAACCGCACCGACGAACTTCATTCTCTGATGCGAGATGTTCAGCATTATTGGACCGAAGAAGGCATAATTGAGGTTAGAGCGACCAGCGCCTTTCCTATAACTACCGAAATCCGAGCGGAGATTAAATCGAAGATTAAGGGTGTGTACCCAAAAGCCAGAAAAATTATAATTGACGAGCGATTAGATACGAACATTATCGGCGGAGTAAAACTGGAACTAGCGAACCAGCAGATGGACATTAGCATAAGAACCGAACTGGATAGATTCAAGCAACTAGCACAGGCAGGAAAGGATTAACTAATGAGCGAGCTATCAATCAAGGAACTATCGGCTGATATTCGAGCAGCTATCAATGAACTAAAAAACAGCCCGGACATTGAGACGGTTGGGGTGGTGACGAGAGTCGGTGACGGTATAGCCTGGATATATGGACTGTCAAAGTGCGGCTTTAGTGAAATGTTGGAAATTGATGGCCAAAACGCCAATAAGATTACAGCTTTTTCTTTTAATCTAGGCGAAGACGAAATTGGCGCGGTTATTCTTGGCCAAGACGTTGACATTAAGGCTGGGGCGAAGGTTCGACTGACCGGTAAAGTGCTGGAAGTGCCCGTTGGCCCAGAATTGGTCGGCCGAGTAATCGATCCATTGGGGAACCCGCTGGACGGTGGCGATGCCATTAAGACTAAACAAACTAGCCGAGTTGAGCGAACTGCGCCCGGAGTGTTGGCTCGTAAAAGCGTTCATGAACCGCTAATGACCGGTATTACGGCCATTGATGCTATGGTGCCTATCGGACGTGGTCAACGCGAACTGATCATAGGTGATCGGCAGACTGGTAAGACGGCTATGGTAGTAGACACTATGATCAATCAGAAGCGTCAAGATACCGGTGTCATCAATATCTATGTAGCTATCGGTCAGAAGTTAAGCAAGGTTGCTAGGCTAGTTGAGCGGCTGAAGCGCGAGGGTGTTATGGATAACACCATTATTATAGCCACCAGCCCCGCCGACCCGGCTGCGATGCTTTATCTGGCACCCTATTCGGGTTGCGCTATTGGTGAATATTTTCGCGATAACAAGCAACACGCTCTAATTATTTATGATGACTTATCCAAACACGCTGTGGCTTATCGCCAAATGAGCCTACTGCTTAGGCGCCCGCCTGGACGAGAAGCCTACCCGGGAGACGTTTTCTACCTGCACTCCCGTCTACTAGAAAGGGCCGCCAAGTTAAACGATGAGCTTGGGGCCGGAAGCCTAACGGCGTTACCGATCATTGAAACCCAAGCTGGAGATATCAGCGCCTATATACCGACCAATGTTATCTCGATCACTGACGGCCAGATATTTATGGAGACCAACTTATTCTATCAAGGTATCAGGCCGGCTATATCCGTTGGTTTATCTGTTTCACGCGTCGGTGGAGCCGCCCAGACCGCTGCCGTTAAGAGTGTTGCTAAATCGCTTCGAATTGATCTAGCCCAATTTCGTGAGCTGGCAGCCTTTTCTCAATTCTCGACTGATCTTGACGTTGAAACCCGCAACCGTATTGAAAGAGGCCAGCGCCTAACCGAGTTACTGAAGCAACCTCAGTATAGTCCTCAGGCAGTTTGGCAAATGTACAGCTCCCTTCTGGCGGCCATCGAAGGATGTTTTGATAATGTTCCCGTTGAAAAGATTAAACTTGCGGTGGAGACCCTGTTCCACGAACTTGAACATAATCACGCCAAGCTGATAGCTGAAGTAAATACCGGTAAGGAGCCTTTTGAAGAAACGAGGGCAACAATCTTAAGGGTAGCCAAAGATGTTGCAGCGACCTATGTCGAGCGACCAAGCGGCGATAAAGAGAACGAAGGATAGACCCTAGATGTCCAATATCATTACCCTAAAGCGCCGTATCGCATCTGTCAAAAGTACTAAACAGATCACAAAGGCAATGGAGCTGGTTTCTGCCAGTAAGATGCGACGGGCTCAGGATTACGCCCTGCAAAGCCGAGAATACCGTGATGTTGCCTATAGCTTACTTCAGCGGCTAGGTTCCATTAAGGAAGTCGATACTCACCCATTGTTCCAGCAGCGAACAGTTAAAAATAGATTATATATAGTAATTACCAGTAACAGTGGTTTAGCTGGTGCTTATAACTATAACGTCATGAAACTGCTCAGTGGCTCGATTGCCGCTGACAAACAAGCAGCTGTTAAGAGCCACGTTATTACCATTGGTAAGCAAGCGGCAAACTTTGTCAGACGGCTTCAGGGCGTTGATCTAATGGCTGTCTACCCGGCCTTCAATGACCACCCCGAAGCAAATGATGTTCGGCCGATCCTTAATACCTTAGTAGACCAGTACAAAAATGGGCATGTCGACGAAGTGCTTTTAGTCTACACGATGTTTAAATCTAATCTGGTTCAGCAAGTTCAATTACTTAGCTTATTGCCTGCTGATACACCCGGGCAACCAGATCGACTTGATTACAAGTATAAGTTCACAAACTTTGAACCATCCGTGGATGTAGTTATTGATAATATAGCCACTAGGCTAATCGAGGCGCAGATTTGGCAGTCGGTCTTAGAAAGTTTGGCCAGTGAGCATTCAATGAGGATGTTAGCTATGAAAAACGCTACCGACAACGCCAATGATTTAATAGATAACCTAACGTTGGTATTTAATACTGCTCGCCAGGCGAACATTACCCAGGAATTAGCTGAGATTACCGGTGGCGCCGAAGCTTTAAGGGATTAAAGGAGAAATTAATGGCAACGACAGAAAAAACCAAGAATTCAGGGACAATCAGTCAGATTGTAGGCGTAGTCATCGATGTTGACTTCCCTATCGGGAACTTACCGTCTATTTACAACGCTCTTAAGGTCAATATTGACGGTCATGAACTTGTCTTTGAGGTTGCCCAACACCTAAGCGAGTCAAGCGTTCGAGCTATTGCTCTTGGATCTACGGACGGCCTGGAGCGAGGCGCTGAAGTTATTGACACCGGAAGCGGCATAAGCGTGCCGATTGGCGAAGCTACTCTTGGGCGAATGTTTAACGTTACCGGAGAGCCGATTGACGGCAAAGAAAATAAATTCACCGAACACGCCTCAATCCATCGTCTGGCCCCGCCGCTTATAGATCAATCTACTAAAGTCGAAATTCTAGAAACCGGTATTAAAGTTATAGATTTAATCTGCCCAATGACCAAAGGGGGTAAAGTCGGGCTATTTGGTGGAGCCGGTGTCGGCAAAACGGTCTTAATTACTGAACTAATCAATAATATCGCCAAGTTTCATAAGGGATATTCGGTGTTTGCTGGGGTTGGCGAACGTACCCGCGAGGGCAACGATCTTTATTACGAGATGAAAGAATCCGGGGTTTTAGATAAGGCTTCGCTGGTGTTTGGTCAAATGAACGAGCCCCCAGGCGCTCGATTGAGAGTCGGCCTGTCAGGATTAACGGTTGCTGAAGGTTTTCGTGACAAAGGTACCGACGTACTGTTATTTATTGATAATATATTCAGATTTACTCAAGCTGGCGCCGAAGTATCAGCTCTTCTTGGGCGATTGCCTTCTGCGGTCGGCTACCAACCCAATTTGGCTCAGGAAATGGGTACTTTGCAGGAAAGAATTACTTCTACTAAGGAGGGATCCATTACGTCTGTACAGGCAGTGTACGTACCAGCTGATGACTTTACCGATCCCGCTCCAGCCACTACGTTCGCTCACCTTGACTCGACGATAACTCTCTCAAGAGCCCTTACCGAACTAGGACTTTATCCGGCGGTCGATCCGCTTGATTCTAGTTCAACTATTTTGGACCCGGAGATTGTTGGCCAGGAACATTACGATGTGGCTCGGGAGGTACAAAGAGTTCTACAAAGGTACAAGGATCTTCAAGATATCATCGCCATACTAGGTATGGAAGAGCTATCTGACGAAGACAAACAAGCAGTATCAAG
This sequence comes from Saccharimonadales bacterium (SeqCode), assembly GCA_035510455.1. Lineage (GTDB taxonomy): Bacteria > Patescibacteriota > Saccharimonadia > Saccharimonadales > UBA4665 > DATKGL01. The sequence continues at coordinate 20,158 of DATKHB010000026.1, read as the reverse complement.
AGCTCGCCGAATTCAACGTTTTCTCACGCAGCCTTTTCATGTCGCAGAAATATTTATTGGCAAGCCCGGTAAGTACGTTCCTATCAAGGATACTATCGCTGGATTCCGCGAAATACTTGATGGAAAGCACGACGATAAACCAGAGACTGCCTTTTACATGCGTGGGGATATCAGCGAAGTTAAAGCAGATAAATAATGATCCACTTCCAATTAGTCACTCAAACGGGCATGAAGTTTGATCAGGATGTTTACGAAATTATCCTACCCACTCTAGAGGGGCAGATTGGAGTTTTGACTGACCACATGCCACTCATTAGCGTCGTTACTAACGGTGTGATATCGGTGAGACGAAACTCTAGAGATCAGGACTCCCAGATGGATCATTTTGCTACCTACGGCGGTGTGATCGAAGTTGCCGATAATAAACTAAGGGTCTTGGTAGATGAGGCCGATAACCCCGACGAAATCAATGAGGGAGAAGCCAAAAAAGCCTATGAACTGGCCAAGAAAATGAAGGCGGAAGCCAAAGACCAAATAAGCTTGAGTCATGCACAGGCATTAATTGATCGTCAAGCTGTAAGACTCCAGGTTTCGCAATTACGCCGCCACACGCAACCCCGCCGATGAAGCAACTATCCTCCTGAGTCTCAGCTGGCCGGCCTTATAAGGCATTTATCCCTTGACTACAAGTATCTTCTCTGGTAGACTGTAGGTATGGATAATAAATTCTCAATAAAACAGTTCAATCAACGCTTCCCTAATGATGACGCTTGCCTCGAGGAAATTAAACAACTACGCTTTGGTAATACTTTAGCTTGTCCTAAGTGCACTAAAGAGAACAAGTTCTACAGAGTTAAGGGTCGTTCAGCCTATGCCTGTAGTTATTGTGGCTACCACATCTATCCACTAAAAGGCTCAATCTTTGATCACTCCAGTACAGAACTTAAACTATGGTTCTATGCAGTTTATCTAATGGCTCAAACTAGAGCTGGTATTAGTGCTAAACAGCTTGAACGAGAGCTAGGCGTAACATATAAGACGGCTTGGAGAATGTTTAGCCAAATACGTAAACTAATGGCTTCTGATGGCAATATGCTAACCGGTGAAGTAGAAGTAGATGAAGCGTACTTTCATCCTGATCCGCAGAAACGTACTACGGCAAAGTCCCATAACAGCCAAGTGGTCTTTGGCATGGTAGAACGAAAAGGTAGAGCAGTAGTTAAACACGTTAAAAGTTCAGGAGTAAGAGTTCTATCAAAGGAAATAAGCAGTGGCATAGCTAGTGACGCTACCATATACAGTGATACTCACGGGTCATATAAGCATCTAACTAGAGCTGGCTATGTTCATCTAACTATTAACCATAGTCTGCAAGAATACGTCAATGGTGATCGTCATACCCAAAATGTTGAAAACCTCTGGAGTAATATTAAGAGAGGTATTACCGGAGTGTATAGACATGTTGATCCTAAGTACCTTCAAAACTATGTTGATGAATACTCTTTTAGGTACTCTCATCGCCAAACACCAAAATATATGTTTGATCTAATACTCAGCAACACAGCCCAAAAACAATCTACTTAGGCTTCTTGGTAGGCATAGTGTCTATTTTAGGCTTAACGGCTCGTTTTAATATCTCGTTAAAGTCAACTTTAGCACCCTTGCGACCACCAGCTTTGATAAACTCTTTTAACTCAATATCTTTCTGAGAAGGCTTCTTCTTGAGCATGTTCTTATTTTAACACTGATCAAAACGTACCACTTTTAGTTGTTTACGTAAATAAGTAAAACTTCGTTAATTAACAGATTAAAACAAGCCTAATTATTCTTCCTCTTATTATATATAAATATATAGAGCTACATATATAGAAACTAAGGCATATGGGCAATAGCATATTCTACTTGTGGGCAACCGTATTGCGCTCATACTTACAGTAAGGTAATATTCAGTCATACATGATCCTAAAACATAAAGGAAAACAAAAAATGAAAATACCGAGAAGAACTAAGCTCAACTCTAAAGGCTTTGGTCATGTAGAGTTATTGCTAGTGGTTGTGCTAGTAGTTGCTTTAGCGGGTGTTGGGTACTTTGTATATCAACACGATAAGAAAACAGTTACTGTTCATGCTGGAAGCTATAAGTATATTGGAGTGTTTGATGGCTCCGCCCTAACAGGTAGCGATCTTCCAAATATGTCAGTTTATGTTTGTAGAACTAGTGAAAACTCTATCTATGGGCCTCTCTTCCAAATACGAGATCTAGTCGCTCTTTCTAAGCCAATGCCAAATAACGGCTGGACGGAATCAATAACTATGTCGCGTTACCCTAGCACTAATATAAGTTCACCTGGTAGCCCAACTGTGACTACCTCAAACTCTGAATGGTGGGATGGTCTATACCAAGAAAATAGCATTTATGTTTCTCAACTTAAAGTTAACTATATAGTCTTTTTTGCGACTGGTGGGACTAAGGATAAGGGCGGCTCGAGTCAGGTAGGTTCAGCGATTCGTCCTGAGTATATACCTGCGTGTTGATAGAGATGAAAATTTCTAAGCACCCCCATGATATAAGGGTATACTACCCTGAATAAACACAGATCGTCATAGCGTCGTTTGCTTCTAGTGGTGACATAAAAAAATAGGGGGCACTTGTAGTACTTGTACTCAAGGTATAAGTGCACTTTATAATACTTGCTATTATCATCTAATTATTATAATTATATACTAATGACTAAACCAGACGAAGGTTACCCCGATCATCAAACTGTTGATGTGCAACCGCTTGATTGTAAGACGCTTGTTGGAGATGGAATCCTAGAAGTGACCCTTGGCCCCTGTGTAGGTGTGTCTATATACGACCCGTCAATCAGAACCGGCTTCTTAGGCCACTTTGCTGATCAGGATGTCGCGCATCGAGACCTCTTTGAGACGTTTTTACGTGACGCGACTGATAAAATTCCAGATTTATCAACCGTTAGGATTTGGTTGGGTGGAGCAGAGACTGGTTTTGGATCGAATTTGGACGAGATTACTTTAAGGACTAGACGCTTGATCTCAGCCAGAGTTAAAGAAGTGTTTGGCGATAAAGTGGCTTCGTTAAGAGAGAGTTGGTTAGACGGGCACGGTAGTCTTTACTTTTCGATAGATGTTGAGACCGGCGAAGAAATAGTAGAAATACAGGACGATACGTACTCCGATGACTATGGTTTTTACGATGATGATCCCGAAAGCTAGTTAACACTAGCACCCTTATAGTTATTCCCATGGAAAAATCTTTTACCTTGATTATAAAAAGTGCTATGCTTATTTCATATTACTAAAAATACGGAGGAACGTATGTTTGGAAAGAAAAAAGTCGCCATGTTGGGGGCTGAGCTAATCGGTACTGCAATACTTGCATTAGCAGTAATAAGTGTTAGGAGTTCAGGAATCGGTTATTCCTTCTTTGTAGCACTTGGCGCTGGCTTGGCAATGGGTGCCCTTGCATTAGTACTAGGATCTAACTCAGGTGCACAGTTTAACCCAGCTTTAACGATTGGTCTTTGGACTGGTCGAAAAATAAAGACCGTACCAGCAGTACTTTACGTAGTCGCACAATTACTGGGAGGCTTAGTAGCCTACTGGTTTTACATATATATCGTTAAGACTCATCTTTCGAGTAACGCCGGTCACTTTGCGGCTCGCGTAATGATAGCTGAAGCTACCGGTGCATTTATTTTTGCAATGGGTTGGGCTGCAGCTGCTGCTCAGAAGTATGAAGGTGTTCGCCGAGCCTTGACGATTGGCGGAGCATTCGCTCTAGGTGTGTTGATTGCATCATTGGGCTCGAATGGCCTGATTAATCCAGCAATCGCTCTAGCGACCCGATCATGGGGCTGGGGGACCTACATTTTAGGCCCAGTTGTTGGCGGCATCGTAGGTGTTAATCTCTACAACATGTTATTTGCCGCAAATGGCACTGCTGTTTCAAAGAAAAAATAAAAGCTAATAATTAGCAATAAATACCGTCACTTATGGTGGCGGTATTTTAATTTGCTCTATATTTTGCCAGACACTAAATCATCTTCGAATTTCATTACTGACGATAAGTTGTCACCGTATTGACTGGTATCGGGCATGTCTAGCGTCTGTATATGTTTCCAAATCGATCGTAACAGCTTATCGACACGGTTCATCTCTTTGACGTCAAAGGCGATGTGCAATTCGGTTATCTCTCCTTTATCATCTGGTTCAATAAACTCAATATAGGCGTCGGTTACTCGGTATCCCTGGTAGCTTCTAGAGTTCTCTACCAGATACTTATATAAATACAGCTGCTGACGGTACTTGTGTAGCTTAATATTATGTTCCCAGCGCTTATAGCTTCTCCCTGTCTTAAAGTCTACAATTGTGATTTGCTTACTCTTCTTGTCGATAACCAGTTTGTCAATTTTTCCACCTAGGTGAGCATCGCCCAGAAAGACACTTTCGCCCCGAAAATTATATTCACTTTCGTTATCGATACTGATTGTCTGTTTGCGCTGTTCCAGATAAACCTTCAGGGACGAATGCCCTCTAACGAGTAGATTTTTTAGTTCTTGTTGGCTTAGATGATTCTTAGATAGTAGCAGCTTGAATTCGGCGAGCGTTTCTTTGAGACTGGGTGGTCTACCCTTTTGGCGGTTGGTTATATGAATCCACTGCAGTGTTTCATGCATGGCGTTACCAAACTGGACGCTTGGAGTAGGGGCGATTGGGAATCTAAGTAGAGTATGCAGTAAAAAATATTGAGGTCCAGCGTAAGATAAATCCGTAAAGTTATTAAGGTGCGTCGGGCTTAATTGGTAATAAGCCAACCGATCCTTTATTAAAGTCTTTAGGTCACTGCTGGTTAATGCTGATTGGTGCCGATACTGCCAGTAGGTCGCCAGTTCTTTGGTTGGTTCTACCTTCTTATTATCGATAGAGCGAATTTTGGTCGAGCTTTTGGGTAAAAGCGGGCTGAGCCATGTTCGATCTTGCTCTGACTCATCTAAAAACTTCAAATGAGTGGTTTGTTTGCCGCTGTAACTATTGGTGTAATTGACCAGGTATAGTTGGGTTTTAGCTCTAGTTATTGCCACGAACATTAATCTTAGTCGTTCATCGTCAGTCACGCCTCGATAACGAATGAATGACAAATTTGGTGGTAGCGGCAACCTAGAACTCTGGGTGCGCGACCGACTGCCCCACGTTTCATCGTTGGAAGATACCATGAATACAGCTTCAAACTCTTGACCCTTTGCCTTATAAGCTGTCATTAGCTGCACAGCCTCGTCGGATTCATGATACGGACTGGTATTTAATATCCGTATATTTGCCTCGTTATGTCTATCAACGAACGCCAGTAGGTCTTTTAGTAGGTGCGAAGAGTCTTCAGAGTAATAGTCGTTTAGTTTTTCTCTTAGGATTGTTAAATTTGTCAGTAGCTGCCAAAACGTCCCGGTGTTTTTAGTTTGGGCTTTTTTGCCGAAATAATAATCATAAAATGGCGACTGATAAGTTTCGTCTGACTTACTGTTAATTATCAGCGGTTCGACGCCGACCAAAAAATCAAGCATGATTTCAATCGGCTGACTTTTGGCCAAAATATTTAGCCTAATGAAGAATAACGCGATAGGCTGTAGCTCTGGATCCTCCATCAGTATTTTCGTCCAGCTTAAACGGTTGTCGTTGGCCTTCCAGGAGAGTTCCCATAATCGGCTGGTTGGAATTTTCCAAAAATCATAGCTTAGAACTTCAGACCATAGTTCATTGGCCACCCCCTGCTGGCGAGAGTTAAGGTTAAGACATAGCTTAGTCGTACCGATCAACTGTTTGATCGCCTCGTCTTCTAAAATATTCTCGCGCTTTTCATAGCTAACCGGTAGATTCTTTTGGTGCAGGAAGGCCACTAAAGGCTCCAGGTATTTGTGCTGCGGTGCTAGAACAGCGATTTGGCTAAGAGCTACTCCTTGTTTTTTTGATAAACCGAGAATTTTGTCAGCAATCCAGGCGAATTGGGAGACGTCACTCTTAGCTTCCCATCGCTCGACTAGTGGCTTAACCCCGCTTGTTCTCTTATCTGGTAGAAGTTTTTTGTCGACGGAACCGAAGTAATTTATTAGTCGATCAGATATTTGATTAACGATTCCGTCCGATAGGTGCAAAATTTTTGGGTGCGAGCGATAGTTTCTGTTAAGGGCGATAATATCAACGTTCCTGTAGTGTTTTTGGAAATGTAGCATGTGAGAGTAGTGGGCTCCTTGGAACGAATATATAGCCTGGTCGTCGTCGCCAACTGCCATAATGTTGGGTCGGCCTTCGTGCACCGGGTTATCGGTTAATAGCTCGATCAGCTTCAGCTGTGACCGATTGGTATCTTGAAACTCATCGAGCAAAATATACTGATATTGTTCCTGGAGGGTGTTACGAAGACCCGGGTTAGCTTCAAGTCCAGAAATCGCCCTGATGATCATGTCATCATAGTCAAAAAGCCTTAAGGCCTGCAGTCTAGCCAGATATTGTTCGAAAATATCAGCTGCGGCGGTCAACTTTTTGTTGGCTCCAGTGCCGTCTAAAACGAACTGGTTAGCTTCATTTTTAACCAACCAACGATTTTTCCATTCACTTAGAGGCGTAGTTTTGCCGGTGACGTTATAATCATCGAGAGACTTCTCTAGATCTTCGCTCATTAGTCCCGACAGATTAATAATATAATCATCGTTTTTGGATTTTATTTTAGCCTTACCAAGCTCGTTATATAGTTCCTTGAATTTTGGTACCGCTTGTTTACTGACTCTTTTAAGACCACCTAACGTTTTATTTACTAATGGCTGACAGCTGTCTATAAATTTTTGGTTACTAACAGATAGCTTCTTGATATCCGTAGGAGTTAAATATGCTTTTTTGGCGTCACTTACGAATTCCTTGATGTCGCCTATGTAGTTATCGGCAAACTTCAAGGGGTTGGAGTAAGGCAGACTATTCACTATGTCTCGGAATATAGAATCGGTAGTGAGGTCGTCGACCGGTTTTGACCCGTAAGTTGACGAAAAGTATTCCGGGTAACGCCTAATGAGGTTGCTGCCGAAGGAATGGTATGTGCTGATGGTGACGTCGTAAGCAGCTTTGCCGATCAAATTAATCAATCGGTCACGCATGGTGTGAGCGGCCGAGTCGCTAAACGTCAAGCATAGTATATTATGCGGTTGGGTATCGGTGGTTGCCAGAATATGGGCTACTCTGGTAGTAAGTAATTGAGTCTTTCCGGTACCGGGTCCCGCTAAAACCAGCACCGGACCATCAATGGTGTCCACGGCAGCGCGTTGCTCAGCGTTTAGCTGGTCATAAGCAAGCCTGTATTCCCTCTCCATGTATCTTATTATCTCATGTCTACGGACCGGGACGGGTGTCTAGATCGCGAACTTAGGCTAGCGATTAAAGTGCTTGCCGCACTCGGGGCATTCTTCTTGCTCCCCAAATTCGCTCATCCACTGTTCGGTGGCGCTCCACCAAGGCTCTAGATCATGAAAAGCTACGAGATCAGCCAACATTCTTAGTGCCCACCCAAACCAGCCATAGAATTGAAACTTGCCCCATGTTATCGCGGCCCAATGTTCTCCGGCCGGGATAGCTGAGATGGGCTCCTTGGGACTATATAATTTAGGCATTTTACCTTCAGAGTGCCGTTTAAGATTTTGGCATACAAAATCGGCATCATAAATAGCGGTCTGAGCCAAGCCACTAAATGGCGTGTTGGCGTTGTCGCCGATCACAAATACATCTGGTGCGGCTTGAAGGTACTGATCCACTGAAACCTTACCGTGGTCGCTTATATTAAACTGGTTGTTCTGGAAGAAGGGATTATTGACAACACCAGCGGTCCACACAACAGTGTGACTGCTAATCAAGTTACCGTTTACGTTTAGGTTATCAGCTGTTTCACCTTTTACGGTTTGACCAAGATAGAGTTTAATCCCCATATCTTTTAGATGCTTAGCAATACGTTTGGACACAGTTTCCGGCATACGGGAAACGAGTCGTGGTGCGGCCTCTATTAGGTCTATGTGGATTTTCCTGGATCTAAGGTTGTGGTTTTTCATAATGTGTCGGAGGTATTCTACTAAGGCCCCAGATAGCTCAATCCCCGTTGGCCCACCACCAATAACTACGTAGTTCAGGTCGGGCTGTCTCTTGTCTAGTAGTTGCTGGTGAAGATGATGTTTTAGATTCTCGGCCTCTTCTAGTGATTTTATACCGTAAGAGTATTCTTCAAGGCCTTTGATGTTGAAGTAGTTCGTCACTACACCCAGAGACAATATCAGAAAATCATAATCATAGGCCGCGCCATGACTCGTGGTAATTCTTTTTGACTCGTGATCGAGCTTATCAGCATTAGCTATCACCAGGTTTATGTTTTTGTCCTTAAAGACGGTTTTAAGAGGGATGCTTGATTCTGATTGGCGGCCGCCAGTTGCCGTGTGGTATAGAGACGGATAATAACGAAATGTTTCGTGGTTAGACACCAATGTCACTCTGAAGGCATCATTCTTACATAAATCTAAGGCGCTTCTAACGCCCCCAAAACCACCACCAACTATTAAAATATTCTTTTTATTCATTATGAGCCTTCTGAATAGTACCAGTATAACCCAGGCTTAACCGGGTTGCCAAACCTTATAGAAGAAGCTAAGCTAGGTTCGATGGACTCAGTTAAACAAAAACTTGCTACCGATGGTTTTAAGGGTGAAATCGACGATAGCGCTAGCTCGATAGAGGCGTACAGCCATGATGCCAGCCTCTTTGAGCTTCGACCTAAGCTGATAGTGTCCCCTAAAGATAAAAGTGACGTTGAATTATTGATTAGGCTAGCCTCTGATCTCAAGAAAAGCATGCCCGAGATTTCGTTGACTGCCCGGAGTGCTGGCACTGACATGTCCGGCGGTGCCATTAACGATTCAATCATTGTAGATTTTCTGAAACACTTTACTAAGATTGAAGATACTACCGCCAATAGCGCTCATGCCCAGCCAGGAGTTTATTATCGAGATTTTGAGACTGCTACTTTGAAGCACAATGCTCTAATGCCTAGTTATCCAGCCAGCCGAGATCTATGCACGATCGGTGGCATGGTTAACAACAATGCGGGTGGTGAAAAGTCTTTAGAATATGGGAAAACTGAAAATTTCGTGAGCGAACTGAGCTTTGTGTTTGCTGATGGTGTGGAGCGAATAGTTAAGCCCTTAAGCCGCACTGAACTTAACAAGAAGATGACTCAGAAAGATTTTGAGGGCCAAGTTTATAGCCAGCTGTTTAAATTGGTTGAGAGTAATTACGAGGCTATAAAAGCAGCCAAGCCCCATGTAACTAAAAACTCTACTGGATACAATCTCTGGGATGTCTGGGACAAAGAGAAAGACGTCTTTGATCTCACTAAGCTCATAGTTGGTGCTCAGGGTACGCTGGGTTTTGTAACTGATATCCATTTTCGATTAGTACCAAAGAGGCCTTACTCTGGCTTATTGGTTTGCTTTCTGAGGACGTTGGACCCTCTGGCTGGAATTATTAACGAGGTACTTGAGCACAAACCAGCAACTTTCGAATCATTTGACGATAATACACTGTACTTAGCCATCAAGTTTTTACCCTCGTTTAGAAAGTTTATCGGAGACTGGGGGTTGGTTAAATTGATGGTTAGTCTAATCCCTGATGGGCTGATGTTGCTTCACGGCATACCTAAATTAATTCTAATGATTGAATTCAACGAAGACAGTCAGGAATTAGTTGACGAAAAGATTAAAGCCATGCACAAAGATCTAAAGGCGACTAGTAAGAAGATTCATCCGAGACGAAAAAATATAAAGATGTACCGCATGGCTATGGAGGAAGATAATACAATTGCTAAAAGTAATAAATTTTGGATAATGAGGCGCCAAAGTTTTAATTTATTGCGCAGTAAAGTAAAAGACAAACACACCGCTCCGTTTATTGATGACCTAGTGGTCAACCCACCCTATCTAACAGATTTTTTGCCGAAACTTCGAAAGATAATTAAGAAGTACAATCTCCTGGCTACTATAGCTGGACATCTGGGTGACGGTAACTTTCACATTATCCCATTAATGAAACTCGAGGAACCAGCTGAACGAGCTAAATTATTACCCGCTATGAAGGAAGTTAATGAGCTAGTACTTTCCTTTCACGGATCGTTGTCTGGAGAGCATAACGACGGGCTAGTCCGCGGTCCGTGGCTGGAAGAAATGTATGGCAAAAACATCGTAAAAATTTTTAGAGAAGCGAAGTCAATAATGGATCCACTAGAGATATTTAATCCTCATAAAAAAGCCAATGCCACCAAAGATTACAGCTACTCTCACGTAAGGGACCACTTCTAGGCATTTAAGCTCAAGCTTGGTATTATACAAAATAGCATTCTAAAAACTTATGGATAGAATTTCAGCTGGGCGCGCACTCACGGGAGACAGTTTAGGTTATCATCTTATACTGGTGTTGTTCGGCGTTGGTCTGCCTGTGATAATCTCACTACTCGAGTTTTATGGAATAGTCACGAAACGGCCTAGAGCGATTGCCCTTGCCCACACTTGGGCTAAGGCTTTAGTGATTCTTTTTATTGCTGGAGCTGTTAGTGGAACGATAGTTAGCTTGCAGTTTGATTTACTTTGGCCAAAGTTCATGTCGTTCATCGGCAAGACGGTTGGCTTAGCATTTGCGCTTGAAGGCACAATGTTTTTCGTTGAGGCCATATTCTTGAGTGTTTATATGCTTAGCTGGAAACGTGTTAAGCCGTGGATCCATTGGCTTATAGGGCTGCCGGTCGCTCTGGGCGCAATAGGTTCAGCAGTGTTCATAACTTCTGCCAATGCTTTCATGAACGCTCCAGCCGGATTCAAAGTCAACTCAAAGGGCCAACCATACGATATACATATAACCCAAGAAATGTTTACTCGGACAATGTTTAATGAAGTGACTCATTCAATACTTGCCTACCTGCTATCAACGGCTTTAGTATTGGTTGCGGTTTATGCGTGGCTATATAGGAAAAAACGACATGCGGCTGATAGAATTTGGATGAGGAAAGTGATTGTTGGGTTACTGTCACTGGCTTTAGTCTTTGCAGTACTCCTGGGAGTGACTGGAGATATGTCGGCCCAATATCTTGAAAAACGTGAGCCGGTTAAGTTTGCAGCCATGGAGGGGATAGAAAAAACCGAGAAGCATGCTCCTCTTATACTCGGTGGAATTGTCAGCGGCAATAAGATTAAAGACGCGGTCGTTATTCCTGGGTTGTTAAGTTTCTTGGCTGACAATAATTTTTACGGCGAAGTCAAAGGCTTAAATATTACGTCTTCTCAGTATCGACCGTCCTTGGTCGTTCACTATTTCTTTGACGGTATGGTTTTCGCTGACGGATTGCTGGTAATTGTCCCGTTGCTGTTTTTACTATTTAATAAATTTTACCGTAGATGGGCTTGGAACCGTTTTAGTTTACACATTCTGGTAATTTGCGGATTTTTGGCCGTAATAGCCACTGAGTTTGGATGGCTCGTAACGGAATTGGGACGTCAGCCATATATTATTAGCGGTGTAATGACGGTTGGTGACGCCTTAACTACTTCAAAATCCGTCATCCAGCTTGGCTTTATCTTCCCGACGTTCTTTATACTTCTCTTAATCGTTACGGCCGTTACTCTGCGTAAGACAATGTCGCACAAGGAGATGAAGCAGCTGTGATCATGGGCTATCTTATGGTTGTCGCGGTTCTTTTTGGAATTTACTTTGTCCTTAGCGGCTGGGAGGCGGGGATGAGCTTACTTTATTTATGGAGACCAGGCGATAGTACTCCCAGTACTAGTAATAATCAGCCAGGTCTTAACTTATTTACGCCTATTTGGGAGATCACCAACGTCTTTTTAGTATTTGGGTTCACTGGGCTGGCGCTACTTTTTAATAACGTCTTAATTAAACTTTCGCACGCTGTTCTCTCGACCTTAATTACAGGGCTGGTTGCTCTAATAATAAGAAGTACTTTAGTTATTTATCTGTTCTACTACCACGGGCCTAATAAAATTAGACCAATCGCCGGCAAGCTATTTGTTTTAGCAAGCCTTACTGTGCCGATGAGTTTTGGGCTGTCAGGGATATACTTTATTAGCGGTCAGCCGTTTTGGAGAAACTCTTTGGGGTTGTCTTTAGCCGGCGTGTTATTGTTATCAATCTTGAGCCTGGCATTATCGTTTGCTTATTATTTTTTGCCTTCTACGAGCAGTTTCTTGAGCCAAGCCAAATTCAAAATGTACTTCATCTCGATAGCCTATTGTTTGAGTACGGCAGTAGGACTGCAGCTAGTCATTAATCGATCGGGGCGAACCAGCTTACTTGGCTGGCCCTATGATCTATTCGTCCTTTTAGTAGCGGCAATTCCGTTGGTCGAGATTGGACTTTATCTTGTTTCTAGCGGGCGACTACTTTGGCTGTACTTCAGTCTACTTGCGGTTACGTCGCCGGCACTACTAGCGTTAAGTAATCGACCGTACTTAATATACGGTCGCCAAACAATTGTCTCGGCCTATGGTGCTGAGGCCTATGGTAAATGGTTACTTATAGGCATGGTAGCGTTATCTCCATTAATAATACTGGGCTTTATTCTTTTGATTTGGTTATTAATCACGCCTCTTAGGGAGAATAAAAAAACAAGCAACTAAAAAGAGCCTTTTGCAAGGCTCTTTTATGGAAATATCATTGCTGGTACTTCCATGTACTATCTTGCGATAGCAACCACCTCACGGTGGTAATTTAAATATATTCCCAATGATAATCGTTGTCAAGGATTTTGTTAGTTATTTAGTTATAAAGATTAGGCTGAGATTAATTGGGGAGTTATAATTTAACTATGCAAGACAAAACGGTAACTATAGAAACTGACCAAACGAGCTTCGAGGCTTATCTCATAAAACCACCAGGCCTAATTAAAGGCGGGCTAATAGTTATACACGAGGTGTGGGGTCTAGCCGATCACATAAAAGACGTAGCCCGGAGATTCGCTTCAGACGGATACTGCGTCTTGGCGCCCGATCTTCTCAGCCAAACCGGTATCACGGAAAAAGCCGGTGAGCTACAAAAAGAATTATTTGATCCGGAAAAACGTGCTCAAGCGCAACCTAAGATACGTGAAATGATGGCTCCGATTATGTCTCCAGAATTCGCAGTGGAGACCATCGCTAAGGTAAAATCATGTTACGAGTACCTATCATCTACGGAAGAAACAAAGAGCCGAGTAGCTATTACCGGTTTTTGCTTCGGCGGGACTTATAGTTTTAGTCTAGCCATAGCCGAGCCTAGACTAAAAGCGGCTATACCTTTTTATGGACATTGCGATGCCACGGTTGAGGAGCTGAGAAAAATAAAATGCCCAATTCTAGCGTTTTACGGCGAAAAAGATGAAGGACTGATGGGTGGCCTCGATGATCTTACCAAGAATATGCAGGAAGCTGGTGTTGACTTCACTCCCAAGGTTTATCCAAACTGCGGACATGCCTTTTTCAATGACTCTAATTCTTTTACCTATAACAAAGAGGCGGCTTCCGATTCTTGGTTAAAGACTCTCGAGTTTCTTAATTCTAATATCAGCAAATAGCTTTAAGCTTTAATTAAGGTGGTCGATGGTCTTATTAAATTGCAAAGAGCAATTTAAATCGTTATCTATATTAACGGTATATTGACTCAGTCAGACTGCTCCGTTATCGAATGATTTTTCGCTACAAGACTCTTTAGCGACCGATCGAGTTGATGCCCCGGTGGCTGTCCAGGTTGGTAGTCTAAGGTTCCAGCTGCCGACCAGTGTGTTCCACTGTAGGTCATCAGAGTATATACCTATCTTCGGCATAAAAACGTAGTGGTTGATAGCATCGATGGCACCTAGTATAGATGCTCGGTTAACCCCAATACTGCTCGTCCAGCTGTTGTCTGTCTCGACATCTAGCCACCAGAGCGGAGAGTGGATGCCCTCCGAATCAGCGTAATCAATTGAATATTTAGTGGCGTTATAGCCCCAGTTATAAGCTAGGCACTGGCTGTCCGATGTCTGGCATTTTTTAGGATTTAATAAGTATTTTTTACCGTAAGAGTTGCCCGGGTAGCCGGTGTTTATGTATAAGGCGTAATTAGCGAACCACGATGCTTCTTTGTTTGGGCATGGATTTAGCCTAAAGTCCAGCCCACCGTTGACACCTATTATCCCGGTCGGAGAATTAACAATTGCACTGTCGCCGCAATTGGGCCAAGAAACGTCATTGGAAGTCAGGTTAACTCTTTGAGACTGATGATCATTAAGGACTAGCCCAAACATTAAAATTATTATAGCGGCACTAGCTATAAGCACTTTATTTAACATATCAACTTAATATTAACCTTAAATTATCAAATATCAATCAATAAAGACTTTCAAAAAATGCTCAGTAGGTCATAATAACAATGGTACAAATTCGCTTATGGCTTTAAAACGTAAAACAATTTTTCTGAAGGCATGGCTCTGCTCAATCGTTGGCGGAGCTTCTTTAACGATCTTTTTTTACTTGTTAACTGATGTGGTACATGTCTTCCAAAATCTTAACAGTCTTTCAGATTTTACAAACATTTTTATATCGATTAGCGTCGTTGGGAACGCAGTTGGCGCCGGTGTCCTAATATGGAGAGTGGCCGACAAGTATTATCATGCTCATGTAGGACAAATCCTAGTTAGTTACTTTTTCTTAAGCCTACTTAATGTGGCTGTAGCGATAGGGATACTCTTTATCAATACTCCGCTAACGATTCTCATTGCATTTTGGAATCTACTGGCGCCACTTTGCGTGATAAAGATTCTTTACAGTAAGAAGACTTTGGCCTGGAAACAATAGTAAATTAAAAAGTCCCGCATGAAGGCGGAACTTTTAGGTGCATGACAAAATATTTTTATCCTTTCATCATTAGCACGTGTCTATTTAAGCATTTAAATGTAAAGATTAACTGTGACTTTCCTCACTTCTTTTATAAAGTTTTGATGGCCACCAGTTCCATTTACCAAGCAGTACAGCGATCGACGGAACAAATAGTGTGCGAACAAAGAATGTATCGAGCAGTATCCCGAATGCTATGGAAAAACCTATTTGCTGTATTTCTGACTGCCCACCAACAACGCCCAGTACCGCAAACGTACCAGCTAAAATTAGTCCAGCGGATGTTACGGTCGTGCCGGTAACCCCGATTGACTTAGTTATTGCTTTTCGGAGCGATACTTTGTCATGCGCTTCTTCTCGAATCCTACTCATTACTAGAATGTTATAATCTTCGCCCAACGCCATCCCGAAGACGAATAGCAAAAATGGCAAGAAGAAACTTAGCCCAGAGCTATTATGAGTCAAATGAACGAACACAATGTTTGCGAAACCGAGCGTTGCTAGATACGATAACCCAACAGTTAGAATTAGGTACCAGGGGGCAACCAAGCTTTGTAGTAAGACTGCTAGTAAAACTGCAATGATGATTAGCACAACCGGGACAATTTTATAAAGGTCGTCAGTGGATATGTGCGAAATGTCGTATACAAAAGCGTCCTGGCTAACTAGACCGTTGTCTACAGCTCCAACGCTACTTGCGGTAGTCGTTAGAGCGCTACGAACGGCAGGTACAGCTTGTGAGGCGGCAGTTGAGCCAGAAGGGCCAGCCTTTAACAAAGCATAGAATTGAACGGTCTTGCCATCGGGGCTGATAAATTGCGAAATTGAGCGATAGGCTAGGTACTGGGCCGAATACGCAACCAAGTTATCACCTGCTGGCTCGGGTAGAAGATTTGGTGCACCAAGTCCTTGGTAGAATTTGGAAATTTCAGCCGAACTTAGTCCGGTGCCCCCTACATTTATAGGCCCCTCAACCGATTTAAATACTGAGTCGGCTGACAACTCTTGCTGTGCTTTAGCAACAACACTAAAATCATCCCAGACTGGTTTATTAAACTTTAATATTAAATCCTGAGGATTATTGTTAGCTGCCGGGAAATGCTCCGATATAATTTGTGAACCTATAGCGGAGTCACTTTTAGCTGGTGGTCCGCTGTTATTAAACCCTCCAGTTTTGTACCCCACTAGCCCGGTGATTAACGACCCAAGTATAACCGTCCCAATAACTAGTGTTATGACCGGATGGGTAATTACTCTTTCGGCTACGCGGCCCCATACGCCTATTTTTTGCTCCTTAGTTGGTTTGTTTTTGACAGGCCAAAAGGCTGCTCTCCCAAAAACTGTCAACAGGGCTGGTAATAGAGTGAGCCCCGCCAATAACAGAACGGCAATGCCGATAGCTAGAGCTGGACCAAGTCCTTTGTAAAAGCCAAACGACGCAAGCAACAGGCTTAAAAGCGCTGCTGACACAGTTAGGGCTGAGAAAGTTATAACCTTCCCGACTTTAGACAATGCTTGGATCACTGCCTCTTTTGGTTCGTGGCCCTTTCTTAGTTCTTCCCTCACCCTAAAAACAAGAAATATTCCATAATCTGTCCCAGCGCCAAGCAGCAATACAATTAGAAGTAGCTGGGTGATTGGTGAAACTTGAACGCCAATTTTTGTTGATTCGGCGATTATTGGGCTAGCGATTACCAAAGATAAGGCGGCGGGGATCAAAGTTATCAGTGGTCCGAGGAGTGATCTATAAACTACAAATAGCAATATGATAATGAATAATATTATGAAAATTTGAGTGTTGTTTCTGGCTGAATTACTAGAATTATTAGAATCCACATCTTCAGCTAGTGTCCCTGTCAGGTGAAAACTTAGATTGCTCGGGCTTTGTACCTTGGAAAAAGTATTGCGAACGTCGGTTACGAATTGCATGCTACCGGTACCAAAACCAGAACTAGAGGTGCCAACCAATATTTCTTGCACCTGACCATCTCTGGATGTGGCTTGATTTCTCACTAGACTGATATTTGGTAGCTGTTTAATTTTTGCCTCAACTTGAGCGATGGTTTGATTGTCTGCTGTAGTTAGTGGGCCCGAGGAGCTTGAAGCAACGACTATTGATGTCGATGATGTGTTCTTCCCCTGGAACGGCGTCGTTAGACTAGAGGCTTTTTGGCTAGGGCTGGAAGACGGTAGGAACGCAGAGTTGTTTGACTTAGTAACGCTTGTAAGGGAAGGCAGAGTTTTGACAACGATCGGGACTGCTAAAATCCAGATCGCTATTATAAACCAGCGAAATCTGACGACAAACTTAGCAACGGCATTAAACATATACGAATTCCATTTTTCTAAGTATACCAATAAGCTGCTGGTTTGTCTCTGATACTGGTCTCGCTATTCATTCGGCTGCTAAATCGCGACGATTGAATACGAGCGATCCAATTAGGGCCATTATTAGTCCGATGCAAATAAGCATGATCCCAGAAGACCAGTTAGGCTTTACGGCCGGAGCAAGAGAAACGTGCTGGAGTATGGACGTGTCTAGTATCCAATGGTTTAATTTAATGCCCGATCCTATAAGTGATATTAGAAAAGATAATACTATGACCCCATAACTTAATACTGAGGTTAGTCTAGGTATGACACCCATGGCAAATACGGCGATTCCCAGAATAAACACCGCTGGTGAAATGGTGTTAACCCCAGCCAAAAACAGCGTATGATACGCTACGCCGGCATGTTGACTGTTGGCACCGATCCAAGATCCGATAGTCGACAGTAGGCTGGCGATAACGATGACTATAATTACGATAGACAATCTATCCCTTAACCACTGAAGCCGGCTGACTCGTCTCACAAGTAGGTTGTCTAAAAGACCTTCGGCTTCGTCTTCTCTCATAGCACTAACAGCACTAGCCGTGTAAGACATAATAACTATCATAAGTAGAAAAAATATGAAACCTAAAAACGCGGTCGCGCCTATGCTTTGTGAAACGTGCAGTACTCTGCCAAATTCACGATTTAGCCCCGATGACTGGCTTAGAGCTTGGGAAGCTGACTTGGCAAGTAGGCCAAAAAAGAACGCCATTGTGGCCACGCCCGCTAGCCAAGCTACACTTGCTGATCTAGTCAAGCGGATGGTTGCTAGGAGCGGACCGCTTAGTAGTTTAGTGTGCGGTTTGGCAGAGTCCTTGTCGACAAATGTGCTTGCGCCAAGATCACGTCTGCCCGCTAAATATATCGTTAGCGCAACCAGCAGAATAACTAATCCGATAATTGGGATTAACCACTTGGGCTGGCTGTTATAAAGTGGTTGCATCTTCTCGGTCCAACCTAGAGGAGTAAAGTAAAGCAGCCAATGTGCAGACGTGGTGTCGGCGAAGGCTCTTAATAAAAAGAAGAATCCAAAAACGCCGGTTGCTAGACCGGCTGCTCTGCTTCGTGTAGGCATCAGCTGGCTTGCTAAGGCACCCATTGTCATAAAGACGGCGGCACTAGATACGCACACTAATGCCAAAAAAAGCGCAGCGCTGACGCTAAAATTTACCGTGTGAATTCTACCTATTGTAATAAAAGCTAGGGCCGCGACAACGTAAAGGACAGCTAAGCTAGCGGCTAGTCCGGCGAGTACATTAGCAGCGGCTCTTCGCGCTGTCGTCTGCCCGCTAAGCAACATTTCCCACCTACCGGCATTTTCCTCACCTCTAAAATTCCTTGTTGCCAGCAGAAGAGCCCAAATAGATCCAACAATCATAATCGGCCCACTTGCATTCCAGGTAGTAAAGCCAGCTACCGATGCAATATGGCTCGGGGCGCCAAGGACTGCCCTTAGCCCGATGTTGCTACTAAAAGAAGCAGCTATTTTTACTCGAGATGCTGCGGTCGGGTAAGCGCTAGCAAACCCAGATGCCTTTGCGGCAACGACTATTCCAAATAGTGCCGCTAGAAAAGCTGCGCTACGCATAGTTCGGCGGGCAACGAATCTCCCTATGACCGTCTGTGGAGAAAAGAAATGTTCAATCTGGGTGTTAGTTGTTCCTGACTGATTAGTGCTACTCATCAGTCACTTTCGGATTTTGTACGTCTTTGTCACCGTATAAGGATAAGAATAATTCTTCTAGGGATGGCTCACGGCTTATTAAATTTTTAGGATGATAAGCGGCTAAAACAGTGAGTAATTCGTCGATTGAACCGTGTACTTGGCAAGTCAGTTGATGGCCAATAATCTTTATGTCGCTCACACCTCTCAGGTGATCAATTTTGGGCGGCTTATCCTCAAAAGTCGCTGTAACCGTTAAGGCCGATAAATGACGCATCTCCGCTAAAGTCCCAAGTTCTACAAGTTTGCCTTCTCTGAGTATCGCCAATCGGTCACAAAGAGCCTCTACTTCTTCTAGTACATGTGAGGACAGGAAGACAGTTTGACCGTTATCTTTGGCTTCAAGTACGCTCTGTCGAAAAGCCTGCTCCATGATTGGATCAAGGCCGGAGGTTGGTTCGTCCATTATAAGTAACTCTGAGCGAGTCGATAAGGATGCTATAAGATTGATTTTTTGCTTATTGCCCTTTGAATAAGTTCTAACTTTTTTCGAAGGGTCGAATCGGAACCTTCTTATTAGTTCCTTTTGGTACTTCAAGTCTACCTGACCGTGAATCTTCCCAAGCAAGTGAAGGGTTTCGCCACCAGTTAAAGAGGGCCAAAAAGTCGCTTCACCCGGAACATAACTAAGCCTTTTATGGGCATCAATTTTCTTTTTTTGAGCATTAATCCCAAATATCTCTACTTTGCCCCCGCTGGGTCTTATCAGCCCTAGCATCAGTCGTATAGTAGTGGTTTTGCCAGCACCATTGGGGCCTAGGTAGCCTAAAATTTCGCCAGCTTTTACTCCCAAATCAAGAGGAGACAGCGCTACAAAAGTGCCGTAACGTTTAGTTAATCCTTCGGTCTTTATAGCTAACTCCACTTATCCCCCTATAATTCTTATTCTTTGCCTAATATAACCAAAATCAGCTGGAACATGCAAGGGATTGATAGTTTCACTAACATCTTAGGGACATTGAGTCTTTAGGGTATACCTACCCTATTGGTACAAGAATTAATGTTTTTTCGCAATATAACTTCGGTGATTCGAATAACTCTGGCGTGGAAAATCTGAAGCAGAATTCTCTAACATAATCTGGGAACTTTGCTTCCGTGGTATGGTGAT
>DATKHB010000025.1:0-4560 GCA_035510455.1 Saccharimonadales bacterium (SeqCode) | reverse complement strand
ATAGACCTAGAATAGCGTGTCAAGCAATTTTCTTCTGGTACACTGTCTGTCGTTTCCAAACAGCATAGACTCTGGTAATGACTCGTCTAGCCACAACAATAGTTGCTTCTCGGTAGCGTTTACCTTCAGCTCGCTTCTTGTCATAGGTAGCCATAAGTTCGGGGTCATGACGCTGGGCTGCTGCTGCCGCCAGATACATAGCTCTTCTAAGATACGGTGAGCCTCGTTTGGTTAAATGAGTGTTGCGTTTTAGCATCGTGCCACTTTGCTTTACCCTGGGATCAAGACCAATAAAGGCAATGACCGCTTTAGCGTTCTTGAACCGAGTAATGTCACCCAGTTCAGCAACCAGTAAAGCAGCCGTTTGTGGCCCAACCCCCGGCACGGACTGTAGTAGCTTGCTGAGGTTCGGGTTAACTTGTTGCCTAGCAGTACTACGAAAAGTAGCTGCTGCTACTTCGAGCTGTTCCTGAGCTGTAGCCAGCAGCTGCAACAACGTGTCCTCTTTGGGCAATACGGTGGCTAAATGGTACTGCATGAGAGTTAAAGCTCGACTCAACTGCACAAGCTTTACAGCAGTTCTAAGCATTGGTTTTATGTCATTAAACGTATCCTTGGTAACCAATGTGCCTTGACCTTGAGCAGCCACCCTGGCAATAACCTCGGCATCAGTTTTGTCTGTTTTGCGCTTTCTAACCGTAGCTCTAGTAAATTGCTTGGTAGTAATAGGGTTAAGTAACCGAAACGGTATGTTTAGTGTTAGACACAGTTGTGCCACCGGACGATGGTACTCATTAGTAGCCTCAGCAGCAATAAGTAAGTGTTTGTACTTTCGTCTGAGGCTTCTTAGTAAAGGCAATATTGCCGCTGGTGTATTAGCCAGCTCCCAGTGCTCTTTAATGTTGCCACTTCTATCTAATCGAGCCGCAAACAAACTATCTTTGCCCACGTCAAATCCGACTACAACCATAATGTAATCCTCCTACTAAAATTAAACTGTTAAAGAAAGAGAGGAAAAGAAAAGGAGAGAAAGTGGAGATGCATTGAAAGTCCCCCGACTGTAGGCGTACAATTGGTTTGTAGGTAATCCGTGCCCTAAACGCACAACCTAGAATAGATTGCCACACCAACAGAGGAGACCAGATGTTATGATGGTGGACTGACTGCACTAACAGTCATCCAAATCAAAGGTTGCTGGCTCTCCTTTTTTAGTGTAGGTCAACTAAGACCTAGGGGGCACTATACAACCAAAGTACTGCTTACCAAGATTATTGGTGATAGTTTAAAAAACCGCCTTAGGTAAATCTAACTCGTGAAATTAAAGGTGTTGGCGAAAGAATTAAATTTAGATTGGCTAATGCCGCTGCCGAGAATAATATACAAATCATGATTGTTTAAAAATGCCAGTATGATGGACGGGGCGTCGGATGTATCGGTTGGGGTAAGGGTTGCTGTTACGGCGTTCAAGCCTTTGAAAGCTATGGTTTTGCCACCACTGAGATTGGAGGTTTCAGATTGGGCTAACTGTTCAATGTCATCTTGCAGGGTTACTACGGTAGCGGATCCGGACATTTGGCTGGCATTTAAATCCGAGTAACGGGTTACATAAACGGCATAATCGGTGCCTGCGGTTTGGTTTAGTACACTATAAATTCTGCCGCCCTCTTGGCCGCCTGCGTCGTCGCTTTTAGATGCGATTTTATTAATTGCCGGTACCCCAGGAAAAACTATTTTAAAGCTGTCTTGTCTGGCTACGTAAGCAGTCGGCCAGATTGCTTTATAGACGTGGGGAGCGACCGCCACTAATGCTATCAATATGAGTGCCGAGACAGCTCGAAGCGTAGTATTTGAACTGGCCTGCCGAAGCTTGTCCCTAATATTCTTGAATGATAATTTAAATGTCATAACTGAAATTGTAGCAAAGTTCTAGCATCCGATACTGTTGATTTAAATTCATAGAGGCAAGGATTGACTTAACCAGGGTGCATGAGTCCCCGGCTAATTCAGCCGATCGGTACGACTTTTGAGTGGCTTAAAGGCAACGGTCGCCTCAAGCCAAGTAGTTTTTTGAGAACTCATAGTTATGCATTAAGCCGAGTGATATATTATAGCTATGAACGAAATTTGGCTAACAACTTTGATCATCGGAATTCCTGGGCTAATAATCTTGGTGTTCTTGCTGAGCCTAATGTTAACAATGAAAGAAACTACTGGCGAGATAAAGCATTTTCTACGACCAGACAACCTGGTTAAACTTTTTGCTATGTATCTAATAGTTTCTGGCACGATTCTGCTTAGTGTATTGAAAATTATTAACGGTGAAACAGCAGGGGTTATATTCAGTGGGATTATTGGCTACACGTTAGGCACAAAATTTACCAGTGAATGATTTTTGGGTGGAAACGACGAGTTCAAATATACTCCCAGGCGACACAAACAAAGACTTATGGCCACATGCTATTCTCAAAACTAAGGTTCCCCTATGACATCGGTAGAGGCACAAAAACAACTAGATAAGCTGGAGAAGGACTCTGGGCTTGTTCTTGCTAGCATAAGACTGCTTGAGGGACGTGCTGGAACGATGTCAGCAGTTACTGCGACCATCTTAGGTATTGGGCTTCCACTCCTTGCTCAACCAGGCACTAAAAAGTATCTGCACTTTGTGCCACTCCTGTTCCTATTTATGTCATTTTTGTTTTTCTATGCAGCATTTATCAAGAGCCCCATGGTGAAATTTGGTTTCTCCTACAAGAACGAAACGGGCGCTAAAAAGAAGTTTGGTAAACCTCCGATCGAAAGATTGATTATGTATCAGAGCTGGAAGACCTGGGCGTTACAGTTGGGGCACGCATCTTTTCTTACGGCAATTATGATGGAAATAATCGCTATCTCAGACGTGCGATTCTTTCACCGTGGAAAGATTTTACAATTTATACTAGGAATATGTTCAATCGTTATACTGCAAAAAGTAATTTTCTATCATAAAAAAGGCGAGATATAAACTACCGGTAGGTAAGTTTAAAAAATGCTTATTATTAACTGGAAAGCGAAAATCCGATCTCAACCCACTGGTTGGTGAGTTAAATTTCTATTTTTGTATTGTTATTTAAATGCTTAAGTCACATAATAATTTATAGCAATGGGCGTGACTATCTAAGACCTAGATTTTCCTACGCACAGGCTTAATAAGTTAGTTCTTAACTCCAAGGCAGCAAACACACCAGGTATAAAACCCAGAGCGTCCCTACTAGCCTTCATATCACAAGCTAATCTCGGCAAACAGGAATAGTACTTGAGCGGTTTTGTTCCCTACCCGAAGCAGCCTCTACTAAAAAATCCGTTCACTGACAGTTTAAAAAGTCAGCTCTCTTTGTTTATCTAAAAATTTGACCACAGGAGGTTTAGTGATATGGACCACAGAACAACTATAAATGATGAAGTAAGCATTACGGCGGTTTATTTTCGAAACAAGCATCATCTTAAAAGTTTCCCGAAGCGCATGGAATACGCCGGCAGACAATATGAATTCATAGAGTCTGGCTTGCAGTACAGAATTAAAAAGCCCGGCGGTGAACTTCGCCTGTTTGACATGAGCGACGGCTCAGCTCAATATCGACTGCGTTTTGACCGCAGAAGTCTGACCTGGACGCTAGTTAGCATTACTAAGATTCTAAATTTTTCTAACTAACAGGGCTTAAATTATGGAAAACTCAGTTTTAATTAACAGAAGAGTTAAGATTTTAGCCGTTTACTCAGACGAAGGCCGGGGCGCGCCAAATTGTATGCCCAAGCGCATGCTGTATAAGGGTAAAGAGTATAACTTCAGCGAACTTGGGCTTAAGCACCCGACAGCTAAGGGTAAGCGGATGGTTCACGTGTTTGATATGAGCGATGGGTCGGCTGATTATCGGCTGGAATTTGATGCTGAAGAGTTGACCTGGACACTAATGTATATATTGGACAGTAATTATGCCCTTTGATATATCGTCTCGGGTTGGCCTTAACAGCGAAGCACCTCAGATCATGCATATTGATTTAAATTCCTGCTTTGCGACGGTCGAGCAGCAGGCTAGACCGCTGCTTCGTGGCAGACCGGTTGGCGTAACAAACCGTATCACCAAGTACTGTTGCGTTATAGCGGCTTCTTACGAAGCTAAGGCGTTGGGAGTTAAGGTTGGTATGAGGCTGGATGAAGCCAAGCTGCTGGCGCCCAATTTAATTATGGTAGAATCTGACCCGCCCAAGTATCACTATGCTTATCAGAAACTAGTTGGGATTATGCAGTCGTATTCACCAAACGTCACTATGAAAAGTATCGATGAGGGCGTCATTGATTTTCACGGCACGAGAGAAAATATTAATACTTCTACGCTGGTTGATATCGGGCGTGAAATTAAACAACGCCTAAAAGACGAAGTTGGTTGTTGGATGAGGTGCAATGTCGGGATTGCCCCTAATCGATTTTTAGCCAAACAGGCCGCTGGGCTTCATAAACCTGATGGGCTGGACGTGATAAATCATACAAATTTAAGACATACGTTAAGCATGCTTAAACTAACT
>DATKHB010000024.1:0-5686 GCA_035510455.1 Saccharimonadales bacterium (SeqCode) | reverse complement strand
CTGTTCAGCTATAAACTCGTTGGGCTCAAGCTTAGTTAACGCGTTAGTAATATAGGAACTGGAATCAAGCTCAGCTAGAGACTCTTGAATATTAAATGGAAAAGCCCAATCGCCAGATTGTTTAAAGCGAATTGTACTGGTTTTCTTGTCATCAAGAGACGCAGGCAACGGATCACCGACTCGTTTAACAAGCAAACTAGCTGAGTGAGCATTGAGTTGTTGCTCAATCGTCCCGGCCATACGGGCGGGCACGCGCATAATATAGCGGATACCTTGTTCGCGGGAGGAAACTAACTCCGGTGTCAGGCTTAGCTTTTGGCCGAGTAGCTTTTCCGCTAAAGTACGGCTACTGCCGAGTTCATGCCAGACATTGACTAGTGCTGTATTAGCAGAGACCCCCAGGTTATTTGAGGCATGTGGTGTTAGTTCTAAAAACACTGTCTTTTGACCCTTTAAGTGTTGACGACTTAGAAATACTATTATTAGCCCAATAACAACGTAACCAGTTAGCCCGATTACCAGTAATATGCCTAGCACTTCAACTAAGTGTGGCAGCAACGTACTTAGTGTGTGTATCCAGTGAGTTAAATTAGGATCTTTTTTCACAGTAGTGGCCCTTTATCGTGTATAAAGCTAAACTGTAGCGCATCAACCGCTGGCAGGGTTTTAATATCGACGATATCTAGACCTTCGACATTCATTTCAGAAATCGTCCAAGCTCCAGTAGTGGGATCAACGGCTGTAACGTAAGCCACATGTCCTAAGTTATTATCTACGTCAGATATTTGCATAATCGAGCCAACGCTCGGTGTATCATTAACTTCGTAGCCATCTAACACCGCTCTGGACGCCCAAGTTGCTGCATTACCCCACGAGGTTGGTATTGGATCACCGGCTTTAAGCCTAAGCGCATATACCCAGTAGGTACAGTTACCCCAGGCATAGCTGTCGCCGACTACTTCTGGGCCTTCATATAATCCAACCGTTGTAGTAGAGATAGCTACTGTGCTATCCGAGCCACTAAATGAGTTAGCTAAGAAAGCTAAGGTGCTACTACCCAGTGCAAAAACCGACATTACTGGCAGAGCCACGACGATTGCTAACGTCGCTAATATCAGTAGTAAATATTTCTTATTAATATTAAAGGCTTTTAGTAGTAGAACGGGACTCATGTGCGGTACAATTCCGCCGGATTAGTGGTTATAAGCGGATGCTCTTTGGCAGAAGCTACAATCTTAACGGCCACATGGTTTTGATCGGCGATAATTAGGGCGTCACCGCGCTCGCAGGTTAGCAAAAAACTTTGCTCGTATTCACTTAAGGCAAATTCACTCACCACGTTCTTTATAGTCGTGCTGTCTTGGCGCATTAAGATTCGAAGGGCACTTTGGCTAGCTATCGCTCGGCCATAATCATTCTTTAGAAAGTCGTTAGCCTGCTGCGTAATAATTGAAACACCTAGGTAGTACTTACGGGCTCTACGCACTAGTCCGGCGACAAAACGAGCGCTCTCCTCATGTTCTAGAAGCATCCAGCCCTCATCAATTATGAGAAGGCGTTTTTCGGGTTGAGCTTTAACCTGGTTTTGAATAAAAATTGAGATAATTAGCATCATAATCTGGCGCAAGGATTCAGGCAGGTCCTTAATATCGAAAATGACTAGACGGTTATCTAGCTTGATGTTAGTTTGAGCATTAAATACCTCAGACAATGAACCACTAATATACTTTTCTAGTCGCTCACAAAGTTTTAGCTGACCGAGTTTATGAACTTCAGCATATAGATCTTCTAGTAACGGTTGGGTACTTTTAGCATCCCCATAAATCTTAAGTATGGCCTTATCGACAGCCGCCTTTTCGCGGGAAGATAGTCCCTCAGCCATTAAGCTAATAACTTCAGTTAGGTCTTGGGCGTGCTCAGATAAATCACTACGGCTATGGAAGGTAGTAGCGAGGTCGAATGGATTAATTTTCTCCTTCGACTTAGCCGATAGTTTGATATATGTCCCACCGACTGATTCTGTTAGTTTTTTATACTCTCGTTCTGGGTCAATCACAATGACCTTCGTTCCTTGCATCAGTTGGCGTAGTATCTCTACCTTGGTGGCGTAGCTTTTTCCACTGCCTGACTGCGCAAAAACTATTGAGTTTGCATTGTGCAAACTAAAGCGATCAAGGATGACGAGGGAGTTGTTCGATTTATTAACTCCGTATAAAATACCCGACTCCTGGACAAGCTCCGAGGACATAAACGGGAAAGTTAGAGCGGCCGAGCTGCTATCTAAATTTCTTTTCTGGTTTAGTTGATCTTGGCCTCTGGGCAATATTGACTGCAAGGCTTCAAGTTGTTGGTAGCGAGCAACCTTGCTGTAAAACAATCGAGCCGATAGTGTTGTCTCTAGGAGACTCGTTACTTTATCTAGCTCCGCCAGACTAGTTGCCCTAAGAGTTACGTAAATTGACATCTGAAATAGTTTTTCCTGACCACGCTGGATCTTATCGCGTAACTCCATGGCCGATTCTAGAGGATCAGTAATTTCAGAGCCGACAATCTTACCAGCCCTAAGCATCGCTCGCTTGGTCGACTCCAGCTCAGTAATTTTACGGTGTAGTTTAGGTAAAGCTTGCAAAGCATTAACTTCATGGATGTGATAGCTAATGTCTACGTTACGATTAAAATTAATTAAACTATCTAACCAGCCCGAGCTAGCCACAAACGGGTAGCCAGAGATAAACAGGGTGCGGACATATTCGCCGTCAATAACTAGATAATCGATCTGCTCTTCTAACCCCGCATAAGACAACATATCTACATGGTCTTGCTCACCAAAACTAAGAGCTAATTCTTTTGGCCGATCACGGCGCTGCTTCTGCCAATCTTTTACTAGGTTAGCTGGGTTATTCATCGTCTTGGCCTTTCTTAATGTAGCTGCTGTGTACCAAGCGGACTGCATGATCAGTTAAAGGCTGGATCTTGGCCTGCTCAGGCGAGTAGAAGCTATAAAACAAATCTAGGATTTCTAGACTACTCAGTTCACGGGCTTGCATGCCTAGTCTGCCCAAGCCTTTAGTAACTATGTCTGCCCTCAGGTTTAACTGTTCTTTGACTAGTTCAAACTCAAGTTTAGGGTCAGCATCATAGGGGATAACAACATAAAAGTGACGGGTTAGTATTTTATTGGTAGTAATCAGGCTACGGATAAACTCGTCATAGTTTTGGAGTTGTGTCCGGTAGATGGCTTCAGTCTCGCCATTTAACCGTTCATTTAACTCGCCTAAGTATTTATCCATATCAATTTCTCTGGTGCGAATTAGGATTTGCAAGGGGCAACCGACAGAGTTTAGAAAGCTCTCGAAAGTATCAATTAGGATATCCTGCTCATCCTCACTCTTTAGCTCAAAGTTAACTGAGCTAACATGCAAAACACTACGATATTGGTTACCGGGTAGCATTAGTACCTGATCTTTGACGCCCTTAATATCTATCTGTTTGCGAGAATCAGTTTTATTCTTTGACTTCTGTAATAAGAACATTGAGTCCGCCTTTCTTTGTTGTCTTGAACATGATATTAGCTGCTGGGTTATCTATTAGTGCCTGTACGCGGGTAATTTCAGCTGTAGACAGTAGCGGGATCACTCGGTGAGGTTTAACCGTCCTTACTTCGTTTTCAGCTTCGCTGCCCAAGCTTAGTGGTTTATCGAATTGTTCGCGTCCGTGCACGGCGTTCTTGTTAAAAACGTAATAACTTGGCCTGAGACGATAACGCAGAATGACTATCAGCCAAAGTAGCAGTATCTTACCCTTGATTCGGATTGCCATGATGCTACAAACAAGCATTAAGCTGATAATGATGACTAGCTTGTAGGTTGAGCTATTCATAGCTGGTGGCAAGATGATATACAGCGCACTCCCGCCAAATATCGGTGCTGCAAGTAGTAGCACCTGGGATAGACCTAACCGACCGGCAATTCGATCCTCAACCGTGGTAACTTGAGCGGGTACAACAGTAACTTTCATGACTCCTCCGTTTTATTAGGTTGTTTAGCTTCGGTGGTTGTGCCAGTCGGGGCGGTGTTGGTTCTAGATTTGGTTGTCGCTTCAACATTGGATCCCGCAGCCGCCTTATTTGATGGAGCGGTATAGGTTGCGCCGGTCATGGGCTTGCTCTTATTGGACGAACTATTACTAGATGTCTGCTTATCAGCGCTCTGACTCCTGCTGCTAACACTGCTGGACACAGCCTTACCTTTACTGCCCAGGTAACTAACGCCAGTCATAAATTGGCCGCCTAGTTTACGAGCTGTTCTGGGTCCAGTACTGACGTAGGAAAGTTGCATCATAAAGCCCTGAGTTTTTAGTAGTGCAAACAAGGTTGCTATACCGACAACCATAGCCATAAGTGGATCAGGCGCATGAACATTGCCATCAGATAACCCCAAGAATAGCGAAGCTGCTAGTTCCAGGATAACAACGTGCACAAACAGCACGAAGATTGTTGCCAGATATGTTTTAGCGGCACTCTCAGAAAAGTCTCTAAAGCCAGGGATCAGCCAAACCAGTAGAACTAGTGGCGCTAAGACTGCCCCGATATATAGCGTAACTATACGGGTAACGTAATAGATCAGCAAAATGATCGCAAAGATTAAAAACGCAATCATAATTAGTAGCGCTGCCACACCAAAGCCACCAGCTTGCTGGGTAACCTTAGTCAGTACATCCCAAACCGACGTCGGTGAAAAACCAGCTTCGAGGGCGTGGATCATGGCATTAGAGAAACTAATAAGCCCATCAATCAGAAAGGCTGAACTATTAATCAGTAGAAATATTAGAGCAAGTTGTGGCAGGAGATGTTTAAACTCAATTTCATCAAGACCGAAAGTCGCATAGCTCATAACATGAAACCCCAGCAGAGCTACAACTAATACGAATATAGCATCGGTCATACCAACAACCGCTAGCCATAAGTTAAAGACACTGGAGTTAGCTGAGATAAGCGGCGTACCAGATGTAAAGAAGGATAAAGCTTTTATAAAGGGTGCAGCGATAGATTGAACGATGTTATTAAGCAGCCCAGTTATAGCTTTTATAAGTACAGCAACTAGGCCATTAGACACCGGGACGGGTTTAATGGCATTAAGAGTTGGCAGGGGGTTAGACATCGGTGCAGCACCGTGAGTATAGGCTTGAGACAGTATGGCAGTTAGTGCACTGGCGGCTAGAACTATCACTAAGCCAATTAGGGCGTTACGGATAACCTTTTTGGCATGTTCCAGATTCTCTGGTTTGCCACTGCTGGTCATATAGTGGAAACCACCATTTATCAGAAAGAAGACGCAGACTAGTGAGGCAAGTACAGCCATGCCTTGGACTATCGGCGTAATGTAGGCATGCATGAGGTTGCCAGCCGAGGAAGTATCGGCCATGAGCGCTGGGATCATGGCCAATAGTCCGTTCATGGGAGTGGTTAACTCCCGAACGCGTTAGTTGCTAGCGTTGTCACAATATTACTTAGAACGAAGGCAGCAATTGTTATCGCCAGTCCCAGTCCGGAGAACAGGATAGTACGTTTGGCTTTATCTAGGTGTTCTGGATTCCCGGAACTTGTGATGTAACTAAACCCGCCCATAACAAAAAAACCGGTCGCTACGAGACCGGCAAGTCCTGCTATGACTTGTATAAGACTTTT
>DATKHB010000023.1:0-88581 GCA_035510455.1 Saccharimonadales bacterium (SeqCode) | reverse complement strand
ATCACGTATTTTAGCCACGATCTCAGCTTTGAGGGCTGGATCAGTGGGAGTACCTTTTGCCATAGAAATCTCCTCTTTAAACTAATTATATAGTCTCGTCTAGAATAGACTACATGTTGAGTTTAATGGGAGCGTGACATTTTATCGTATCTCTTAGCTATATACTCCTGACTAAGTAGTACATACAGACTTTCATACACACTAGACTTATCTTTACCCAAGTACTCAGATAGCAATGGAACACTAATAAACCTAAACTTATACGTAAGCTTTAATACTCTTATCTGTTTACTATTTAACGGCCTTCTGTACTTTGGTTCTATAACTAACACTTAACTCTACTTACTACCAATCTCCCACCAACAAGTACGTAAGAACAAATACCCTAGAGTAGCTCTTATATTATATATAATATAGGGAGGAAATATTTAGCAAGCATTAACAGGGTAAATAAACAACAAAATATGCACCATCGATAGTGGGGTTATGTGTTGGTGCTATAAAGCTTTAACTGATCTAAATTTTATATAAGTAGCAGCGCCCACTAAAGTTTACTTGGGATGAGGACGGCTTTTAGTTTTATTATTATGCTAGACTCAAAAGAGATATATTAACAAATAGACATTTCATAAGATGGGCACCGACACAATCTTTACGCAACTTAGCCTTGTAATCGCCATTGCCGCAGGTATGGCATTAATTATGCGCCTGATAAGACAACCCCTGATTATCGGCTACATTCTTACCGGTATACTGGTTGGCCCCTCTATACTTCATTTAACAAAGACCCCTCAGACGATCACCACTTTTTCGGACATCGGTATTGCACTGCTATTATTTATAATCGGCCTCGGATTAAATCCAAAAGTCATAAAGGAAGTGGGCCGAATAGCCACTGTTGTTGGCGTTATACAAGTGGGCCTAACTGTACTTCTAGGCTGGGCTGGAGGTCGTTTATTTAACCTCGATCAAACCGAGTCGTTGATTCTAGGGGCAGCGCTAGCGTTCAGCAGCACAATTATAATTTTGAAGCTGTTAAGCGATAAAAAAGAGCAATCTAGGCTCTATGGTAAGATCTCAATCGGTATACTGGTCCTGCAAGATTTGCTGGCGATGGTAGTATTACTACTCCTGACAGCTAAGCATGGCAGCAGCCAATTTTCGGTACATGACATCGAACAACTAGCCATGAAAGGTATAGGCATAGCTCTCGGCGTGTTTATCATTAGTGTCTTTTTGCTGCCGCGGTTACAAAAAATAATTGCGGGCAGTCAAGAGTCTTTGTTCCTTTTTGCAATCGGTTGGGGTTTTGGCATAGCTGCATTATTTCAAAAAGCTGGGTTCAGCATTGAAGTTGGTGCTTTAATAGCCGGTATATCCTTGGCTTCTCTGCCCTACACTCAGGAAATGAGCGCTCGTCTTCGGTCGCTTCGCGATTTCTTTTTAGTGGTATTTTTTATATCTTTAGGGACCAGGCTCAACTTTGCCAGCCTCCATCATTTCATGGGGCTAATTATTTTCTCCCTGGCAGTAGTAGTTATCT
This sequence comes from Saccharimonadales bacterium (SeqCode), assembly GCA_035510455.1. Lineage (GTDB taxonomy): Bacteria > Patescibacteriota > Saccharimonadia > Saccharimonadales > UBA4665 > DATKGL01. Next base: position 87,038 of record DATKHB010000023.1, on the reverse strand, counting down.
TCAAGCCGCTTGTCGTTCTAACCATTATGGGACTACTGGGATACACCAAGCACACCAGTTTTAAGACAGCCCTGGCGATTGGGCAAGTTAGTGAATTCTCATTAGTCATAATTATTTTAGCCGACCAACAGGACCTGGTCACCTCAGGACTTGTCAGCACTATAACCCTGGTAGCGCTTGTTAGTATCGCGGTATCTTCTTATCTCATTATCTATAACGACCAGATTTATAAACTTTTGGAAAAATATCTAGCGGTTTTTGAAAAACATCATAAACGTTTTGAGCGGGAGATCCGCCGTCATTACGATATTATGCTCTTCGGCTACAGCAAGGGAGGACACGAATTTATAAAGGTGTTTAAGAATCTAAAGAAACCTTTCGTGGTAATCGATTACGACCCCGATGCGCTGGAGATGTTAGAGCACCAAAAAGTCCATTGTATTTTCGGTGACGCAAACGATTTGGAACTACTAGAAGAAACCGGACTTAATAAAATACGTATGCTGGTTTCTACCATAAGCGACCATAAGACCAATGTCTTCTTGGCTTCACTTCTAAGTAAAATTAACCCTAAATGCGTAACCATTGTTCACGCCGATACCGTTGAACAAGCCGAGGCATTATATGAATTGGGCGCCAGCTACGTTATGCTGCCACACTACATTGGTTCAGAAAAAATCGGGGCCTTTATTAGACGCAATAAATTTAACCAAAGCGAATTTCGAAAATACCGGGAAAAACATCTTTCCTACCTGCAACACCAGTACATGTTGGACAACGAATCCTAAACTATTTAACGGGCTTGGACTTTTTGCAGACGCCGCAAGTTATCCAGTTAGCTGTTCGAGTAGTTTTAACGTTTTTAGCGAGACACAATGGACATTCTCCAGACTCAAACACACACTCTTTGTCACTATCATCTTCCTCATAACTCATGCCGCACATAAAAACGATGGCATTTTTCTTAGCAGACTTCAGTGCCAGCTCGGCCCGTTCATATTCTCCAATTTCGGCATAATAACGAGCCTGCTCAATATCTCTAACGGCCACCCAACCAAATTGTTGGGCATCGTAAGCAGTGTTAATGATACATAAATCAGCAGCAAAATCCTTAGCGTGTCTAGCCATAATCTTTAATGCGCGTTCACAATCAGCACCGATAAGACTAAGAGCCAAATCGTGAACTCTAGATTCTAGTTCTTCTTCAGCTTGCTTCTCCCGATCTTGTGATATCTGAACTATAGTATCGTAATTGCCAGTCTGTCCCTCATTTCCAAAAAACGCCGGGAGCTCAAGGCCCTCGTCAAACACTCTAACGAAACTCACTACTCTGTTCTTTAATCGGTCTTTTCTAATCCAGGCGGAGCCTTGCAATTTACCTGTGGGAGAATTATCTTCTAACTGGATTTCAAGTTCGTCATGAGTATGACTCACTCCTTTAGCATCATGCCTCTTCCCAGACCGACTTACACCATTAACCGAGGCTGATTCTGTAACTCGGTGTCCTGCGTCATTTACGTCTATAAGTCTAAACATTACTTTCCAGGTTCGAGCATCATAACCATAACTTTTAATTACTTCTATGGGAGCCTCGTCTTCTCCTGGAGCACAGCTGATTTCAACTAGATAGTGAGTTTTGAACCTACCGGCCTCAAATCCTTTTTCTACTCTCATTTCATTTAGTGTCTCGGTTACGCGCCGACGATTTTCAAACAAGTGCTTAGCATGAAGGGCGCCATGAGCATACATAGCCCGCTGACTATAGCCATTCTGGTAGAACGATCCATTGTGGTAGTCAGATTCAGATAAAGAGACATGGCCACTGGGCATAAGGATCTCAAAGGCATTGGTTTTTAGATCGATTGCCAGACGGTTAGCAGCGGCTTCAGCGCGTTCTGGATCATCTGAAAAATAATCCTCAATTACTGATGGTAGACTGGCTCGCTCGGCCTCTGCCCTCTCGGTTTGGCGAATACTGCCGCCGGTGGCGATCGATCCAAGCACTTTCATTAATTCACGGCGGGTATTTGGATCTTCTTCAGCAGCAGATGCTAGATAAACATCCTCTTGGAACCAACCCGGTGTAACTTCTTCTAGCTGCGCAAGACGCATTAAAAACCCTAGCTCCGAGCTAGGGACAAAAATACTTTGCTGATCGCTCCTGCTCGGGAGACTTTTCTATAAGCTGTATCGGACTTGGTAGCTTGCTTGCTCCTCACCGTTGCGGCACAGTGTCGGATTCTCACCGACTTCCAGCTCACGTTTATATTGTTAAGTGCCTATAGAATATCACGTACATTATGAACTCGCACTAATAATATTATGCTGCTGCCCATAACGACCGCCGTTCTTTGATGGATTTAAGCAATACCTCTCCAACCCAGCGATTATGCGGATTTGCTCCCTGTTCTCCCCGAGCTATACCAATAATATTATCAACCGCTTCATCAAGATGACCGTTATCGTTAATCACCCATGGTATTTTGTCGTCTTGGTCAAGTGACCACTCCAAGCTAAAGATTCCTTCTGAAAGGCGCTTTCTAATTTCTTCTGCCCCAACCACTTTGGCAAATTCATTTACTCTGCCCCACCAATCTGGCGGCAAAGTGGCCATGGCAATCTCTTTAACGCCCCCGAATGGTATAGATCTTAAGCCTTCCATGACAGAAGCCAGTGTCGCGAGCATTGAGTATCTATTTTTGTAATCCCTAGCGTCGGATCCATAAACATATCCGGTAGAAGGATGAACCGCAATTTGGACAAGTTGGCCGTCGCGCAAGGAGTCTAAAATGCCTTCTAAGCTCTCTTCGGTGTGAGGCAGGAGACGATAGACGTCATCTGGTTCCCACGGCCTGCCGGGACGAGTCGTAAAGCCATGGACGATAGAGAAATCCGATGCCTTTTTTTCGGCTTGAAGCATGGCCGTTGTCTTGCCCGTTAAAAAAGGTCCGATAGTTGAAACCAACACCGTGTCACCTAGAACCTGTCTAACCTCATCACTGAGCGGATAATTCTTTGCCTCGTCTGCAATTGTCTCTACTAGCTTTTCGACCGACATATCAAAAACCTTTAATTTAGCTGATTATACAACATGTCTCAGCTATGGTGTTTGTTTGGTAAATTCTCTCGGCCGTATTTCAAAACACTTGATAGCCAAATGAGTTCTATCCAAGCCCCCTTAACATATTCTTTGTAGTTTGGATTTAGTAGCACGCCCCGCTCATCAAATAGTTCCTGGACTTTAGGGAATTGCATGTCTGTAAACGAGGCGACTAGCCCCATTTCTCTAACAGAATTTACTAGAGCTTCGATCGCCCGGACACCGCCCCATTGGCCTGACGAGGCGCCAGCAAAGGCAACTGACTTATGCATATAGTTCCCGAGTTCGCTATCGAGCATTCTTTTAAGTGACCCCGGAAAACTGTGGTTATATTCGGGAGTTACAATAAAGAAACCATCGGCGCGTTTGGTTATCTCTGTATATCTGGGGTCTTTGCCCTCAGGGTCGTTACCGTCTCCGGGGAAATTAAAGTCTTTGGGATCGATAAGCTCGGTTTCGACTTCTTCAAATGTTTTGCCAACCTCTTCTACGAGCCGGGCAGCAAAAATGCTTTTTCTTTGTTCCCGCGTGGTGCCGGCTAAAACTGGGATATATAATTTTGACATAAATCCACTATATTATTACATTAATCTGCCGTTATTATAAGACGTATGAACGATACCTAGATTAGGGCAATAATTGCTAATTATGTATTACCGTCAACGGGCTAATGCTTGTAATAGTACAGCTACGGTGGATAATTATCATTGATGGAGAAAAAGCGTGAGTGACCGCGAAACTAATAATCAAGAAACTTCAAGACTTGGTCGAGCTAACTGTTGGCTGCCTTTACTGCCCGAAAACCCCAACGTTTCGCTTGGGACTAAAGACATAATCGATTTCTTTCATCGGCTATGGAGTTTAAATGATCGTGACCCTACCATCCCGGATTGTACACTTCCAGAGGATGAAGATATTGATTATGAGCACAAGCTAGTCGTCCCTGGTGACGACAATAACCCTCTAGTTGAAGTAGTGGGCAGTTTTAGACGTGCGCCCAAGAGAGAAAGACCTAGACAAAAACCTTGGAGAAATCAGGGAAAGGTTAATTTGGGTTATGAGCATCATCAAATTCAGGTAGCTCCGCCTACCGCCGGTGATTGGGTGACCTATCTAACCGTTGACCGCCCTCATCAGCGTTTATGTTTTGTTGGTGTAAAGCAAGTACGCGGGCCGGTTCAAATTACGGTCCTTGATAAACCATTAAGTGAAGAAAGTGTTGGCGAAGAATTACCCGATGATCTACCCCCTGAAGTGAGAAAGAGCATAATACGAGTAAATTACAGTAGGGCTATTGCCGAAGTATTAGGCAACGTAGTGGGGTTACTTTCTTAAGCCCCGCCGACGTTCTGTGATACCAACGCTTATCTATATACCGAATTGATGTATGCGCAACTATATGTTAGAATCCTCGATATTATTTACGAGCTACCGAGGAGTAAAAATGACTGGCGCAAATCAGTATCCAGATTCTGTACCTGAAGAAACTTTAAGAAGATCTAGAGAAGTTTATGTCATGATTGCCGAGATTGCCAATGCTGCACCCGTGGGCACCGATGGTGCCGGGAACGCCCACAAAACAGCGTTTAAGAATATAGGCGAGGTCAGCTTAGCGAGATTATATCTATTAGGGGCCGCGGACGCCCTATCAACAGCCTGGGCACAAACTCCTGGTCTCCATAAAAGTGGTGAGCAACGAGTTCCTCTAGATGTCATAATGGAAACCATGTTGAAAATGGCAGAGCTAGATGAACTCGGTGATCTAAGCCCTGCCGCACGCACTAGAGTCGAGGCCAGTATGGATCCGTGGTTAATAGCTCAATCACAGATTGCTGCTGAGTACGGCTTGGATCACTAGCATTTTTAGATATTACTTTTAGGGTTAGCCTTTTTGATCTTACTTAGCCGCCCGATAAAACTTTGGGCTGCTCCATCCAGGCCTAGAACTTTTAGTGCACCAATTAGGACGTAAAGTTCGTCAGTTTGGACAGCGGTTGGCTGGGCAATTTGTTCAACCCGTTTAAAAAAATAGTCAACCTTCTCTATTAGCCATTTTCCCTCGGCTGGCTGAACCTGATTTGTTGATATTTTAGCTGGTTCATTGCCGTGCACCACTTCTAGAGACCGGGCGTTATGATCGCGTTTTTTAAGATGCCCCCTTTGAATAAGGTTGTTAACGTGGAGCGCTACGGTCGCTACCGACGTATAGTCAAGCCCGTTCATAATCTCCCTATAACTCGGGCTATAACCGCGTTCAGCGATAAATTTCTCTATGAACTCTAAAAGTTCCTTTTGTTTTTTGGTGGGTCTAATCGTTTCGCTCATTATGGTTTGGTGTTTTTATTGTAGGATTAAATACCCAGAAGCGATACCACAAATAATTCCAGACCGTAAAGAACCCAGAGGATACGAACAGACCAATATAGGGAGTTACGCCTAAGGCTCTAAGCCCCCCGACGATCAGGTAATCAATTAAGAAGTTGAACAGAGTAATTGCAATGTATCGCCCAGTCACCGCCTTGTTAAGTTTATTGAGTTTCGGATTTCTAAAGGCCCAATAGCGCTGGATAAAAAAGCCTAGCGTCCAGCCGATAACGTCCGCCAGGAGCTTGGCCCACAGCCAATACCAGTGAAGCCCGCTGTAGCAAATTGCAAAAACGCCGTAACCGACCCAAAAATATACACCGCCGCCGATTAGATATTCCACAAACTGGATAGTAATAGATCGGAGTTTACTTCGGGGCACGTGTTTTCGCCTTCAAACTCGATAGAACCGGCGATAATGCTATGCCGGCTAGCCCCCACCACAAATAGCTAAGGGTATTGTCCGTCCAAGCGTGAGACACCAAATTTATAAAAGTTATACCAATTAGAGCGGACAGCAGCCCTAAAGCCAAATAATCGAATTTATACAGATATAAGCCTTTGGCGACCAGCCAATTTATCAAGATGAAAAGTACAATTCCGATCCAGCCAACTTCCTGGCCGATTTGTATGAAGTAATCCTCGGCTATTCTAGGAGGCGCTAGATTATAGACTGAAGCCGGACCGGCAGTCCCCGGCCCTCGACCTAGCGGCTGATGTACTATATCTTTTAGGCCAGATTTTAGAGCCGTTAAATGCCCCTGATTAGAGCTAGTGGGTATGAGCGAGTCGCTATTAGTATGCAAAATGTCAGTTTGAAACGTCAGATTATTTCTGAGAACAAAAAATGATGAGCTAACCGCTATAAGTATCACGACCAGCGCCAGACCCAAGATCCTTCGGCCTCGCCTATTGACGATATTATGCCCGATCAGCAACAAGGCTACGCTCAAGGCTGCTCCTATCCAAGCACTACGTGAATAGCTATAAAATAAATCGATCAGAGCCCCAAGCAGCAGAAGACCGTAAATTAACCTCTGTTTTAGCACTTTAGACTTAAGTATTAAAACCAAGACCAAACTAATTATTAATACCAAGTAGGCGCCAAAAGGATCCGATCCTCGAAGAGTCGAGAAAATCCGAACGTAGTTGATGCTACTGTTGACCGTTTCATAAGGCGCGATGGTTTTTAGGCTATAGCCAAAATGGCTCAAAAAGTCATAAGACAAAACAAAATGTTCGACTAGCCCAAAAGCAATAACTACACTAGCTGGGATCAGCACAAGAGCCTTCCATTTTTTTACAAGCCAGCTAGACTGGCTAGCGGCCACAAGGCATACAATGAAAAACCCTAAGAAGCGTAGATTCACAAGCAGGCCATAGCCTAGAGCCTTAGCGTTGACATCGTGTCTAGCTAGCGCTACCAGTCCCAAAGTAATTTCTAGGACCGTATAGGCAACTACCAGCCAGGTTACCTGTTGGTTTCTTAATTTCTCCCAAAGCCGTGGTTTTTGGAATAAGATAACCGTTGCCACCAGCGCGCCGACTACGACGACTACGTCTTCTAACCCCCTAAGAATGGTATAGTGCCCGATTCCGCTAGCCAGCCAAGTAGTGAAAAAAGCTGCAAACGGCACCCAAACTAACACAGCAGCGACAATTAGGTTAAGGACTCGGGATGGTTTAAGACTGATGATCGGCTTCATAAATGCTACAATCTAGTATAAGGAAATATCCTCAAAAACTCGCAATGAAAAATAATGTTACTCTGATCTACAATTCATTTTTGGTTCTTGGAGATGTATTAGCATTGGTTCTGGCTTTTATCACCGCTTATCTTGTTCGAGCCAAATTATTCAACACACCCGTAGCCCATCCCATACATATCACGACATATCTCTTGGTTTTTATAGGATTACTGCCGTTTTGGATAATCATTTTTGCTCTAATCGGTCTGTACGACAAGAATATCTATGAAAAACGGTTCAGCGAGATCGGGCGGCTATTAATTGGTTCATTCCTGGGAATGTTATTTGTAATTTTTTGGAACTTTTTGTCTAAACATCCAATCTTCCCGGCTAAGTTAGTACCAATATTTGGGTTCATATTTGGGTTCATTTATCTGCTACTGATACGCAGTCTGATCAGATTTGTTAGAACGATTTTGTTTAGCTATAACGTCGGCATTACTAATATTGTGCTAATTGGTGATACGGGGATAACTGACGAACTCGCTTTCTCTCTATTTGATAGCCGAGTATCCGGTTATCGGGTTGTGGGGGTAGTCGGTAACCAAAGAATAGCCCACAAACATCCCGGTTTAAAAGTCTTTGGCAGCTTTAGTGAATCGCTAAAACACATTAAAGCCGATGATCTCCAAGGTATTATCCAGACCGAACTGTACTCTGATGAAGAAAAGAATCGTGAGATTTTGGATTTCGCGCAGGAGAACCATATCTTATACCGTTTCGTGCCAGGCAACTCAGAGCTATTTGTGGGCAACATCGATGTTGAGCTATTCCGTTCGGCTATACCGGTTATTGTTGTCCATCAAACCGCTCTTTTTGGTTGGGGCAGAATAGTTAAGCGATTGTTTGATTTGCTTTTTGGAGGTCTGTGTTTGATTATCGCCTCGCCATTTATGATAATTACCGCTTTGCTTATAAAGTTATCCAGCCCCAGATCGCCAATTCTATTCAAGCACGAGCGATTGTCGCGATTTAACAACAGAGTGGGTATCTATAAATTTCGTACCTTTAAACCAGAATACAACACTTTAACGCCGGAAGAAGCCTTTACCAAAATGGGACGACCTGAACTTATTAAAAAATATCGAGAGAAAGGTGATCAACTACCTAATAATCCAATGGTTAGCCGGCTTGGTCAAGTACTAAGAAGCCTAAGCCTGGATGAAGTACCCCAACTAATTAATGTCGTTAAGGGTGACATTAGTCTGGTTGGGCCAAGAGCGTTGGTCGATTTTGAGATGGAAAAGTCAGATAAAAAGAACCTGATTTTAAGCGTAAAGTCAGGATTAACGGGCCTGGCTCAGGTTTCCGGCAGGAGAGATATTAGTTTTGAAGAGCGTCGGAAACTTGATCTTTACTATGTCCAAAACTGGAGTTTTTGGTTAGATCTGACGATTCTAGCTAAAACCTTCCGCATGATTGTTAAACGTACTGGAGCAATTTAAACGTAATGAGAGTGGCTATAGTTTGCGATTGGCTGACAGGTTACGGTGGTGCCGAACAGGTAGTTTTGGAGCTACACAAGCTTTACCCTAACGCCCCAATATACACTTCCCAATATGATCCAAAAGAACTTGATTGGTTCAAAGATGCCGACGTTAGAACGCTGTGGCTTCAGCACCTGCCTAAGAAATTGAAGAAGATTTTGCCGGTTCTGCGCTACTTTGCATTTAGCAGACTAGATCTTAGTAAATATGATCTGGTGTTGTCCTCCAGTGGAGCCGAAGCCAAAGCTGTTAAGACAAGTTTGGATACTATGCACATTTGCTACTGCCATGCTCCAACCCACTATTACTGGATGCGCTATGAGGACTATATGAAAAACCCTGGCTATGGGCGTTGGGACTGGTTAGGGAGACTAGGGCTCAGGCTGTTAGTCGGTCCGATGAGAAGGTTAGACCACAAGGCAGCCCAGAGGCCAAACTATTTGATAACCAACTCTAATTTTACTAAGTCAGAGATCAAGAAATATTATGGTCGTGAGGCAGATACTATTTACCCGCCAGTTAATATCGGCCGCTTTAAGTCCGTTGACAGCAAATATCACAGAGAAAGCTTTGTGGCCGTTGGTCGACAAACGCCATATAAACGGATTGACTTGGCTGTAAGTGCTTGCACCAAGCTTAACCTGCCGTTAACGGTTCTGGGCAAAGGTCCAGATCATCAAAAACTAGTCGATATGGCTGGTCCCAGCGTCTTATTCATTACCGATGCCATTGATGAAGACGTTGCTCAGTACATGGAAACCGCCAAGGCTATGATTTTCCCGGGCGTTGATGATTTTGGCATTGTGGCTGTTGAAGCACTAGCCGCGGGTACGCCAGTCATAGCTTATAAAGACGGCGGGGCATTAGATTACATAGAGGATGGGAAGAATGGACTGTTTTTTGACGAGCAGTCTGTAGACTCGCTTTGTAACGTTTTAAAAACTTTTAGTAACCACAAGTTTGATACAGACTATATAGCGAAAACTGCTAGTCGTTTTTCGATAGATACTTTTGTTAACAACTCGAAAGAATTCATTGAATCTAAACTGTAGAGCACTAAGTCGTAGACACTTTAGGTTATACTCATTTATATGTGCGGAATAGTCGGCTACATTGGTAAACGCCCAGCTGTTAATCTGGTTGTAGACGGATTAAAAACTCTAGAATACAGAGGTTATGATTCGGCGGGTATCGCCTACATTGATCTGGTTAAAAACAACTGTAAGGTTATCAAACAAGCTGGACGAGTTGACGATCTTGAAAAAATTATATTGGGGTCCGGTAAAGATTCTACAGTAGCGATCGGCCATACTCGTTGGGCAACTCACGGCGCTCCGACTACCGTTAACGCTCACCCGCACACTAATACAGATAAGACCATAGCAGTAATCCATAATGGAATTATCGAAAACCACACAGAGATAAGATCATTATTAACATCAAAGGGCTACAAGTTCGTTTCTCAAACTGATACCGAAGTTATCCCCCACTTAATAGACTACTATCTAAAGTCTACTGGCTCGTTTTCTAAGGCTTTTGAGCTGACTATTCGAGAAATCCGGGGGGCTTATTCAATACTGGCAATTTCTAGTCTTGAGCCAAAGAAGATTTACGCTGCCCGGCTCTCCAGCCCGCTAATCCTCGGAGTCGGTAAGGACGAGTTCATACTCGCCTCAGATGCTACGGCCTTTTTGGAGTACGTAAAAGAAGTTGTTTACATTGAAGACTATGAGATAGTGACCGTTTCCAAAGACGGATACAGCATCAAACATACCCAAAAAGACATGCCGATTGAGCGTAAGTCAGAAATACTGGATTTCGATATTAACCAAGCGAGTCTTGGTGATTATCCAAATTTCATGCTTAAAGAAATATTTGAAGCGCCGCAAACTATCCGTTCCTCATCACTTGGCCGGACTAGAGTTGATAGTAATATAGTCAAACTTGGCGGCCTGGAATCTGTTTACGAGCAGTTACAATATATTGAGCGAATCGTTATCGTAGCCTGTGGGACTTCCTATTACGCTGGGCTAATCGGGGAATACCTAATTGAAGAACTGGCTGGTATACCGGTTGAAGTTCAATTGTCCTCAGAATTCAAATACCGGCATGAGCCATTTTCACGCAGCACCGCGCTACTTGCCATATCCCAATCCGGTGAAACAGCCGATACCATAGCGGCCTTAAAAAAAGTCGAAGATTACGGAGTGCTAAGGCTAGGAGTAGTTAACTCCACCGGATCAACGATCGCCCGGATGACTGACGCCGGAGTTTATCTTCATGCTGGGCCAGAGCAAGCTGTCGCTTCCACCAAAGCATTTATCGCCCAAGTGGTAGTTTTACTGCTGATAAGCCTGAGATTAAGCGACGGCAAGACTAAGCTCTACCGGCCACTTTTAAAAGAACTTAACGACCTGCCTCGTAAAGCCCAACTAGTTCTAGATCAGGCTAAGGTTATTGAGAAAATAGCTAATAAATATAAAAGCTACAAGAATTTCCTGTATATTGGTCGTCACTATGCCTACCCGGCTGCATTAGAGGGCGCTCTAAAGCTCAAAGAGATATCCTATACCCACGCTGAAGGCTATGCCGCTGGAGAAATGAAACACGGACCGCTAGCCATGATTGATAAGAACTTCCCGACTTTTGCCCTAGCTTGTGATTCGCCGCTACTCGAAAAAACATACTCAAATATTCAAGAGATTAAAGCCCGCTATGGCCCAGTAATCGCTATTGCTACTCAGGGCAATGATTCTATTAAAGCTCTAGCTGACGATGTCATATATATTCCGGACTCACTAGAACAGACCCAAGTAATTCTTCAAGTTATAGTCATGCAACTGTTCTCTTACTACGTATCTATGGCTAAAGGCTACAACGTTGATCGACCACGCAATTTGGCCAAATCAGTAACTGTTGAGTAGGTCTTATGGCTAGTCTCCCTGATATTTTTAAAGCTTACGACATTAGAGGGAAAGTAGGTACTGAGCTTACTTCGGATCTATCGTTTAATATCGGCCGGGCGTTCGCAGACTGGCTTCCGGCCAAAGGCATAGTGGCAGTCGGTAGAGATATGCGACCGGATTCTGATGAACTTGCCAAAGCTCTCATCAAAGGCCTTAGACAACAAGGTAGAGACGTTTGGGATATTGGTGAAGTCACCAGCGATATGATTTATTTTGCAGTCGGCAAATATAATCTAGCCGGCGGAGCTGTGATAACTGCCAGCCATAATGGGGACGAGTATAACGGTATAAAACTATACCGAGACCAAGTTATTGCCGTTGGACTAGACACTGGTATGTCAGAGATTCGTGACAATATATCTTCGGGGAAATTCAAAGACTCGGCTTCAGAATTAGGATCGTATAAAGAAAAGTTGATTACCGATGATTGGGTCAAGCACTGCCTAACATTTATCGGCGATCTTAAGCTTTATCACATAGCTATCGATGCTGGCAATGGTATGGCAGGAGCAATTCTACCCCATATACTGTCAAAGCTGCCATTGAAGGTTAGAAGAATGTACTTTGAGCTTGACGGCAGTTTCCCTAACCACGAAGCCAACCCTCAAAAAGTAGCAAATCTTAAGGATCTAATTAAAAAAGTAAATGATTATCGTCTAGATTTTGGTATTGCCTTTGACGGTGACGGCGATAGAGCAGGATTTGTGGATGACAAAGGACGACCGGTACTGGGTACGGATCTAATCAGTATCGTTGCTAAATATTACCTACAAAAATACCCCGGTAGCGAAATTATCCATGAAGTTCGCACTAGCCGCTCTACCGTGGAGCTAATAAAAAAATGGGGTGGCAAACCCGTTAGAACAAAAGCCGGCAGAGTAGTTATCGGTTCTGTTATGCGGTATCGAAAAGCGCCATTTGGCGGAGAGACTACCGGACATCTATTTTTTAAAGAGAACTTTTACGCCGATTCAGGCTTAATAGCTGCGCTAGCAGCCATGCAAGCGATCAGTGATAGCGGTAAAAAGTTATCCGAGCTCGTAGACGAATACAGATATTACTCAATGTCGCCGGAAATAAACTTCGAGGTTGAGAATAAACAAGCTGTTATCGATAAATTAAAAGACGCCTTCAGTGAAGGAGAGCAGGATGAACTTGACGGCCTAACGGTTAATTACCCTGGCTGTTGGTTTAATATTCGCATATCAAACACCGAACCAGTAATTAGGTTAAATGTCGAAGCGAAGACCAAAGAAGAATTGGACAAATTTATTGGACAAATAACTTCTGTAATTAAGCAAGCCCCATGAAGCATATTCTTATTACTGGAGGGGCTGGATTTATAGGGTCACACACGACTTTAGAACTACTTAATAAAAATTATATAGTTACTGTTGTTGACAATTTATCCAATAGCTCAAAAGAATCATTGAAGCGTGTCGAGAAATTGACTGGTAAAAAAGTGAGTCTGCACATTTTTGATATCATAAACCGCGAACTCTTAGAAAAACTCTTCAAGAGTAAAAAGTTTGATGTCGTTATCCATTTTGCTGGTCTAAAAGCAGTTAGCGAATCTGTAGAAGAACCCCTAAGTTACTACGACAATAACCTAGTCTCAACTTTAGCGCTATGCGAAACCATGCAAAAATTTGGCGTTAGACAGCTTATTTTTAGCTCCTCAGCAACTGTTTACGGTGACCCAAAAAAGGTCCCGATCACAGAAGATGAGCCAATAAATCCGACCAGCCCTTATGGGCAGACTAAAGCAATGATTGAGCAGATCCTTAAAGACTTGGTATCGAGCAACCGGGGGTGGCAAATAACTTCTCTGCGATATTTCAATCCGATTGGGGCTCATGAATCCGGGCAAATTGGTGAAGATCCAAACGGCGTCCCCAATAATTTAATGCCCTTCATTTCTCAAGTGGCAGTCGGTAGACGGCCAAAACTTATGATTTTCGGAAACGACTACGACACGCCTGACGGTACAGGGGTCAGAGACTACATACACGTAGTCGACTTGGCCTTAGGGCACATATCGGCCATAGATCACCCCGCTAAGAAAAACGAATTCGCAGTCTACAATTTAGGTACGGGTATGGGTTATTCCGTCTTGGAGGTAATTAATGCCTTTGAGCAAGCATCTGGCAAACGGATAACATACGTTGTCACTAAACCCCGGATGGGAGATGTCGGTATCTGTTATGCCGATCCGACTGAGGCAGAAAAAGGATTGGGCTGGCGCGCTAAAAAGACTTTGGAAGACGCCTGTGTTGATGCTTGGTTTTGGCAGTCACAAAACCCGAACGGCTATAACTAACTTGTTATAATGAGTCAGTAATGAGAATTCTCGTAACTGGCGGCGCTGGATTTATTGGCTCAAATTTCGTTCGATATGTATATCGTGAGAGGCCAGATTGGCACATTACGGTCCTCGACAAACTAACCTACGCCGGAAACTTGAAAAACTTAGATGGCCTTAACGAAAATCGTTACACCTTTATAAAGGCTGATATTTGTGACGAAGCAGCTGTTGACTTAGCCGTCGGCGACTGTGACACGGTAGTACATTTTGCCGCCGAAAGTCATAATGACAATTCCCTACACTCACCCTGGCCATTTGTGAATACTAATGTCGTAGGCACCTACCAAATCCTGGAAGCCGTTCGTAAACACAATAAACGCTTGCATCATATATCTACTGACGAGGTTTACGGCGACTTGGAGCTTGATGATCCAAAGAAATTTACACCCGATACTCCCTATGATCCATCAAGCCCCTACTCCAGCACAAAAGCCGGCTCGGATTTGCTTGTCCGTGCCTGGGTGCGGAGCTTCAAAGTTCAAGCGACTATTAGCAACTGTTCAAACAACTATGGTCCCTACCAGCATATCGAGAAATTCATACCACGGCATATTACTGAAATCCTGGAAGGCCGTAAACCTAAACTGTATGGCGACGGTAAAAATGTCAGGGATTGGATACATGTCGAGGATCACTCGTCTGGAGTGATGACGGTTTTGGAAAAGGGCAAGCTGGGTGAAACATACTTGATTGGCGCAGATGGCGAGAAGAATAATAAGGAAGTCCTAACAATTATCCTCGATATAATGGGCAAAGAACCAGATTACTACGAACAAGTTAATGACCGCCCCGGGCATGACCTTCGTTACGCTATTGATGCATCTAAGATTCGAGGCGAGCTGGGTTGGCAGCCAAAATATATAGATTTTCTGGAAGGGCTAAAAGCAACTATTGAGTGGTACGCAAACAACCAAGATTGGTGGAAACCTATGAAGGCTGAGACTGAATCAAAGTATCGGGAGCTGGGGAGATAATTATGGCACAGACAACTTTTGAAATTGTTAATACATCGATTGATGGATTATTCAGCGTAAAGTTTAAGGTCTTCGAAGATGAACGTGGTTCGGTTATGGAATTCTATAGACAGTCGGATTTCGTAAACTCTGGTTTGCCGTCACTTAATGAACGTTCACAGATTAACGCTCCCTTGAGTGTCAAAGGAGCAATTAGGGGCATCCATGCTGAATTTGCCCATAAATTGGTGGCAGTAGCCTGCGGGAACCTATACGCGGTTATAGTGGACCTACGGAATGATTCCCCAACTGCCGGTAAGTGGCAAGGATTTAACCTATCCCGTGGCCAAGGTTTATTTGTGTCCAATGGTCTTGGAAATTCATTTCAATCAACCAGCGACGAGCCTTCTATCTATATCTACTACTTTGAAAAAGAATGGCGTCCGGATATGCCAGGCAAGTCATGCAACCCGCTCGACCCGACACTAGCAATAGATTGGCCGATAAAACACGGAGAAGGTATGATCTTGTCGGATAAAGACAGCAACAACCCGTCACTTGAGGAAGTGCTTAGATCATGAACGATTCGGACATACTAATAATTGGGGCGAACGGGCAACTCGGGACGGCACTCAAGGTTAAATATCCTGGTGCCAGAGCCGTTGACTCTAACGAGCTGGATATCACCAACCAAGAAGCACTAGAAGCATTTGATTGGTCTGGGGTAAAAACGATTTTAAACACGGCTGCCTATACTAACGTCGATGGCGCTGAGTCCCCTGAGGGGCGCGTGAGTGCTTGGAAAGTTAATGCCCAGGCAGTTGGCTATCTAAGTAAGATTGCCCTGAAGCACGACATTACGATCGTCCACGTCTCAACTGAATATGTGTTTGACGGTACCCAAAATCCTCATTCTGAAGATGAACCCTTATCGCCACTTGGAGTTTACGCCCAAAGCAAAGCCGCAGGCGATATAGCCGCCAGTGTTTTGCCCAAATATTATATAGTCCGGACTTCATGGGTTATTGGCAACGGTAAAAACTTTGTACGTACTATGCTTGGACTCGGCCAGCAAGGCGTAGACCCGAGCGTTATTGCTGATGATATTGGCCGCCCGACATTCACTGTAGAGTTAGTTAGGGCTGTCGATCACCTGCTCTCGCACCAGGCTCCTTACGGCACGTATAACATATCAAATGCTGGCGAACCGGTCAGTTGGGCTAATTTAACTAGAGCGATTTTTCAACTAGCTAAGCTGGACCGTAAAGTTACCGATACCACCAATGCCAAGTATTATGCTGACAAACCAGGCGCCTCACCAAGACCCCATAACAGCGTGTTCGATTTAAAGAAAATCCAGTCAACGGGCTTTGTGCCGAGAGATTGGAAAGACGATTTAGCGGATTACATAAACAAGGAGGTGCCCCAATGAAAGGAATCATTCTAGCAGGCGGAACTGGTACGCGACTCTATCCCATAACGATAGCCATAAGTAAACAATTGATGCCAATATATGACAAACCAATGGTTTACTACCCATTAACTACGCTTATAAGTGCTGGCATTAAGGATATTTTGATTGTTTCCACGCCCCAAGACACCTCAAGGTTTCAACAGTTACTCGGTGATGGTTCGAGAATAGGCTGTAACTTCAGTTACCAAGAACAAGCGGAGCCTCGTGGGCTAGCTGATGCCTTTATTGTCGGAGCTGATTTTATAGGAAATGATCAGGTAGCCCTGATACTTGGCGACAATATCTTTTATGGAAGCGATTTTGAAACCAAGGTACGCGACGCCGCCTCAAACGTCGACGGTGGCATAATTTTCGGGCAACAAGTTGCTGACCCTGAACGCTATGGTATTGTAGAATTTGACCAAGCTATGAATGTTGTTTCTATCGAGGAAAAACCGACCAATCCTAAGTCAAGCTATGCCATACCGGGACTTTATTTCTTCGATAATCAAGTCATCGAGATAGCTAAGAAAGTTAAGCCAAGTGCCCGTGGCGAAATCGAAATAACCGAAGTGCAAAATACCTACCTAGAGCAAGGCAGACTAAAAGTCTTGTTGCTTGATCGCGGGACGGCTTGGCTCGATACGGGAACATTCGAGAGCATGAACCAAGCATCACAGTTCGTTAAAGTGATTGAAGAGCGTCAAGGCTTAAAGATTGGTTGTATTGAAGAAGCCGCTTATCGACAAGGGTTTATTACAAAAGAGAAATTAAGAGAAATCGCCGAACCTTTAGTAAAAAGCGGATATGGACAATACTTGTTAGACATTAATTAATCTCAGCAACACACGCCATATTTATATCTTTAAGTTTAGCAAGCAACCATGTGCCCTTCGCTGCCCTCAGATATGTTATTTTTTGATACAATATAAACAATTCGGAGTAAAGGATACATGAAGAAGCTTTGCATAATTGTCCCTGCATATAATGAAGACACCACTATCAGCAAAGTCGTTGTTGATCTTATCAAAGTCTTTAAAAATAGCCGTTTTAACGACTTCCAGGTTGTTGTTGTGGATGACGGCTCGAAGGATGATACCTCCGCAAAAGCCGCAAAAGCCGGTGCTTACGTAATAAGCCACATACTCAATATGGGGACTGGTAGCGCGACCGCTACTGGGCTAAGCTACGCTCAACAAAATGGTTACACCCTTGCTGCTACCCTAGACGCAGATGGTCAACATGATCCTAAGGATGTTTTGAGTGGCATCGAGTTAATGGAGAAAGGGTATGATCTTCTTATAGGCAGCCGCCTTATTGATAACCAAGGCATGTCAAAAGTTAAAATACTCGGCAACAAAGGACTTAGTTATATCACCTACATACTTTTTGGTATAAATGTGACCGATTCCCAGTCAGGGTTAAGAGTTTTCTCGCAACGAGCCCTCAACGAACTTACATGGAAAACTAGCGGGTACGAGTTTTGCTCGGAAATGCTATGGCGCGCAAAGCAATTGGGGTTAAATATAAATGAGTTCCCAATTCATGTAATATACACTGATTACTCAAAGCAAAAAGGTCAAAATAACTGGAACGCGTTTAATATAGTCAAGGTCTTGCTGAAAAGACGCATAGTGGAGTTATTCAGTGAGTAGGTACCTCGTTCTTTTGATTCTAAATACCCCCTTAGTTTTGGCGGGGTTATCAATCGCCTTAGTAGACTACAAGCTGGATAAAACCACAAATAAAAAATTCGCAGTACAAGTCATTATTTGGTTGATCATCTTTTCAGGTATAGCATCGGCTAAGTTCATATACGAATTCTTATTCTCAAACCATTTAACCCAAACTGAGCCACTAAGCTTATTTGACGTTATAGAGATAACGGGTATTATTTTTGTCCTTTTTATAGCCAACCGCTCACGGATCAAGCTAGAGGCTCTTGAGCGACGAGTTCAGGATCTTCATCAAGAGCTTTCAATTCAACTGTCGCGAAAAAAATTAAAATAATTACCCAGATAACTTAATTATTTTTAAACGTGTAGTCTGAGTTTTTTATAATATCCAAAGCCCAGTAGTCTATTTGTAAATTACCCACTCTTAGGTCATAATTTGGGAGATAACGGGATAGGTAATGGAAAAAATTGATGCGGTTGTAATAGGTGCTGGCGCTGTAGGTATGAGTACGGCCTATCATTTGGCACGAGAAGGTGTTGATGTTGCTGTTGTTGAAAAAGAGTCTGGACCAGCTATGCATCAAAGCGGGAGAAACTCTGGAGTAATCCATGCAGGGTATAACCCTAAGCCCGGCTCGCTAAAGGCTTCGTATTGCGTGGAGGGTAATAGACAATTGCGTGAATACTGTCAAATTAACGGAGTGCCCGTAAGAGAAGGCGGCATTTTGATACTGGCACGCTCTGAGGCAGAAGTGGGAGTCCTAGAGGAATTGGAAGGACGAGGACGCGCAAATGGGACAGCGGTAAGGATGCTTGAGGAAAATGAGATAAAAGAGGTGGAACCTTTCGCCCGTGGGATAAGAGCGTTGCAAGCGATAGATGGAGCATCCGTCGACTCCCGTGGATATGTTCAATCTCTTGCTAACGATGCTGTCCGGTTAGGAGCAAGATTATTTTATGACTCCAGAGCAAGATCAATCGAGGAACAAGGAGAGACGGCTGTGGTTAACACCACGAAGGGGCGTTTGTTGTCGAGAGTAGTGATTAATGCGGCGGGATTGTACGCCGACGAACTTGCTGAAGAACTTGGTGAGGATATAAGAGTCATCCCTTTTAGGGGTTATTATGCTGAATTAAGGCCCGACAGAACTTATATGGTTAACAGCCACGTATATGCGGCACCTAATCTCACATTTCCTTTCCTCGGCATTCATCTTTCTAAAAGGACAGACGGCAGGGTAATAGCCGGCCCCGGGGCTATGTTAGCCTTTGGACGCGAAGCTTATAGTTTTGGTAGCCTAAGTGGTGGTCGGCTTGGTAAGACTTTGGGGTGGCCAGGTTTCTATCGAATGTTGAAGCGCCCCGAATTCCAAAATCTAATGAAACAAGAAATCAAGAAATCCTTGATGGTACGGGCTATTGGCAGAGAAGCTATGCAATTAATCCCAGAACTAACAGAAAAAGACTTTGTTCGTTCATATGCCGGAAACCGTGCCCAGCTCGTAGACAGAAATGGGGAATTGGTAGATGACATAGTTGTCCGAGATACGCCTAGAACGGTGCATGTGTTAAACGCAGTCAGCCCGGGGTTGACCTGCTCCTTGCCTTTTGGTAAATTCTTAGCCGAACAAGCTATCGCGAAGTTATGACCGCCAGTAGCTTAAAACAATGCGGACGACCGTGTCGCTAACGTTTTCCTTGAGATAATCGGTTGGTGCAGTCCAGTTATTTTGACCACCAACTACTACATCTATACCCCGTAGTACATCTACTGCCTCGGCTCCAGAAATAAAGTTACTCCCTGCTTCAATAGTCTCCGGTCGTTCCGTCACATCACGAAGCGTTACGGTTGGTACGCCAAAGATTGAGCATTCCTCCTGTGCCGTACCGCTATCACTTAATACGCAATAAGCATTTTTTTGGAGATTATTGAACTCAAAAAAACCCAACGGTTGGGAAACAACAATACCATCCCTTATTCTTGACCTTAGCTTACCATCAAGTTGTTTGTGAGTACGAGGATGAACACTCCATATCATTGGCATACTGAATTTATCGTATACAGCATTAAATGCATCCACGAATTTCGCTAATCTTTCTTCAGAATCAACATTCTCAGCTCGGTGTAGAGTTACAAGAAAAAATTTACCTTTTTCCAGCCCTAATTTCTTTTTGATATCGTTGTCGTCAATTTGTGCCCCAAAATGATCAAGCACTTCTTTAATCGGATTACCTGTAACATAAATACGGTTGCTTGCGATACCATCTCGTACCAAGTTTTCGCGGCTCCTTTCAGAATATGGCAACAAGATGTCGCTCTGACTATCAATAATCCTGCGGTTGTTCTCTTCTGGTACACGGTCGTCGAAACAACGATTACCCGCTTCCATGTGGAAAACACGTATACCGAGTCGTTTGGCCATAATGGCGCCGAGACTACTGTTTGTATCTCCCAAGACCAAGAACGCATCGGGCTTTTCTTTGGGGATGATCTTTTCAAGTTCCGATAAAATAATACCAGCCTGCTCGCCGAAGCTACCTTTAGCGTTTAGGTAATAGTCTGGTTTTCGAATGCCTAACTGTTTAATAAAGATGTCGTTAAGATTTGGATCATAGTTTTGGCCGGTGTGGACCAAAACTTGGTCAGAGAACTTATCTAGTTTCTGGATTATTAAAGATAGGCGAATTAGTTCCGGGCGTGTCCCCAGAATGGTCATTACCTTCATTACTTTTTTGCTACCTTAACGGAACCATACTCAGCTAATTCAAGCACCATTTGTTCAATAGTCGGCGGAGTATTGTATCCCGCAGACTGCCATATTTGTCTGTTAAGTGAATCGTTGTTCGTCGTCAGGGTACGGTCAATCACTGTCGGCGCCTCCATAGCCTTAATTGTAATGTCTGGTCTCTTGAAGGCTTTTGCAAATGTTTTTAACAAATCAGCTTTAGATATAATATTACCGGGAACGATATGCTGCGCGTGAGGCAGGCTTAGATTGGCTTTTATGATTCCTCGGGCGATTTTGGCAAACTGTAGTGTTGTAATGCCATTCCATTGATGGTTAGAAAAGCCATTTAGATCGGCGTTTTGAGGGTTTCCTAGAAACCAATCAAGCAGTGATAAGTGGCCTTTTAGCTCAGGCCCAATAATCGAACAGCGTACGTGGTAGATATTTTCGAAATAAGCTTCACCGAGGCTTTTGCTCTTACCGTAAACATCAAGCGCATCATGTACGTCTGTCTCAATATAATCCCCTTTTTGGCCAGAGTAGACACAGTCGGTAGCAATTTGAATAACGTTTGCCCCAACCTTTGTAGCCGCGTCGCCGAGTCGGTGCGGAAACAACGAGTTAACTAGAATTGCTCTTTCTACTTCGGCCGCGTTATCATCGTGGATATAGGGCTTAATGATACCAGCTGCATTTATCACCCATTTCGAACCCTTAATTGCATTGGAAATGTCCTCAACGCTAGCAGTCTCGGCATCAATAACCTCAAAACTGACTGATGGGTAGGCGCCGACTAGTGATTTTTTATCTGCGCTGGCACGATGAGTCGCGCCGATATCGAAATCGCCATCATTGAAGAGTGAGTCTAGCACAATTGACCCAAGCATCCCCGTGCAGCCAATTATAGTAACTTTCGTTTTTGCGGTATCTGCCATTGCGCTCTCTTTAACGTTCCTCTACGGACCAGATATCCCAGTGACGAGCTGGGTATCTAAAATCGTCACCAAGAGATTCCTCTAGCGATGAAGTTGAAAAAAACATAATTTGAGCATCTTTGGTCAGAGACATAAAACCATTTGCGTGACCAGCCGGGATATACAGGACGTTAGGCTTCTTCTCAGACAGCACGAAACGCTTAACTACTGCGTCTTTCGAAGGATTATCCCAGTTATCTATGGGCACAGCTCCAATCAGGGCAGCTCCTTTAACTACTAGGACATATTTGGCTTCTTTTTTATGGCCGTGCCATGCTCGTACAAAGCCTTGTGCATGGTTTGACACCATGTAGAAACGCTTAACTCCAGCAAAATCAAAATCATTGCTAAATGAGACCTGCCCCCGGTCATCAACGGCTAATCCACCTTCAATTATTTTTGGCTCCTGCCCCTTAACCATTTTATTTATCCTCATCTATATAATGATGCGTTTTGAACATGGTCAAAAAGTTTTGATTGGAATATCTTGGGTTGTTAACATCTTTGATACGATGGTCTTCGATAAGCTTCTTCACTTCTTTTATCCCATCCTCTGATGTGTATTTTGGTTTAAACCCGAACCCTTTTCTGGCCTTATCGCTGTTAACTCTATAGTTGCGGGCGTCTTGAAATTTAATATCTACTATTTCCATTTCTACTTGCGGGATGTATTTTTTGACGCCCATAGCTAGATCAATAATTTTGACGTTAGCTTGGTGAAGGTTGTAAATGCCAGTATGTTTGGTTTCCAAATTATCAGCTACGGCTTGAGCTGCATCGCGTACGTGCAGCAACGGTCGCCATTGTTCACCACCAAAAACTTTGATTCTACCATCGACGATGGCTCTAGTAGTTAGTGTGTTCAGAACAAGGTCCAGTCTAATGCGGGCAAAATTGTCCCCCAGGCCAAAGATTGTACCTAACCTGAATATAATCGCGTTTTTATTTTTCAAATGATCTTCGGCAGCTAACTTGGTGACAGCATATACGGACAAAGGGTTGGTTGGCGCATTCTCGTCTAATATGCCCACGTGCTCCCCATATACAGAACAAGTAGACATAAAGATAATCCGGCCATTATAGTTTTGAGCTAGCCACTTAACCATGTCTTGATTTAGCTCGGTTGAGATTTCTGGGTTAAGAGCGCAGGCCCCATCCCCAACTAATGCCGCCAGCCAGACTACTGCATTGGCCCACTTTAGGTGTCCCTGCAGATGTTTCTTATTCCGTATATCACCAAAAACAAACGGCACTTCTTTGAGGTATGATTCTTCAAAAAGCAATGCATCATAGACTCTGATCTCATGTTTGGTCTTAAGTAGAATATCAGTCAGAGCCCCGCCTATATACCCAGCACCTCCAACAATTAGTACTTTCACACCACATCTCCTTAGTTCCCGTTAATTGTCCCACAAGTTCTATTGGAATATCAAGCTATTGCAGTTAGATGTTATTATTTGAGTGACCGAATGATACTACAGTAAGAAACGGTTTTACTATGGCCAAAAAGAGAGTTTTAGTAGTGTGCCAGCATTTCTGGCCTGAGTCTTTCCGCATAAACGATGTGTGTGATTATTTAATTGAGAAAGACTGTTATGTCGAAGTCCTGTGTGGAATCCCTAACTATCCTGTAGGGAAGTTCTTCGACGGTTATAATTATGTTCGAAATCGAAAACAACATAATAAAGGGGTCTACATAAGACGTGCCTTTGAAATCCCCAGAGGCAGTAACACAAACATCCGTATATTCTTAAATTATATTTCTTTCCCTTTTGCCAGTCTCTTACACATACCAAGACTACTCACCAAAAAGTACGACAAAATTTTACTTTACCAACTTTCTCCAGTGATGATGACTATTTCTGGCATAATCATCGGGAAAATTAAAAGAATCGAGACAACTATGTACGTGCTTGATCTGTGGCCAGAAAATTTATTTTCGGTTATGAACATCCAAAACCGATTCTTGAGAAAGTTGGCTACCGGCGTGTCTCATTGGCATTACAGGCATGTTGATAAATTGGTAGTTTTGTCAGAAAGAATGAAGAGCCAACTACTTAATATAACTGGGATCCCTCTAGATAAAATTATAGTACTACCCCAAGCCTGTGAAAAAATATACGAGTCCGACATATATGATAAACAGTTAGCAGCCCGATTCAAGCAGGGCTTCAATATTCTGTACACCGGCAATATCAGCCCTGCCCAGTCGTTTGAGACTATTATTGAGTCGGCTAAAATGCTCAAGAAGGCTGGCATTAATGACATAAACTGGATAATTGTTGGTGACGGAATGTCGCGAAAATGGCTAGAGGAAGAGGTGTCAAAAGCCGGTCTTTCAGATAGTTTCTACTTTGAGGGCATGAAACCCATACAAGACATACCGAAATATACCGCTTTTGCCGACGTATTAATAGGTTGCTTGGTGAAAAGTGACTTACTCGAGGCAACCATACCTGCCAAGGTCATGTCCTACCTCGCGGCTGGCAAACCAATTGTGCTAGCCATGGACGGTGAAGCCCAAGATCTAATTAATAAAACTATCAAATGCGGATTGGCGGGAGAAACTGGCAACGCAAAAGTGTTGTCTGAAAATATCAAGAGCCTATATTCAAAATCGACAGCAGAAAGAAAGGATATAGGAGCTCGCGGACGAGCATATCATCTCAAGCATTTTGAAAGAAATATCATTCTAAACAAGCTCTATGATTTTATCTTCAGCTGAAGTCTCGTATAATACTAGGGTGTCAAAAGTTATAATCGCGCTTTACGTATTAGCCACCTCTTCTGCTCTGATAGTCTTGAAATTGGGCACTAAAACTGGAGCGCCAGTACGTTTTTTAGATAACAAACTTCAGTTTAATTTCACCCCCTACACTATTACTGGTATTGCCTTGTATGGTGTAAGTTTCCTGCTGTATGTCTACCTGATTTCAAAATATGACCTTGGCTACATCATCCCTTTGACAACAGCTTTTGTGTACATTGCAATATTTACTGCTTCGTTCTTTGTCTTCAAAGAGGTATTCACGGCGACAAAAATACTCGGGATAGCGTTAATAGTAGCTGGTCTGCTATTTCTTAACCTGAAAAAATAATCCTGGTCTCTCGCCCGTAAACACACAACTCGTGCAAATATCAACCATAAGTTACTCGAAAATAAACAGCTGCGGATACAATCAAGGCAAAAATACTGATGCAGGGCACTAGTACCCTTACGGTTTTTTCAGTCATTAAAACTCTCATCGGAACCAGCTTTGCTAAACCATAGAAAATGAAAGGCAGGGCTGGTATGAAGTACCTCCCTTGTACGCCATTTATAGTATGCGAACCCACAACCGAATATGTGGCATAGAACACATATAAAATACTTAAGCTTACCAGCGCTCCTAGGCCTAGCAATACCTTCGGCTGAAGCCGGTTCATACCAGCGTGTTTCTCTTTGGGGTCTTTGTCGTAAAGACTGACCATGCAAAGCGTGACAAACAGCAAACCTATAATTGCTGTCGGGATAAGTACGTAATTCCACCCCAATAGCCCAAAAGTCTGCGAGAACCAATCATTTTTATAAGCACTTTCGGCCGTGTAATAAATCATTTGTAGGGGATGGATAAGGATAAACTTAGTTTGGGCGAATGGCTTAACGTGTTTAGCAGCTGCACCTAATTCTTGAGCCAGCCCAGATTCTGAAAGATGACGCGTTAATATCTCCCATACCCCACATGCAATTAAGGGTATAGCTACCAAAATTGTTCGAGCTCTAAGGGCCATGTTAGCTCCAAAATTACGTGCTGGCAGGAACGCTGCAGCAAAACTCAGCAATAAGTAGTTGGGCTTGGTAAGCGACAGTACAGTTGCCACCAGAAGCAATAGGATAAATTCTAGTCGGGTGAGTTTTTTATCTCGTTGCCAAAAATAAATTACCATAGAAAATAATAGTAGCCCGAGACTTATAGCCATTGAATCAACGTTGACTATAGATGCCTGGAATAACGTCATTGGCAGCAGAGCAACAACGAAAACCAACCAAACCGTCTTGGTACCCCTTAGTATTCTAAGTGCAATGTATACGATGCCTATATAAAGCAGTAGAGTAAACAGGCGTGCCATAAGGATGGTTTGCCCTATATCAAAGTCCAGTATGCGGCTTAAGGTCGTCCCAATTACAGGTCCCGTATATGCGAGGGGCGAGTAAACGCCTGACACAAAATAATTCTGTTTTGCTTTGCTGAAGTGCTGGTCTGTATACGTGTTGTAAACGGCTACACTGTCAACCTCTCCTCTGTTAGGCCCCGGCTTGCCATCGGTTAAATCTAGATAGACATAGCCCTCCAGAGCCAGAAGGTTGGCCGGCAACTTACTAGAGTACCCCCCGTCAACTTTGTGTTCTTCAAGTTGACCCGTAGAAAGTTGATATACTCTATTGAAATGTGTTAACTCGTCAATACCCCAAAACGGCGGTACTATCCTTACAAAAACAAGCCCAAAGACGAGTGCTATTATTACAAACATCCCATGCGGTTGCAGAACCTGATGCAGCATTTTTTTCATATCTTCGGTTTTAGTTTAACATGTTTCATTAAGCGCTTAGGCCTCCGTTTTTCTAGACTTCGTGTCTTATGCTAAAATGGCTATGTAAGAATAAATATGAAAAATAAACAATATAGTCGTAATAAACATACCACCCGCAAAAAACACATTTTTGTAGCTACGGCTATGCTATTACTAATTTGTCTGATCGGGGGATTGTGGCTTGCTAATGTCATAACTATCTTCCATAAAAGTAAGGTTGTCCCAGTAAGTGGACCCCTAACAAAAGGCGAAGCCTCACAGGGTAACCCAACTGGTAATGCGCAGTCTAATAACGGTAGCATCGGCAATACTACTAAATCTACAACCAATTCTCAGACAAATAATGGCACAAGCACCGCTACTACAGGTAACTTACTCGCACCGACAGGTGATTTTGTGAGCGATCATCATCCAAACCTAAGTGGTTCGCCAGCTCCTAACACTATGAGTTCGGTTTGCACCACAACTCCAGAGGCAACATGTATAATTACTTTTACAAATAATGGAGTTGCTAAACATCTGGCTTCAGAGACCACTGACAGCAACGGTTCTGCTTACTGGTATTGGAAACTCCAGGATATCGGCTTGACAGCGGGTTCTTGGCAAATTCAAGCAATTGCTACTTTAAATGGCCAAACTAAAACTGCATCTGATGCAATGGAATTGGTTGTGTCTCAATGAAACACAATCTACTACACATCGGAGCATTTTGTTTATTGGTGTCTGTTTTTGTTTTATCTTTTAGCACCAAAGCCCATGCTGCCACGTTTAATCCGAACGATGTTATCGATGATGGTGTTTTCGATAATGTAAGTTCTATGACTGCTGCCCAGATCAATAGCTTCCTGAACCAATTTCCTAGTAGCTGCATAAGCACTGGTAATGGTTTTAGTGCTCCCGATCCAACCGGCTATAACCCTACTAATGGTTTTCTTTATGGAGGTAGCGTATCCGCCGGTCAAGTTATATATGACTCGGCTCAAGCCTACGATATAAACCCCCAAGTACTCCTAACCACACTCGAAAAAGAGCAAAGTCTCGTTACTGGAGGAGCCGGCTGTAGCACGCTCAGGTATGCCGGGGCCACGGGCTATGGTTGCCCAGATAGCGGAACCACTCATAATTATTCAGGAGTGAACCTATACTCAATCAACGGGGTTGCTGTTACATCGGTGAGCGGTACGTGTGTCAGCACCTCGCTAGAGGTTGGTTTTTCGCAACAGATAATTCACGCTGCTTGGTTACTCAAATTTGGCGAGCAGAGATCTCAGGGTAATGTAACTTGGGAGATCATAAAAGGTAATTGGGATAATTCTGACGATCCTCAAAGCTGTTATAGTGGCCCGATGACTCAGGGTACCTGGCAAATATGCCCTGGAGGCCCATCCGTTTATTATGATGGCTATGACACAATCGACGGGACATCAGTACTGATGGATACCGGAGCAACTGCAGCGCTTTATTGGTATACGCCACACTTTGCCGGAAATGAAAATTTTGTTAACATTTTTGACTCTTGGTTTGGCTCAACATTATTCCCCCAACCGACGGGTGGCGCATTATATATAGCCACAGATACTGACCAGATTTTCCTTGTAATCGGCGGTACAACAAGTTATTACATACCAAACTGGGATATGATGATAAACTACGACCTCAGCACTTACCCGTTGCTCCCCGAGACAAGCTCTTACATCACTAGCACCTTCACTAGTGGCGGCACCTTGACTAATCTTATCGATGATAACGGTAATATCGACTTGGTTAATAATGGCTCTAAGTATTATGTTAGCCCAGCTATGTGCACAGCTTGGGGGTTAGGGTGCTTGGATACGGCAGATGTAGTTAATTTAGGATCAAGTTTCCAGGATAGTTTTCTCTCTACGGGTATGTCTCTCCAGCCAGTAATGGCTTCTGGATCAGTTGTTTACGAAATGGAAAATGGTGACCAGCTTCCTATAGCTAATCCAACAACTTTAAGTGATTTAGGGTTCAACTGGTCACAAATAGTTGGTATGAATCCAGTTAACACTACCCAGCCCTTAGGACCATTACTCATGACAACCCCGGCAGTGGTCATGTTCCCCCCAAATAACTCAATATATTACTATGATGGAGAAAATTATCATTACATCCCTAGCTATGCCATTATGCAGTCATGGGGATTTGATAAGGACCCGGTATTTGTTCCTCAGACCTCTTCCTATAACACCACTCTACCAACATTAGGCGATCCCCTAAATATTTGGACGCAAATAAGTTCGACAGATTACGTTGTTGATGGTGGCATAAAATACCCCTTATCTGTTAGCCAGCAAGCCCTATGGCCAAGCGCAGTATACCAAACGTTTAGTTCAACAACTGCTCAGTCTTTGCCGACCGGCACATTGGGCCAGTTTGTTTGGTCAAACCCGAACATATATATACTCGGAAACGGGGTAAAGCAATATGTCCCTACTATCAGTGATCTTATATCTCTCGGTTATACGGGTGCTAACATATCAGCTCTGAGCCCATACACTACTAGCTTTATGCCCGATGGCCCGATCGCACTCGGTAATGGAACATTGGTCGACCTAAACGACGGAACGGGCAATATTTACGTAGTTAACAATAACCAGTTGCTGTACATACCTAATGCCACTGTTTTTAATGATTTTGGATTTAATTGGGGCGCGATTAGATCATATGACTCAAGTTTATTGACCTCCTACCCGGAAGGTGGAACATTGTCTAATCGGATAGAAATCAGCCGCGGCTATAGTTATATGTACGATGCAAAACGAATTGACATTACCGCCCCAGAAGTTAGTGGTTTTGGCCTAATAACTGGCCTGTTCAGCCCGGTCGGAGACCAGCTAACTTGGAACGCCCAAACTACCCAAACGCTTACCCCATTCATGTATGACACAGACAACGGTGCAGTATATTATGGATCTGGCGGAGCGCTTCACTATGTAAGCAGCCGGGCGGCACTTATAGCTTATGGTGGTACTTATATACCGTGGACCATTGTTGATAATAGCTTCATTCAATCTTTTATTATGGGCCAGCCTATTTAAGCAACTCGGACAAACCATAAATCGCCGATTTGTTAACCAAGAGGGCGGCGGGTGTATGGTGTATAATCTTGACCATGGTGAAAATGTTCAAGAGTGATGGCTATAGCATCCCTGAGCCTTTGGTAATTTTAACTGGGGGTGGCACTGACGACTGGCGGAAGATATCAGAGTATCATGTTGAAATGTACAGAAGATACGCTCCTCTTAACCACGATGATTTTGTGCTTGAGGTTGGGTGTGGAGTTGGTCGAGACGCGATTCAGTTAACAAAAATACTGTCCGATAAGGGCAAGTATGTTGGTTTTGACATTATTAAGCCAAGTATTGATTGGTGTAAGCAAAATATTACGAAAAAATATAAAAACTTCAGCTTCCGATACTATGATATTAAAAGTCAGATCCACAACAGCGGAGGGACATTATCAACTAGCGATATCAAACTCCCGGCTAAAGATAAGTCCGTCGACAGGATATTACTACATTCAGTTTTTACCCATATGTTTGAAAATGATATCTTGCATTACCTTAAAGAATTTCATAGAGTCCTCAAAGACGATGGTTTAGTACTCACCTCATTTTTCGTCATAGACGATGCCGCTCTTAAGTCCTTGGCCAAGGGCAAAAGCAAAGGCCGACATGCTCTCCACTTCAAGCATAAACTTAATAAAGATTGTTACATTAATGACCCCGATTATCCTGAAGGCGCCGTAGGTTACACACCTAGAAAGATCAGGTCCATGCTTAGAAAAAGCGGGCTTGGGTTACATGGACGGTTTGCACACAGAGGGGCCTGGGCCGGTATGGACGGATCAAACGGCCAAGATGTAATGATTCTGGAGAAAGTATCACCAGCAGAAGCTATTGTCCAATCTGCGCAGGTATTAAAATTTACTACTCGTTAAGTTAGTTTTTGCTGTTTAGGATATCGTTCCAAATAATTTCAAGTTGGTGGTCCCAATCTGTGCTGACAGTTTCATATCCCCCCCGCTGAATTTTTTCCCGGAGTTTATCATCTGTGATAAGCCAGCCTATTTTTTCAACCATAGCCGCTGGCGATGGTTCAGCAACCAGACAATTAGTCCCATCTTTTAGAAACCAGAGATTGTCTTCGTTATTATTGGTCACCGTGGCCATCCCAGTCGCCATAAACTCAAATGGTTGATAAGAGGGGTGTTTGGAAAGCATGTAAACAAACCCAATATCGCATGATCGATAGAGATCCCCCACTTCTCGCATACTTTTTAGAAGGCCTAAGTTAGTAATCTCCCCTTTGAGGTCAAACTTACTTTCTTTCCATTCAGCACCTGCGGTTACGATCTCTATTTTGCGCCCATACTTTTTCAAAAGCATCTTAATAATTATGATGCCTAGAACAAAGGCATTGCGCGGATTATTAGGACGAGCATAGAAGAAAATACGCACTCGTTGGTTGTCGTTTTTATCCCGTGGAAAGTAGTTTTGTGGATCGACGGCCGGGACAAAGCTAACGCCCTCAAGACCGTGCCGTTGATTGACAGCCCTTAGGAGCCCTGGCGTGTTAACAATGCCTTTAAACCCAAAACGGTAGGTCGATTCCGCCAGTGCATAAGTTGAGCCGGCTTCATAAAACAGCGGCTCGTAGTCTTGGATGAAGTAGTACTTGCGCTTTGTTTGGTTGAAACGTAGCAAGAAGTAAGCCGATACCCAAAAAGTACAAACAGCTATATCTGTTGCTGGCAGATTTTTGATCTCATCTTTAGCCGGATTAAAGACTTTTAGTTCGATGGCTTTGAGGTGTGGGAATGCTCGTTCGATCTCTGCCTTCATAGCAACACTGTCGACTTGAGGGTTATCATAAATAACTATTCGGTTGAATACTCCCATTTCAGCAAAATGATTAATAAATCGAAACGCGGTGTAAATACCACCGAATGACAAGTGATCGAAGTACGGCACGAACCAGGTGGCGCTATTGATTCTGGTAGGTCTTGGTCGCTTTTGAATTTCAGAATTACGTTGTAGGTCATCAGTTGTTACGTTAAAAATTGGATTTTTCAGATACAGATACTCAGAGCCATATTTGCCTTGATTAGCTCGTAGAGGTTTTGGTAGATACCTACCATACTTAATATGCGTACGGCCAACAGCCCACGGTATAAAACGGATCGCCTTCTTAGTAAAGACTACGGGCCCCTCATTCCTTAAAGACCATGCCGCACGATTTACTCTTGATTTGGTTATCACGACATGCCCCTTAAGCTCACTGCTTCGTCGTCAAGACTTAGATTTGGATTAAAATACGGATCGCCTTTATCAAGGAAAGGTTTGTAGTATTTTAGAGACTGGTTGTAGTCTTCTATCGGGACGTTTTTGTCGTATGGCCCAACCGACATATTCTCATAGTGAATAAGCTGGACAAACGGCCAAAACACATTCCGCCAGCCCTTCTTGTACAGACTTAGACATAGAGCTATATCGTTGCCGCCAATACGTAGCCTCTCATCAAACCCGCCCGCCTCATCAAACTTTTCCGTTTTTAAGGTTAAGCATGCGCCAGTAACGGCTAGGTAATTGCGTGGCCAGGTCGTTAAACCGAAATCTGTCCACTCTCCTTCTTTTCGACTTCTAAATACATGGCCGGCCATACCGCCCATTCCTAATACAACCCCGGCGTGCTGGATTCTATGGTTAGGATAAAGCAAAAGCGGACCGACCGCGCCAATGTCCTTTTGACTGGCAACCCCAACAAGTTCCTCGAGCCACTGTGGAGTTATGATTTCCGTATCATTGTTCAAGAAAACCAGGTATTCACCACTGGCCTGTTTACGCCCATAATTGTTTATCGCAGAGTAGTTAAACTGATGGTTCCAAATATAAACCTTGCACCGTGATTCTTTTTTAATTTCTTCTAGGTACCTAAAAGTTGCATCTTCAGTGCTATTGTTGGATATGAGAATAGTTTCGTAGTTCTGGTAGGTACTTTTCTCTAAAATGCTTGGCAGGCATTGTTTTAGTAATTTAACCTTGTCTTTAAAAGGTATTATTATTGAAACTAGTGGCGGTTTACTATTTAGACTATATTTAGGACGATAGTTAGTTGGGTGACTTTGCACTTCGAGCGCTTTGGCTGCCAGTTGTCTCCGATTCAGCGCTTCTTGGAGCGCTTCACGCCCAGCAATTGTGGCATAGTCTTTCTCTGAAACAACTTTAGCTGTCGACCCTTCAGCTAGTCTCCAATGGTATAAGACCTTCGGTATGTGCACAATCTTGTTAGATACTTCACTTAGTCTCAGCATTAAGTCATAGTCTTGGGCGCCGTCAAACTGAGGCCTCAAATTACCTACCTGTATTAGTAATTTCGATCTTACGACCAAAAAATGAGTAATATAGTTGACGCCAAGCAATAATTCAGGAGACCAGTCTGGCTTAAAAAACGGTAGTACACGTTCTTTACCGTCTTCTGAGAGTTTGTCTTCGTCGCTATAGATTATGTCAGTATCTGGCTTATTCTTTATGACCGAAGCCAATTCATTTAGGGCATGCGGAGAGATTG
This sequence comes from Saccharimonadales bacterium (SeqCode), assembly GCA_035510455.1. Lineage (GTDB taxonomy): Bacteria > Patescibacteriota > Saccharimonadia > Saccharimonadales > UBA4665 > DATKGL01. Next base: position 54,057 of record DATKHB010000023.1, on the reverse strand, counting down.
TGTCGTCGTGATCAAGCAGTGCTATGTATTGGCCACCGGCCATGCTAATGGCCTCGTTGGTGTTCCTTGAGATCCCAAGATTCTTATTTATCTTTTTATACACTATGCGCTTATCATTACTACATAGTTCCTTGATGTTTTCAGAAGATAATTTATCGTTGGAGCCATCAACAATACATAATTGCCAGTTGGCATAGGTTTGTGATCTTACAGATTCTAACAAAGGATAAAAGTATTTTAGAGGCGTATTGTAACATGGGACTACTATGCTTATTAGCGGACCCCTTTCAACCTTAATTGTAGAGTCAAATAGCGGAGGTTCGATGTCTTTAATCCATTGGCTATAGTTAGGATTAGGAGTGAAGCTGCGGGTCTTTTGGTGAATCAATACAGCTTTGACTAAATTTCTCCTACGAGATTGCGGTGGTAGTAGCTTGTTTACGATCCGATTACTTTTCATAATCCCATTTGTTTTCAAGTTTCGTTAATCCCTCCCAGTTTTGGACTCCGGGCGATTTTCTTATATAGAATTCAGGGCCATGCGGTTCATATACATATGCCTCGCTAAGGCTGTCAGTATCAAATAAAGCTGCTATCATAGTGTATTTCCCAGACCCTAAATTCAGTATCACTTCTTCCGTAATGGTGTTAGTCCCAGATTTTAGCCCCTTTTGTCCGGTGTTTGAGCCAAATACTATTCTCCCCTCATGGGATAGTGCAATACCCACATTTAGAGGTCTGGGGTTGAGGTTGATACTCCACCTAAGTTTTATTAGCATTTTTTCTCCATAATTAAACGAGCTGGTCTTTAAGCCACCCTTGTTAAGAATCTCTATAGAAAAATCTGCACTTTGTTTTGATTTTTGCTTTAACGTTGATCTCGAATTGTCTTCAACCAAATTACTTATTATCTGTTCCTCATTTTCGGCAATATATAAATCTGCGGCTTCTTCCGGTTTGCCTATAAATTGTAGTTTCCCATTATTAATTAGCACTGCTTTATCACAAAATCTCTTAACCGCATCCATATCATGAGAGACAAATACAACCGTAGTGTCACTGTTTTTAATTTGGTCGAAATAATCGAAACATTTCTGTTGGAAGGCGGCATCTCCCACTGCTAATACCTCGTCTATTAGCAAAATATCAGTTTGCGCGCGTATGGCTATAGAAAAAGCTAGACGCACTTGCATACCAGATGAATAGTTTTTAAGTTTTTGATCCATAAATCTTCTGATCTCTGCAAAATCAACAATGCCCTCGTACATCGTTTCCATTTCCTTGCGGCTAAATCCAAGCAGTGCACCATTCAAAAAAACATTTTCTCGGCCAGTTAGCTCGGGATTAAAACCAACTCCCAGCTCGATGAATGGCGTTAGCTTGCCGTTTATTTTTATATCGCCTTTATTCGGAGAATAAATGCCCGCTAAGAGCTTAAGAAGCGTGCTTTTCCCACTCCCATTACGACCCACGATGCCAAAGAATTCCCCTGCTTTAACTTCAAACGAAATGTCTTTTAAAGCTTCTTGTTTTTCAGAGCCTTTGTCAAGTTTATAAAAATTAACTATAGCGCTTTTTATTGATGTATTTTTCTCATATGGTAGTTTGAACGTTTTGCTAACATTATCGACCTTTATCGCAACATCATTGGCCATGATTATATATTCTCCGCGAAGTAGTTGGATTCTTTCTTAAAGTAAGCTACCCCTATGAACAATACCAGCCCAACGACAATAAGTGGTATGTACTGATACCAACCGCCATTAAAGAGATGGCTCGGTATTATGGTTTTTTTAGTAACCAATACATAACGAGCATCTTGAATCGCTTGAGCCATTGGATTCAACAGTATTAGCTTCTGAAAAATAAGTTTAGGGATGCGGGATAACGGGTATAAAATTGGTGTCAAGTAGAAGCCTGCCTGTAAAAATACTTCCCATATATAACTAATGTCGCGGTATTTTACAAAAGCTGCGGATAGAAAAAAAGATAAACCTAGGGCAAATATGTAGACTTCTAGTATCAAGAAAGGTAATAAGAAAACTTCATTACTAGGTTTAACGTGACCGATAACCATAAAAATGGTAATTATTATTAGATTGAGCAAGAGGTTGATAACAGCCGCCAAACTACTACTGAATACTATAGTCCAACGAGGAATACGAATCTTTCGGATCAGGTCTCCTCTACCTACAATTGAACCAAGACTCTGCATGGTCATCTCGACGAAAAAGTTCCAGATAACAATTCCAAATAGTAGATATTGGGGATAGTGCGGGATGCCCTTACCGACCTTTAGAAAATCCACAAAAACGATGTATAGAATAACGAATATAAGAAGAGGTCGTAATAGAGACCACGCATACCCAAGGACTGAGCCTTGATAGCGCAATTTAAAGTCGGTTCTAACTAACTCAGCAACAAGAACTCTATTTCGTTTAGAGAAGATACGTTTAAACATAGGTTATGGGTTATTATAGAAGAAGGAAGCTTTTTAGTCGATGATGCAAATATCGGTAGTTGTTCCCGCCTGGAACGGTAAAAATAGGATAGGCTTGTGTCTGGATTCACTGCTAGGCCAGACAATGAAATGCCAGATTATAGTAGTTGAAAACGGGTCTACAGATGGGTCGCTAGAATTTTTAAAAGAAAATTACCCCGATATAGAGCTTCTCGTGCACGAGAAAAACCTTGGTTTCGCGGGTGGCGTAAATGCTGGTATTAGGCGATCCATAGATAATGGTAGTGATTTTGTGGCTTTATTTAACGATGATGCGGTTGCCGATAAACACTGGCTTCGTAATTTAGTTGAAACTATAGGGCAAAACAACAGAATCGGGATAGTCACCTGCAAGTTTATGGATATTGATGCTGAGCATTTAGACAGCACTGGTGATCTATACACAAATTGGGGGCTACCATACCCTAGGGGGCGTGGTGAGTCGGTAAGTGATAAATATGATAAGGAAGTAGAGGTATTCGCAGCTAGTGGAGGAGCAAGTCTATATAGGGTATCGATGTTAAAAGAGATAGGTCTGTTCGATGAGGACTTCTTCGCTTATTACGAAGACATTGATATTAGTTTTAGAGCTCAGCTAGCTGGGTGGAAAGTTTATTATTCGCCCAAGGCTATAGCCTACCATCGAACCGGTACTTCGGGCAGTAAGATAAAAGGCTTCACTACCTACCAGACTATGAAAAACCTGCCTTGGCTAATGTGGAAGAACGTGCCTTTTTCTAAACTGCCGAGTGTAGCCCCAAGATTTAAACTGGCCTATTTTGGTTTTTACGTCAGCGCCTGGCAGCGAGGACAAGGCGTCGTGGCCACTAAGGGCTTATTGGTGTCACTACTTTTAGCTCCAAAGAAACTATGGCAACGCAATAAAATACAGAGAACGCGAAAAGTGTCTGTAGAATATATTTGGAGTATGATGACTCACGACCTCCCACCTAACGCTAATGAGCTAAGAAGGCTACGGGCTAAATGGTGGAGATTAAGAGGAAGATCATGAAAAAGATCATTATAGAAGCTCGAGAATCTGGGACATCCACCGGTAGATACTTAGATAAGTTAATTGAGTACTTACACTCACTTAATCCTGAATACGAGATCATAATTTTAACCAGGCCTCAAAGAGTCTCATTTATGGAGAAAATAGCACCAAATTTCATGGTTGTTAAATCAACATATAAAGAATTTACCTTTGCTGAACAGCTAGGTTTCAAACGACAAATAGACAGCTTAGGAGCTGATTTAGTTCATTTCGGTTTAGTCCAACAACCCATCTTGTATAAAGGTAAGGTTGTTACTACCATGCATGATCTAACCACGACCTGGGAGAAGAACCCTTCGAAAAATCCACTTATATTCTGGATTAAACAAAAAGTATATATCTGGGTCAACAAAAAAGTAGCTCATAAGTCTGAAGCTATTATTGTGCCTTCGCATTTTGTTAAGAAGGATGTCGTCCAATTTAGCGGAGTATCTGCGTCGAAAATAACCGTGACCTATGAATCTGCTGATAAGATCGAAGAGCCAGCAAAGAAGGCGGGAAAGGTAAAAAGCCCGTTCATTATGTATGTTGGTAGACCGATGCCGCATAAGAACCTGGAGAGACTCATAGAAGCATTTGTGTTGCTCCAAGAACAGCACCCAAATTTACAACTAGTACTTGCTGGTAGGTTAGATTCTAACTACAACCGCATTAAGACAATGGTAGAAAATCGTGAAATTAGCAATATTGTATTTACTGATTTTGTAACCGAGGGTCAGCTTAAGTGGCTTTACCAAAATTGTGAAGCTTATATAGTCCCGAGCCTTAGCGAAGGTTTTGGCCTACCAGGGCTAGAAGCTATGTTGCATGGGGCTATGGTAATTAGTAGCGATGCGACTTGTTTGCCAGAAATATACGGTGATGCGGCTCTCTATTTCTACCCATACCACACTAAAACAATATCCGATACGATTCACGAGGGACTCACAAACACATCTCTTAGAAAAAAGATAATTGCCGAGGGTAGAGAGCAGGTTAAAAAATACTCGTGGGAACGGATGGCCCAGCAAACTTTAGAATTATACAAAAAAGTCCTCGGCGATACTTAACATTTTCTAATACCAGTTGACGCGCTAACGTAATATACTGCCTATACAGATGCAAACTAAGGCTAAACCACTTAAGACCAAGCTATCTGAGTTCGCCCAATTTATTACAAATAAAGATTTGTTGCTGAGTTTGGTTGTGTCTATTGCTATCGTCGTAGCCGGTGTTGGGTTAAGCCTACAAAACAATAAGATTGTACGCCCTAGCGCTTATACCCCCGCGCGCTACATAGCGGAGCCCCGCAACCGTTTAAGTTTTTTATCAAACTGGGATGGGCCGATATACATTAACATTGCTGAGCACGGCTATCGAACTACTGCTACGACAAACTATTTCCCTTTGTACCCGCTCGCTATTTATTCCGTTCATTTACTTGTAAATTCTCCACTTGATAGCGCCTTGATCGTATCTTGGGTATGTCTAGTGGGAGCCATTTATTATTACATTAAAATTATCAAATTATATTTTAAATCCCAAGATAATGTTGAAGCTTTACGGGCTGCTTTGTTTTTTATTTTATTCCCAACCGGGGTCTTTTTGATAGCCTCTTATTCTGAAAGCCTGTTTGCTTTCCTGGCACTTGGAGCTATCTACTGCGCTTTACGAAAAAGGTATGTGGCGGCTGGGCTGCTGGCTATGCTGACTACGGCTACTCACGTAGACGGTGTGTTTGTTCTAATTTTAATCACGCTTATCCTTTACGAGACCAGAGAAAAAATTAAAAATATTGCGGCAGCTTTTATAATCGGCAGTTTGGGTCTACTTAGTTACATGGTATATCTTTGGCGACGCTTTAATAACCCGTTTCAATTTATTGCTACACAGAGAAACCACGGCTGGCTGCACCACAGTTTCTTTAGCCAGCTGGGGAGCTTTAGTTTACTCAACTACATTTTTGTTATCATTATCGTTTTGGCGGTCATTTATTGGTGGAATCGTAAAAGAAGTTTTTCAATCTATTCCGGCCTGTTCCTGTTGATACCATTTGCGGGTGGTCAATTTGGGGGTTTCGCTAGATATTGTTTAATGGTTTTCCCGGTGCAGTTTATGTTATATGACTATTTGAAGGATAAGCGAGTTCTCTACCCGCTAGTTATCGCTGGGTTCGCAGTAGGCTGGACCTATTTCTTATTACAATATGCCGGAGGCTACATTGGCGGCTAAGTTTAGCCCTTTAAGATTCTTTGGCAGGTTTTAAAATCACGTGGCGATCGCGGCCTTCACCAACCGATTCGGTGAGTAGCCCGGCTTCCGAAGCCGACTTATGGACGATCCGCCTATCAGCAGCATTCATTGGCCTAAGATCAAGTGGCTGTCCTGAATCGCGTACGGTCTTGATCCAGTCTTCGGCCCTTTCGGCCAAACGATCAGCTCGCTGTTTCTTGTAATCAGCGACGTCAACGTTAACCCTAGTTAAGGAATACCCATTGTTTCTTAGGGCGCTGCTAACCATATACTGCAAGGCCCTCATAGTATCGCCGTGCTGACCTATCAAAAAGCTATTTAGCTGGGTTGACGGAACGTGCAGCTCGATAACCTCATTGTCGCTGTTGGTAGCATAAACATCTAGGTTAATACCGAAAAAAGATAACAAATCTTCAAGATATTTTTTGGCGTATCGAATTGAGGACTCGTTATCTTTGTCCATTACCTTTTCCTTCGTTTTTTACGAGCGACAGGTTTTTTCTTGCTGTTTTGTTTTTCAGAGACAGTGCTAGCAAGTGATTTAGTCTCCACAACTTCAGCTTCTTGAATAGCGCTAGGGTCTTTGGTTGATTTCAGGTTAGAACCTCCGACCGCCTCCATTTCCTTGGTATCCTCACGCAGGATATAGGATTGCTGGAGAAAGGCAACTAACCCACCGAGCAGCCAATAAAGACTTAGAGCTGATGGATAGCTAACGGTAATTATAAAAATCATGAATGGCAGCAAGTACCTTGTGCCCCGGCCGACCGCTGCGTTAACCTCTGACTGATCGGCCTTCTCGCCAGTTCCAGCTTGTTTCAAAATGCTGCGCAGACTACGGCTGTCTTTGCTGGTTGGCATCAACTGTTTGCTTTGAAAATACTGGGTAACCGCACTGCCGATCACTAGAACCATGGCTGGCCAATATATACCGTGGCTACCTTTGCCAAGAGCAGCTTTATTTAAGTTGACCCACCCAAAAAGCGTGTCTTTAAATTTAACCGTGCCGTGAGCTAGTTGCTTCATCCAGCTTAGATGCTGGATAGACAAGTAAGAAAAGTTAACTATTTCTTTAGGATCAAAAACCACTTTCCTAAGCCCGATGTAAAGGCCAATCAGTACAACAAACTGGATTATTAAGGTGCCGATTGAGCCCAGCGGCTTTATTTCCCGCTCCTTATATAGCTCCATAAGCATCATCGATTCCTTCTGGCGATTACCACCAGCATCCTTCTTTATTTTCTTTATCTCGGGTTGAAGCTCGCGCATAGCTCTTGCCTGGTGAAGCTGCTTCTTTACCAGCGGCCACATAAGCATTCGGATGATTATGGTAAAGATGATTATAGACAGGCCAAAATCATGGCCAGGAATGATCCCATAAATCAAAGACAAAAGATTAAAAATAGGCTTAACAATAATTGTCGTAAACATTAATTTTCCTTCTTATTAACTATAACATGGGGAGCTTTTGGCTGGTTGCTGAACAATCCGGTGTCCCTAAATAAATCGTTTAGGGTCTTATCCAATTTAGGAGCAGATAAATTAGCAAACTTCTCATCAAAAGCGGTGACAACAATATCATAAGGTCTGGTAATTTGTGGTTCGCGTATCCTAACAAACTCGTACACCCGGCGACGTATTCGGTTACGGACAACTGCCGACTTGCTAACTTTTCGGCTAACCACCACGGCCAGCCGGTATTTGCTCCGCCTGGAGTTAACTATGTATTTAACGTTTAGTTTATCAGCGCGGGCTATTTGCCCGTGTTGATAAACGTATCTTAAACTATTGTATCCGTGGAAACGATGAGTTCTATGTATCATAAACAGCTCTTTAAAAAACCGACAGGACTACTATAAAAACAGTCCCTGGTTAGTGCGACAGACGGACGCGGCCTTTTTGCCGGCGCCGCTGCAATACAAGTCGGCCGCTTTTGGTGGCCATTCTTTTCATAAAACCATGTTCTTTTGAGCGCGTTCTTTTTTTGGGTTGATAAGTTCGCTTAGGCATATTGATCCTAGTCTATAAATACTACTAAACATTAGTCAAACAGGACTTTGTCTAGTAGCGTTAAATTAACAATGCTTACCCTCCAATTCTATCAGTTTATCCACTGTTGCCCAACTACTTTCCACTCTTTTATAGATATACACATTGTATGTGTATAACTTTCCATCTGTTCGTTGATTTTACTTAAAATCATAAAATTACTCTTTAGTAGTTGTGGAAAAAAGCCGTTTTTTCGTGTAGTATTCATGTAACAAAGGAGTGAGGGGATGCGGGATAACGACCTGTGGCAGGCAGTACTAGGAGAAATTGAATTATCAGTATCGCGAGCTAGTTTTGTAACCTGGTTCAAAAACACTCAACTTCTTAGAAGGTCAGATGAAATACTTATAGTCGGCGTGCCAAACGTATTTATAAAACAGCAGTTGGAGCGCAAGTTCAACGAACTTATCATGGATACATTAAAAAAGAACGGTGTTAACCCTGGCCAAATTGAATATAAGATCCATACTTCCCCCGTTAAACCCAGAGATGAAGATGATGAGCTGCCGGATGTACCATTATTCAATCATGCTTCGGTCGCTAAGTCTCAGGGCACTAGTCTTACCCATACTTACCGTCAGGGTTTAAACGAACGCTATACTTTCGAGAATTTCGTAGTGGGATCAGCCAATGAGCTGGCATATGCCGCCTGTCAGGCGATCGCCACCAAACCAGGTAATAAATATAATCCTTTATTTGTTTACGGTGGTGTGGGCATTGGCAAAACCCATTTGATCCAAGCTGTTGGCAATGCAATTCTCGCCAAAAATAAATCCGCCCGGGTGGTTTATGTTTCTAGCGAACAGTTTGTCCAGGAATTTGTTGATGCTCTGCGCTATAAGAAAAATACCGATTTTGCCGGTTTTTACAGGGGAGCTGATGTTTTAATTGTCGATGACGTCCAGTTCCTTGCCGGCAAGGAAAAAATACAAGAAGAATTCTTCCATACATTTAATGCCCTACACCAGGCTAATAGACAAATTATTATTAGCAGCGATAAGCTACCTAGAGACATACCGACTCTCGAAGAGCGTCTTCGTTCACGCTTTGTCTGGGGCATGACGATCGATATGCAAACCCCGGATTTTGAAACCCGTTGCGCGATCGTCCAAACCAAAGCCGAAATCCACGATGTAACCCTAACTTCCGATGTCATGCAGTTTTTAGCCAATAACGTTCAAACCAATATCCGCGAACTAGAAGGAGCGCTTAACCAGCTGCTGGCTTTTTGTGAAATGCGAGAGCTCGAACCGACCCTTGAGGTAGCCACCGGTCTGCTTGGCCAGATAAAAAGCCGGCCAAAGCACCTTAGCGCCCGTCAGGTAGTAGAACGGACCGCTAGGCATTTTCAGATACCGCTTGATGATATTATTGGTCCAAAAAGAGATAAAGATATAGTCGTGCCCCGGCAAGTAGCTATGTACATACTGCGCAGTGAATTACACCTAAGCTTTCCTAAAATAGCTCGGGAACTAGGCCGTAAAGATCACACCACAGCTATTCATTCAGTCGAAAAAATTGAGAAAGAGTCGGCAACCGACATTGATATCCGTAACGCTATCAATGAAATAAGGGAGCGCTTGTATGCGTAAAACATGTGTTGAAGCGGTGTCTGGCTTGTGCAAGAAAACTAGTTATCTGGGTATAAAAAAGTTGAATTTTGCTTCTTTTAATTTAACCCTGGGTACAAGTAGTGCTTTGTACACTTTCTTACCAAAACTTTCCCTAGTACTAATCCCCAGCAATAAATTGAGTTTTAACCCCGTTAATTATTCTTTAATCCACACTGTCCACATAGCTAATAATAAGTATAACTAAACTATATATAAGTAATTATTGAAGGGAGCCATTATATGAAACTGCAAGTCACCCAGGAAAATCTAAACAAGGCTCTTAGTAATGTTGCTCGAGTAGCTAACGCCAGAAGTACCCTGCCAATTTTAGCTAACGTCATGATCCGAACTATTGGAAACAGGGTCAGCATATCAGCTACCAATCTAGACATTGCTATAACCCATTTCATTGGTTCAAAAGTCGAAAAAGAAGGCAGTATTACCGTGCCGGCTAGATTAATGCAGGACTTTATCAACAGCTTACCTCCCGGAACTATCAGCCTGGAGCTGGAGAACCATAAACTTCATATCACCACCAACACCTATCAATCAGTGATTAACGGCGTAGCGGCTGAAGAATTTCCGGTCATGCCGGCCATTACTAAGGGGCAAAAAGTAAAGCTGCCGAGCAGTACTTTCAAACTAGCTCTCCAGCAGGTTATCTTTGCCGCTAGCAGTGACGAAGCACGTCCAGTATTAACCGGTTTATTTCTTCACGATTTTGAAAACGCCCTGTATCTTGTAGCCACCGACAGTTACCGTTTAGCCGAGAAAAAACTGGTGCCCACAAAACAAGCCGCCAGTTTGTTAATACCAGCCTCGGCGCTATCAGACTTGCTTAGGGTACTTGGCGATAGCGATAGCGAAGTTCAGATAACCTATGATGGCCAGCAAGTTTTATTCCAGGTTGATGATATTGAGCTAGTTACTCGCTTAATTGATGGCAACTACCCCGATTACCGCAAACTTATACCGGATAAATTTTCGGTCATAGCTACGGTTAAAAAAGATGAGCTGCTAAGTATAACCAAAGTCTCAAGCCTGTTTGCTAGAGAGAACGCTGGCAGTGTAACCATTAAGGTCGACCAGTCTGCTAAATCTGTTAGTATCCACTCGATTGCGTCACAGCTCGGTGAAAATACGGCTAGCACCACCGGCGACATAAAAGGCAGCGGTGAAATCACCCTAAACTCCCGCTATTTACTCGATGCTTTGCATGCCTTTAGCGGCGAGGACATTAGTTTTTGTTTTAACGGCAAACTGGAACCATCGGCCCTAAAAGATCCGTCTAATAATGAATATGTCCATGTCATCATGCCGCTCAAGAGCTAAAATGAGTGGTGATGATCACCGACATACACCTAGAAAACTTCCGATCCTACACTAACGAATCATTTGAGTTTACTGGTGGAGTTAATATTATCGTTGGCCCAAACGCCAGCGGTAAGACAAACTTGCTAGAATCAATTTTATTAATTTGCCGGGGAAAATCTTACCGCGCAAAAGACCTCGATCTAATGAGATATAAAAAACCGTGGCTAAGACTTGAGGCGCACACCGACAATAATTTTGATCGAATAGTATATATGAATAATGATGCCGATACTTTAAAAAAAGAGTTTGAAATAAATAGCCAGCACTATAAGCGTCTGCCTTTTGCCAAAACCATACCGGTGGTACTTTTTGAGCCCAATGATCTAACCATAATATCCGGCTCACCGGAAAAACGCAGGCAGTTTTTAGATAACATATTAGAGCAGACGGTTGTCGGGTTTGCGTCGACCGGACGAAGATACAAACAAGCCCTGGCCCAACGAAACGCCCTTTTAAAACAAAACCATCAAACCGGTAAACAACTTTTTGTATGGGATATCCAGCTCAGCGAGCTAGGTAGCAAAATAACAGATCAACGCAAAGAACTTATAAAAACTATCAACAACCTAGCAAGCAATTTATACAATAACGTTACCGGTGGCACCAATAAGGTCCTGTTTGAATATAATTCGTCAGTAACCGGTGACGACTATGCCTCCAAACTAATACATTTATTAGAAGAGGATATAAATATTGATCAAGCGAGAGGGTTCACCGGACATGGGCCGCACCGGGACGAATTGACCGTATACCTAAATAAGCACAAGTCATCAGAAAGCGCCTCGCGGGGTGAACTCCGAACACTTATGCTAGTTTGCAAGTTTATTGAAGCAGAGCTGCTTAAAATGGCTCGTGAAGAGAGCCCGCTACTACTTCTAGACGACGTTTTTAGCGAGCTTGACGGTAGCCGCCGGAAGTCTCTAACAACTTTTCTAAAAACCTATCAAACTTTTATAACTACGACCGATGCCGATGTGGTAATTCAACACTTCACAGAGTCAGCCAATATCATTGCCCTGGGGTAAATCAGTTACTTGTGGTGATGTTTAAACTGGCGGGGTTAATAGCGTATAGCTGTAAGTAGCTCGTTGCTGCCTGGACGCAGTTTTGCCCAGAAGAATCGGTACCGTCCACTACGACACTGGGCGCTGTGAAGTCGAGGTAGTCTAACGAGCAACCCTGATAAGTGTTTGGCAAAAAGACCTGCAGTTCTTGCATAATAGGTGACACTGGTTGGTTGTCTAAGCCCAACCTGGAAAGCTCAAGGCTGTTGGTGGTGGTATTTTGGATTGCCACGTACACGTAAGCGTCGTTCTGGCTAGGGTATATTTTTGAAACATAACCAAAGACTGATACGCTGGCTACCGTATTAGACGTCTTAGTTTGTATATTGTAGGACCATAAAGCGCCAGCAATACCATAAAAAATAACGTTATTATTTAGCCAAACAGGAGAGGTAACATTATTGGCAGGCAAGCTCCCTATTAACTGCAAGCGGTCGTTGTATATGTCGCTATCGCTATCGGTAGTCACCACTAGGTCTTGGCCGTTGGGCGACCACGCAGAATCATAAATTCCAGCCTGGATCGTATAGGTTTTAGCTGGAGTTATAAATAACAAGTCACCATTTTTGTCACCAGATGCGTCGGTACTTGTCTCATTCACTAAAACACCTTTGGTGGTTGCGCTAACAATTGAAAAGCCTTCGCCGTTTACCGGTCGTAAAAGTTGGCTTAAAGTGCCGCCAGCAACGCCAGCATATATCGTGTTGCCGTTAGATAAATAAAGCATCTTGTCTGACGCTAGCGCATAATTATTGTTCGAAGGAGTGAAGGGCAACGTCAACTTGCTTAAAGTGCCGCCACTAACCGAGTATAGATTCCCAGACTGATCCTGAGCTATTCCGTACCCCGAACTAGCCCACTCTACGCTCGACAAGTTAAGGCTGCCGGACAGGACATGTTCGTTATTTTGGCTATCTACCGAAATAAGTGAACCGTTATTTGAATCAATAAAAGCTAGACTAGATCCAGTTGCCAAAAGATCGAATGCCGCACGGCTGCTAACAGGCTCAACCGCGCCCAGACCCTGAAGGTCAATCTTAATAGCCTGAGTTTTATGTGCCTCGATCACTAATACCTTTTGCGAAGAGGAAAAACTACTAGTTACCGTGACGTTATAGGTACCAGTGTGTAGCTGAGCCGATAGTTTGTCTCTGCCAGTTAGGGTAACGGGTTGAGAGCTTGAGGCCCCCAGTTTTGTAATGCTGATATCATAGTCCCCATTAGAGCTTACTACTACCCCACCTGTGGTTAGATAATGAGTCAAAAAAGTAATTACGAAAATAAGTATAACTACGGTAGGTATTAGAAGTAGTGCGATCTTGGCCTTTTTATTTAGCATCTATATTCCTAATCATATTATTACCAATTTGGAAATCCACTTAGGGTTGGTGGCCCAGCATCTCCAGCACCCCCTTGAAAAACACCGGGAGGAGCGCCAAGGGCTTGGAGCAGATCCGAGAAGTTTTGCCCAGCGCTAGTGGCGTAGCTACCATACCCATTAGCCTGATATTGGGCAGCTGCTAAGGCCTGTTCACCTGGATTTTTGGTTGTCCAGCCGGTCTCGATATTGGTCCCGCCTTCATACATATTGCATATAACCGTACTGGTTGTCAGCATTGCGCCCTGAGCTACCACCGGCACACAATCCTCCGCGAAATAAACGTAATCTCCTTTGGCTGGCCCATCACTCAACTCGTATTTAATAAAAGCACCGTTACACGGCGTACCGTCCTGGCAAGTGGTTCCTAGACCGGGCCAACCCGAATCCGTCGTGTTGACCGATATAACTACTCCAGCGCCGAGAGCATAAATCGGGCCCTTGCCTTCGTAGTCTACACCTTGGTCTATGCGTAGCGGTGTCAAGGGCTTTATGGCCCTAAGTGGGTCCATGTAAGCACTTATACCGGTGGTTGTTGGTGCTGAACCGCCGGATGATGTAGTTGTACCGTTGCTGCAACCAGAAGACTCAGTAGAGCTAGGTGCTTGTACTCCGGGAGGCAGTGGGACCCCGTTGGCGTATTGTTCATAAAAAGCTTGAGCGAAAGCTTCTCGAACCGGAGCATCTTGTGGTTGTGTGTATCCTTGGGGGACGTATGGTCTCTCGTAGTTTACTTCGAAAGAAAGTGCCGCCGCTTCAGGAGTCGTTGTCGTCTTAAGCGCCGTAAGCGCAGCCCCCTCGTCAGTATTTAACTGTTGCCATAAAAACTCGAACTGAACTCCGAGATCATTTGGATCCTTTTTAGCTTGTTCCGTTGGGATAATCATTTTCTCGGGTGGTGACCACTGAACGGTACCCCACCCAAGGTTACCATCAGATAATTGTTCTTGGTTTAACGATGCCGCTGGGGTTATAACTGACGCCGGAGTGCTCTCTAAACGTTCCGGCAGGATGCCTGATTCAGCTTCCATGTTACCCATAATCCCGGTTGCTTGGGCGGCACTCAACCCCTCACCGGTAAAATAATTATAGGCTTCAGCGGCATTAGTTGAACCGACTAGACTTACGGTGCTACCACTACAACAAGGGTTACTCGGAGGTGTAGCCGTGGAGGAGCTGCCGGTAACGGTGTCAACGACCAGATTGACCAACGCGGTTACCCCGGCAGGATCGGGGTGCACCCCGTAACCGTCAGGACCAGTGTCTATGTAGTGATTGGGGTCAACTTCAGCACCACTTGGGTCCTCAGGATTGCCGTTCGGATCAACGGCTTTGAACCATGAAATGACCGAATAGTTTTCCGAGCTAGCTTGACTATAAATAGCTTGGTTGTTTGGCCCGATAACCGATTGGTTATAGCCATCTGTTCTGCCAACAGAAATGGTATCGACCCAATATATCGGTGCCGTAGTGTTGTAGGACTTAACTTCGTTTATCGCTTGAACGATAGACTGATTGGTGTCACCACCATTTGTACCTAGGGCTATCACTATAGCTTGAGATTTTTGGATCTCGGCTGCATCGGCTGTTATGGCGGCCAGTCCGCTTAGCTTATTGCCGTCCGTTCCGTCGCCACCCAGGCTTCTGCTGACCGAAGCATCGACATTAGCAGTTATTCCTTTTTGCTGGAACGAGGATACGTAAGTTGGCTGAGCGAGCTCGGTTATAGAGTCGCCAAGTATGTAAATACTTGAACCCGAGGTAAGCGTACTGTTGTCTGATGGAGTGGAATCCGAGGTGCTGCCCGATGAACTGCTGCAGGTATCCTCGGGATCATAGAACGGCGTTTGGCCGACCACGCTGTTAAGGTCATTTTGGTCAAACAATTGTGCGTGAACGCTAGTTAGGGGCATTAGTAGCAGGGCGCATAAAACTAAAGTCGCGGTTCTAATAATGTTGCGAGCCGATTTTTTTGGTCTAAAAATTGCCACCGTGTTTAATTACTCCCGCTGGGCACACTTAGGCTTCCCTCTTGGGTAAGCTGGTCTAGGGTATTGCTGTAGTTCATGGCCAGCCGCCACCTAAACACCAAATCGCCGTATTTCGGATTATCTGGTCCAAGATTATCCGGCGAACACAAACCTTCTGGGCTGGAAGTATTATCAACGTTCCCGGTGCTACTAATAACATTCCCGCTTGCGTCACGGACAATTAAACCAGACGACAGCAATGTACCAATACTGTCAGTGAAACATTGGCCGTAAATGCCAGAGATGTAATCCTCGGCGTCTTCATTAGTACCGGTGCTTGGGTTTAGTATCGGGGCTGCGCTATCAAGTGCTGCTTGGTTCTCGATCGGTTGGTAAGATTGGTTGCTATTAATTAAATTATCTTCATCCTGCGACCAGCCAAACTGAACATTGCCGTACGTGTAGTCATCGGTAGCGCTCTGGGCAAAAGTCAGCTTGGTATCGATTGATCCAAAAACTTTAGCCAGTAAACTAATCGGGTTCAAATCTCTGCCTAAAGATGAAAAGATAGACGAGAAAGACGAGGCGTTTACGTGTTCGTAAAGATCCGTACTGAATTTTGACAGTAATGAGTCGGTATTACTAAGGGCAAAATACCGCTGATAAGCAGATTTTTGGCTATTTTCGCTAGCGACATATTGCTGGTCGGCGACATTGCTTTGAGCCACTTGTGTACCGGTCAAAGGAGCGCCGTACATGCCCTGTCTGTCAATTTCGTTAGCTGCTATGTTGCCTCCAGAGTCGGCCTCGTTGGCTAAATCTACGCCTTCAGCAAAGCCGCTATTAACCTGCATAGCTCTATCCATCACAATTAGCTTGGCTAGTATTGTCATAGCGGTAATTTTCCCAGCCGACGTTACGGTGTCATCAAGCAGTTTCCAAATTCTTCTGGTCACTACGCCTGATTTAGTAATCACGCTGCTGGCCACATCGGCGGTCTGATCTGCCGCTACTTCGGTTGCTGCATCAGCCGCACCCTCATCTATCGTCTTAGTGGCTAATGTTCCAGCTGCCGTGTCGGTCTCTCCTGTAAGTAATCCTACCCCCAAGCTAGCAAGACCTAAAAATCCGGCACCGATCATATTGGTGAATACCGGGCAGGCTTCATCAGCTACATCATTAATAGGACCAGCTACGGCGCTTAACCCAGGAGTAGCGTTTAGGAGTGTATATTGACCGTCGGCTGAGGCTTCGGCACTTGGCGCGCCAGTACTACTAACAGCATCTCCAGCGCCTCGTAATAGGGGAATAGACTCCTGGATGTTGCCCCCGGCATTTAAGTCACTGTTTAATGCGCCTACCGCCTGGGCAGTTGTTGCGCCGGCCGCTTCTTGACTATTGGCCGATGCAATGTAGTAATAAGCGGCTTCTTGTTGCCTGACCTGGTCATCGATTGTCGGGCCGGAGTGATCCATGGAGCCGTCGTAAACAATGCATATTGGCATGGCTACAGCGTAAATTGGGTTTATGATAGTGATAGCCGTGCTTAGCCCTGATGCCGCCAAAGCGTTGGAGATAGCCGTCTGTACACTTTTAATGTAACCGCCATCGGCGATAGTCGCCTCAATTTCAGCCGGGTTCGGGTTGGACAATATAGATTTCTCATCGTCAACAGCCGCAGTCTGTGCGTTATTAAGACTGTCGGTAACGGCAGGGTCAGGTACTTGCTGTTGATCGACGTCTTCCGCTAAATCCTCTGTTTGTTCGACTCGAGCTGCTGATGGGGTCTTGCCCGAATACTTGCCAACTACCCAAGCTATTAGACTAATGCCTAATTTTTCACGGATTTCCTTGGCTGCTGCCAGGCGGACGATTATACCGACGTCTTGTTCTCTTAGTGCAGCTGAGAGATCTGGTGCAAAATCGCGGCTAAACGAAACACCGTGTGTAAAATCTATAATATCGCTTAGTACAGGTATATGACCCGTGACAAAACCCGATGTTTTGATGGCATATGGAGTATCATCAAGTACGACCTTGTCAATTACTTGCCGCCCAGTTTTAGTAAGATGACTCGTTATGTTGAAGCCGTTGTTGGCTGAAAGATTAGCGATGGATTTATCTACTTGATAATTAACGGACAGTCGATTCCATAGATCGGCTGTCTTTTGACCAGCAGACACAAACTTTTCCTTAACGGAGTTATAGAGCGAATCATCGGCAGTCTCCGGTATGGCATCAATTGCTATATTTTCGTCAGTGACGCGCGTCTCGCTTTCAGCATATTCTCTAGTGAGGCGGGCGAATTGGTAGGCGGTAATGTTTTGAGCCAGGTTGGGTATAAGAAGCGACCCAGCTATAAAGATCAAAAATAGTAGTGTGCCCATAATCCCAAGCCCGCCGACTGCCCCAGCACTTATCAGAAGTCTTTTTTTTAGTTTGCCCTTTGCCCTTGCTCTTAATGAGCCTTCTTTATCTTCATGGTACAAAGATGGGGCTTCTTCTGAATCGCTTTTGCCTCCCTGGATTAACCTTAAACCCTGGCGTTCATCTTTACTGTCTGAGCCCGCCGAAGCGCCACTGGCGCCCGAAGTTTCAGCACCGCTTAAATCCTCGTTACCACCGGCTGGTTCGTTCGGTACGGACTTAAGCTTACCGACATGGCTATCACCCTCCCTAACTCCACCAGTCGGCAAAGAGCTAAAAGACGGCCTTATGGAGTCTTCGTCATCTTCATCGTAAGGATCTTGTAGATTTGGTAGTGCCATATAATCTAAATCTATTAGCTGTATTTATTTTACACCGGCACATTAGCGGAACCTGGGTACAATCGGTTATTTAGGTCAATGGTGCCTTGGGGCTGGTTAAGCTCGCCGGCTTGTTCTATCTGTTTTACTTGATCGGGGTTGGTGGTTATTAGACCGACTTCCGTTGGGCTGGCGACTACTTGGATATGTACGTGGTTTTGCCCGGCAAAGAACAGGCCTTGTCCAACCGGGAACTGAGTTAGCCGTTTCTTCTCTTCGCTGGTCAATTTAAACACGTCAGAGAGAACATCGACAGCTGATGGCGACTGTTTCAGCAAAAACTGCATGGAGGCATTAGCCACAATCGCTCTACCCATGCGGCTGCCCATGAAGTCTTCAACGTCTTGGGTAATCGTGGTGATACCCAGGTTATACTTTCTGGCACGCTTAGCTAAACTAAACAAGAAGTTGGCTGAGTCTTCATATTTCATTAGCTGCCAGCCTTCATCGACTATCAGGAGTCTTCGTTTTTGATCAGTCTTGGTTTTGTTCCATATATAGTTGAGCACAATATACATAGCAACTGGTCTTAGTTCATCCTCTAGGTCCCGAATATTAAAGACAACCAGCGGGTTATTAATATTTATGTTGGATTGTTGGCTGAAGATTCCAGCAAATGTTCCAGTCGTATATTTACGTAACCTTTGGGCTAGTTGTGGCCCGGTACCACCCATATGGAGTAGTGTGTCATACAGGTCGTTTATGGTGGGCGGCGGACTAGCATGAGTCAACGGATCGTTGGTTATCCCGGCTTTGGCATAAGTTTCGATAAGGGCGGTATCGAGATCGGATTCCTCAACCGGAGTTAGAGCGGGTATCAGCGTATTGTTTCCTTCAATTAATTGAGCTCTGGCACCACCCATAATAAGGCGCATTAGTCCGTGCAGAGTAATTAGATTGCTGCGCAGGGCGTCGTCTGCTTCTTCGGTGTCGACGACTTTTGGCAGATCAAATGGGTTGATCCTAGTTGCTGAGTTAAGACTTAACCGAACGTAGGCTCCGCCAACTGCCTCGCACATTCTTTCGTATTCATTTTCTGGGTCGATAATAAATATTTCGATGCCCAACATCAAGGCTCGTAATGCTTCAAGTTTCACTAAGAAACTTTTTCCGGCTCCTGATTTAGCAAAAACTACCGAGTTACTGTTTTCAAGGCTAAAACGATCAAAAATTACTAATCCGGAATTATGCATATTAATGCCGTATAAAATTCCGTGGTCATCAGTCAAGTCAGCGCTGGTAAATGGGAAGCTGGTGCTGAGCGCGCCGGTGCTGACGTTTCGGCGAATTTGTAACTGGTCATCCATTTGCGGCACCGTGCTGTTTAAGCCCTGTTCTTGCTGGGAACTCGCTGGCTTAGAGTAGACCAACTGTTGCCCAAGCATGGACTCTATTTTGTGCGAGACGAATTCTAGTTCATCCAATGACGAAGCATAGACTGTGAAGTAAAAGCCAAACCTAAAGAATCTTTCTTCTCCAACCTGTAATTTATCGCGCATTTCCTCGGCATCTAGAATTGCCGCTTGTTTTTGTGGGTCGCGGATTCGTCCTTTCTCGCTGTCAATTTGCGATCCAGCTTCGAGTTGTGTAACTTTCTTGCGGAGATTTTCGAGTACTACCTGGCTCTCAACCGGGTAGATAAATAAGGATATATCAACAACCTCGTCGATATTAATAAGGCCGCTCAACCAGCCGGTATATATTTGTCTAGGATACCCATATACGTAATAAGTTCGAGCAAATCTGGTGCCTATTCGAAAATATGATGAGTTGAATTCTATTGAGCTGGGAGCAATAAAATCTCGAAGAGCGGTAACACCTTTTTGGAAAGCGGCGGTTACCTCCTGCTGCTCTCTTCTGATTTGGTCTTGGGCTGTCGACACTGGATCGATCGAACCTTTTCTCCTGATTGCCATTACTGGAGCTCTCTTTGTAGATGCGGCTGTGGTGCTGCTCCTTCGCCTTTAGTTATGACGTCGGCCGATAGGTCGTTAAAGTTTTTTAGTTGTTGCCGAGTTGCCGTATCAGGATTATAGGTGTCGTAATATAATTCAATTAGTTCTTGGGTATCTAGGGGTAATGCCTGAACATTGCATTGCTGCAGCCCAGCTAGTGTGGCTTGGACCCGGTTTCTTAATTCAGTTTTTGCTTTTTCTAACTCCCCTTCGTTAATTACGACATGGGTCTCTTTTTTACTAAATAAACTGCCAAGTCCGCTAAAAAAGTTTTTGCTTTGAGTTAGGGCTTTTTGGACATCAGTGATTGGGAAGAACGGGATGACGACATAAAATTTCTTGTCCATGATATTAGTTTGCTGGGACAAAAGATCAATATAGTTTATATAGTCATCCATTAACATAGCCAGCAGCATGTTGTCGTGTTCGGTACGGATTTTGTCGAGCTTGTCGATGTATGGCTGGAGATCGACTCGTTGCGACCTGACAAAAATTTGGATTGGGAAATACAGAGAGTTTAAAAATCCCTGATAAGCATATTCGACACCCTCCTGTTCAGCTTGGCTCATTAGATCAAAGTTTATTGACTTAACCATCAATACCGATCGAAACGACCCATCGTTCATAATAACTATACCGTCTCTTATTTCGGCTATCTGCAGAGTATTTTGGGTACTGTTGGGGTTAGTCGGAGCTATTGGGGCTTGAGCGGGTTGAACTGCACCGGTAGACGGGTGGGGTGTTTGAGGGAGCGCTGTTGGCCTGGGCGTATAGTCTTGGGTAGGATTTATGCTTGGCGTTGGTATATTTGGAGAAACAAACTGAGGCTGGCTTGGTTGGACCGGCATCCCCCCGCCAGATGGATCTTGTGGTCTATTAGGTTGTGCCAAATTGGGCATTGAAGGATTCATATAAGCCACCCCACTAAAAGGTATTAGTAAAAACTTTGCTAGTGTAAATTAACAACAACTTCGTCCTGTGATGAATCTTTATCTTTATTGGCCTGTCTGGCGATTGTAGCGACGTTTAAGTCATTGTTACTACCAAGTTGAAGTATACCAGAGCTATCGGGTGCTGTCACCGATGTTTTAGGCGGGTCCAAAGTCGGCACAGGAACAACGGGAGCAGAAGGAACGCTTAATGTGTGTAGGTTGGCGTAGGCAATTTCTGGCTGAGCCTGGAGATCCTTCAATTCCTCGGTTAGGATCTTCTCATCCTGTGTTGGCGGAGCTTGGTTTTTGTCCGCGAACCAGTAGTTGTTATCAGCAGGGGTTGGGGCTGGCTGTTTAGGTATTCCAGCTGACTGCAGTTCATCAACAATATGTTGACGCCTGTTTTGTGAGGAAGCCGTGATTAATTCTTCAAAATGATGGGCCACTGGGTTGCTTCGCTCGTCTAAAATATCGTCAGACGCCTGAGTATCATTAACCGGATTAATTGTCGGAAGCTGATTGATATCCAGCAGCCGATCGTTCGTTTGAGTACCAAACTGAACCGGCCTGCTGAAGGTATTTAAGTCAGCATTTTTTATAGCCCACCCGCGGGTATCCAAAGTGTCTGCCAAAGCTTTTAATCTACTCTTGACTTCTGTTTGTGATAATCCATCGGTGTATTCGATGTTTATTGTTTTCGGTACCGTGACGGTCACTAAATCTTTTACTCCGGTTTGGTCCCAAATTCTACGATGAGGCTTTAAGAAAAACCTAATTTTACCTAGGGCCCAAACTTCAGTTGTTTGATTCAAGCTCCAAGGCCACGCGAAAAAACCAGCAAAAAGAATTATCGGTAAGAATATTACCAGCAAAAATGCAGCATGCTTAGTGATAGATAAGAAACTTAGGTATATAAATATTCCAGCTATTGAAGCATAGATAAATTGCCTAAGTGTGAGGGGACCTAATAATTTGTCTTCTGCTTCAATATCTTGAAGGACTTTATAGGTGGCCATACCTTATAGTATCTTCTAAAAGTTACAAAACGACAACCGCTTTATCGGAATGAAATATGTATAACTAAGGTGTATTTTTATTGACTGGCGACTAGATCTTCTAGTTCTTTCGTCGGCATATCCAGCATGGTTCTTACCCTAGCTATAATATCCGGTGAGACTTTAGTCTGGGCAGGATTATCCAATTCTCTCGGATCTATGTCAAAATAGGCGCCCAGCTCGTAATTGGTTGCAAAACTTTTTAATTTAGCCATTAGCGTGTTGTCAGATTCGTCCACAGAGTGGCTCAGTAAATAACGTGCTAAGTCGTCGTTTATTCTTTCCTTTATTTCTAAAACTTTGCTAGGGTTAGCAAAATGCTTATCAGGGTTAAGACCTCCACCTTCGGTCGGGTTGTTGTCCGGCGTACTCATCGGGCTGCCCGTGTCCTCGATAGACCTAGGTATAGTTATGGGGTCAGTGTTGGGAGTGTAGATCGTCGGATCGATCGATCCGTGGTGATCGCCACTTTGACTTATTCGGTCATTGATATGTTGCAGTTCAGCTTTGCTTCTGGCGAGCTTTTTGCCGTCTCTTCGTGCTCTTATTGGTTGTAGGGCCGACCTTATTGCTCTATTGGCTGACGCTGTATCTCTTATTCTTGATAATCGAGCGCCTAAACGTTCCTTGTAGACAATTGTATTGGCAAGCGACTTCACTTCGTTAACTAGTTGCTGCCCGGTAATTTGGTTATCTACATGGAGTTGATTGATCCCGGACTTAAGAACTTTTTTTGCTTTGTGTGTACGTAATATAGTGGCTCGTCCTCTATGAGATCCGTGGATCGCATTCTTACTTCTATCTCTTTCAGATCTTAGCGCACTATTTGAGACACGTTCAGCGACTCTTTTTTCGTGATTCCGCTCTTTCCTGTCCGCTGGCGCTACACGTTGTGGCAAGCCCGTTACAGGTGGTAACTGGCCTCTTCTTAATCGTTTACTGCCATCTTCACGTCTTCGTCGATTTATACCAAAGTTTGCTGTCTGCCCAAGGTATCTACGGAAATCTTGGCGGTGTTCCAACGCTTCTATGGTTTTGCCAAGTTGTTCTGCTCTAAGTCTCTTTTGCTCAATTTCCGCCGGAGTCGCTCGCTCTTGGTCAGGGTTAGTTAAAGGTAATTCGCTAGTAGGAGACGGGTCTGTATGTATCGACGCACCAGGTTCGCCTAAGCTTGTACTGTCTTCCCCAACAGGAGAAGCTGGATTATATTGCCGATCATCGTGATCAACTCTAGAGACGGGTACATCTCCCATGGTTTCGGAAGGCGGGGGCAAAGGAATTGGTGGCAAGTTCGGGTATCGTGATCCAGAAGGATTGGGTTGGGATTCGAACGGGTCAGGAGATGTCATCATAGTTAATATAATAGCACAGAATGGATAATTAGTCAATTATATATTAGTGAATAACTTAAACTTGAGGGGATGGGTTTTGCTGAGGGGGTTCGCCTTCTCGTCCCTGAACTGGGGTGCTACTACCCCAGTTCCGGCTGTAATTTTTTAATACCGCTTGTGCCTGAGGTAGGGTTAGTGTTCGCCCGTCATTTGTAGCTATTTTGGTGAGTTTATATGCTATTTGCTCTTCTATCGGCTCGTCCAGTCTAATACCTTCGCCGTTCAATATGTTGATGACTTCATCTCTGTTCCCGTCAGTAGCAGATGCGAGATTGGCGTGCAATTCGCTTAGTAATGCCGCAGACTTGGTTGCTGTTTCTAGATCACCGCCGTTAAGGTCTCCATGAATAACTTCGCCAGCTTGCTTGACCGTGTTAGGATGCCCAGCTAGTAAGGTTCGAGTGTCGGTTTTACTCATAGCATCCATAAACACTGCTCGTCTTTTTCCTTCCGGAGTGGTTGCTCGTGAAGCGGCGCCGCCTGTCCAGTCACCACCTAGATCTTCTCGACCAGCCTGACGTGAATTGTACTGATAGTTATATGCAAGATCCTGGGCCAATTGGTTGTTCCCGCCTGACAAGCGCGAGATAGCTCCTTGTATCATTTCGTATTCGCCGGTACCTATCGAACGGCTCTTATTCTGCGACATAACTGTTAGCGCCGCAACCGCATTAACCTTGTTAATGCCCAGAGTTCTAGCAGATTCAAAGGCGGATTTAGTTCGTCGAGCAGAGCTGGCTCGCGCCGAGATTTCGGCCGCGGCTGTTGCCGCTTCCTGGGTCATACCTGATTGCAGATTAGCCTCCGTATCAGACTGAAGACTAGTCTTATACCAATGTTCCTGCAGCATTCTGGCCGCCCGACCAGCACCAGTCGCGGTACCTTCACTCAACCCCATTAACGCTGACGTGTCGTCTTGACGCGTAAATGTATTTAGTAATCCTGGCTGGTCCTTAAGCGCGGCATCACCGGCTGCCTGGAGTAAGGTAGCGGTTGCTTGATCTCCCCTTTCACCTAGCCCGAAGTGTCCAGATAGGCCCGTACCGGCGCCTTTTGTCATTGTGTTGGCTCGATCGGCTATTCTACGAGAACCCGGTATCCACTTTTGCCCAGACCAGCGTTTTCCCACCCTCTCTTTTTGTAGAACTTCTCCCCGTCTCTTCTGCCGATAGCCACCCAAACCTTTTTGGACACCGCTATGAGCGTCTTTAACCTTACCACCTATAGCACCTATTGCTCCTCCAGCCAGACGCACAGTTTCCGGTAACAAAAAGTAGGGTAAGTAGATAGCTATAAAGCCAACAAACTGGGACAAAGCGTTACGATTAACATTGACAGATATGGCCGCAAAGATTGAGCCGGCAGCAATAAACGCCTCTATTATCGGGAACATCAAGAGGGCTCCGCTAAAACTATCCCACCACAGCTTCCAGGCTTTATTGGTGCCCGGGAAGATTAAAAATACTATGGCTAGCGGAGAGAAGACGGCTAGAATGAGTATAACAATCTGTCTTAGAACTAAAACTGCCAGTCCAACCCCAAGAGCAAGAGCTGCTGATAAACCAAGAGCAAGAACTCCGATAATGTCTACGCCTAGTGCAAAAGCACCGGCAGTTATTAGCGATAAACCACCCAAATCACCGCCCGTGGCCTTAAGGTCTCCTAGCCTACTAAAAGGAGCGAACATTAAGCTTCTGACGCTTTCACCTACTCCATTGGAAATATTAACCAGCAGACCGACCAGCTGCCAAGATATTGTTACAAATATGGCGGCTATCAGGATTCTGGGCAGGAGTTTCTTGACGGTATAGGCATCAAACGGTCCGAAAGATATGGCTTGTGAGAAAACCATCAGGATCGCAGCGATAAACAACACCGCTAAGGCAAGTGCCCGCATGCTGTTCCAGGCTAAATATAAAGCCTGGCCACTACTATGATTGCTGGCGTCAAAATACTGCGCGGGGACCGTCAGATATTTATTAATTTCTCCACCTACGTAGTTCATGAAATCTTGGATCCCAGCTATGATCGGGCATAAAAACCAGCTCAGTGGGTTATCCCAAGTTGCGCTACAACTTGTTACTGCCGTGCAGTCACTGCCCGGGCTAGTATTGCAAACCCCACTAGAGCCAGTATCCCCGCCGGTATTAGGGCCGGTACCCTGCTGCTGTCCGCCTGGGTTTACTGAGTTATAGAGGCTGCCTACAAAAGTTGCAGCTGCTGGTGGCCCTCCCAGCGGAGCTCCACCGTCACCGTCATCGTGTAGTGGTTGGTGGCCATCAAACAAGCACCCGGTACCGCCTTGGGACGACCAGCCTGCCGTCCACCCAGATGATCCGGTACCGCCGTTGCTAAATATCCAAGCCTGATCATTGCCGCTGCCCGTGACACCACTTACATCAAAGTTGTCTAATGACGTATTACTGCCGTCGTAATTAACCAGCACAAAAGGCGGATTGTCCGAATATTGGCTATAACAAGCAGAGGTTGTTAGAACATAAAAACTGCCGCTACCTGCAGTTTCATCTTTGATAGCCGTCATGGCCGCTTTCGTGGCCGGCGAACTACTTACCGCACTAATAATAGTGCCGCTGAGCGTAGTAGTTGCTGCCGATAGGGTGTCAATATTTTGTAAACCAACAGCGTCAGTATCATATGGCGGTTCGGCATCATAAACTCCTAGAGTCGGGGTAGCGGGCGTAGTGCTAGTAGGGCATGTAACGCCCGGAGCTTTCGGACCATCGGGGCCGCCCGCGCAACCGGCTGGTATATTGACGACCAGAGGGTTTATCCAGTAAAACATTGAGAAAAGTAATTGCCTATTCTGCTCTGAGAAATTTTGATTAAACTGCCATTTTTGTTGGGTTAAGGCGGCTTTGGTGTCTGGATTAATCGCTTGGCCTTGTAACCCGTAAGTCGTCGCCGCGAACTGGGCTACCTCGAAGCTGTCAAATACAGATCCAAACCGACAGTCCCCCCCCTCGTTATAGGTTGGCACTAGAAAAATCTGGCCGATATCGTGTGAATAAGAATTATTAACAGCTAGGCCGCCGTAACAAGTGCCGCCAATGGGTGTTTGATTGAGATTAGCTGTTGGCGATGCAGATCGGCTTGTCCCGACTGGCCAATAAATCATTGTTCCATCGTTAAAATAGTCTTCTCCACCGGAAGAGAAAGTCCCGCTTAGACCATCAGTTTCGTAATACTCCTTGGTCAGCGAATCGTATATCTGTAGCGGTGACGTAAATATAAAAGGGTTGCTGGCTTCACTCGGAGGGGTGCTGTAGGCGGGCTGCTTTTGGGTGTCGGTGCTATACCACTTAATAGGTCCAGCCTGCACGCCGCCACAGTTGGCATTAGAAATGCCAACTGTAATTGGGAAGCCGGCAAGACTAACGGTATTTGAACCACCCTTACCCTCTCCGCTCTGGGTGTACGTAACATTTAATCGACCAGAGGAGAGACAGTGGGCACTTTGGCCATCTGCGGTCTCGGTAATCGTGACAGTGTAGTTCTGCCCTCCAGGTCCTAGCCCAAAGACATTTACGCAATCGGATGGTACACCGGATGTCACACCACAATTATTAACAAGATAGTTACTAGGCCCTCCGCTACCAGAATTATCCTGCCAAAGGAAGTCCAATGTCTGCTTTGTTGCATTGTGCCCTCCAGTAACAGACATGTCTATCTCGTTGCCAGTAGAGTTCGTATATGCGGCGCTGTAGTTACCATAGTTCCCGCCCAATCTACCATCGGCCAGAGCAGTACCATGATGCAAAAAAGTCAGCAACAACGTCAAACCGACGACAAGCCCAGAGGTTTTTAAGAGATATGAAAATAGTTTTTTTCTTTTATGAAACATAAGGTGTTCTAAGATACCAAATACTGTTTAATTATATAACAGCCAGTACCGATTATGTATAATAATCTAAAGTTAGCTAAGCAGGGGAAATTAGAATAAATGGGTCCAACGATAGTTGACAGCTCTCTAGGTCAATCTGGTAGGAGTCCGCTTAGAAGAAAAGGCAGGCTGCTTATTTTGCTCATTGTCGCAGTGATCGTTATCGGCGGGATTGCCCTGTTTTCTGGACTAAAATCGGGTCCATCAGGCGTAGCCACAAGTTTTGTGAATGACATAGTAAAAAACGAGGCTAGTCAGTCCTATCAACTTACTGACCAAAGCTTTAGATCAGCCACCACTTACCAGCAGTGGCAAAGCACCGTTAGCTATATAAGCAAGCAATATTCCGGTAACCCTGAACTTGTATCTCTAACTGGGGGGACCACTGACACATCAACACCAATCGCCAAGTTTACCGAAGGCGGGACGATTATTTCGCACCAGATACAAGTTAACTTGTTATTTAGCGGCGGCCACTGGAGGATTGACTATTTCTTTTCCACCTAGATGAAACTTCATCTTGGGGGCGTGTTTAATAAAGATGTTCCATCAACTTTGACAAATCAGCCGATTCTCCCTAGTATATGGGTAGTGATCTAAAACGATGTTTCGCCATAAAACAAAACATAAAAAAACATTATTAGCGGGCTTTGTCTTTTTGGTAACCGCTAGCTTTATATTGTTTAATCTTAACTTACCTGGACGAGCACTGGCTTTAACTACACCCGGTAATGGCGGCGGGGCCGGGAACAATGGCGGCTGCTCTGCTTCTAGCTCTAGCGGTGTTTGCACGCCGAACACCTGTGTGGCTGGCGATACTGCCTGCGCGGACTCATGTGCAACTAATGATAACGACTGTGATAATAGCCAATGCTCGAGCAATAACAGCAGTGTTCTATGTGATGCCATAATTCAACAGTACGTTAACCCCATTTTGGACTTCTTGGGAGCCGGTGTAGGTATAATTATAACTATTATGTTAGTTGTGGGCGGGATTCAATATGCCGCCTCTGGAGGCGACCCAAACGGTGTTGCGGCGGCCAAAAAAAGGATCGCTAACGCAATAATTGCCCTTGTTACCTTTGGACTATTATGGGCGTTTCTTAACTGGATCATTCCTAACGGAGTGTTTTCATGAAATTATTAATTACCAGTAAGCTGTCTACCAAACTAATTATCGGATTAATTTTTGCTCTAACAGTATTTACTATCAGTCCGAAGCTTGCCGGCGCCGCAACTACCGGAACTGGCGATGGAACAGCCTGTACCCCGACTGGCAGCTCGAGTTTCCTAGGAGTATTAGTCCCCTGGTACCAGTATCTTAAATCTGACTTTTACTACGAAGGCAATGTATGCGGTTTCCAACCATCAATACACGTTAAAGGGGGCGGTTTTTATAATAGTGGTGGTCTTAATGCCTCTGCTAAAACTGGAGGCTTAAACATCGTCTGGCTAATTGCTTTGGCAGTTTTTGAAGACTTATTACGAATTGCTGGTTTTGTGGCCGTCGGTTTTGTTATTTACGGCGGTATTAGGTATACGACTAGCCAGGGTGAGCCAGAAAACACCAAAGCCGCCCTAGACACCATCCTTAACGCATTAATCGGTACCGCTATAGTGGCAATCGCGGCCACAGTCGTATCATTTATAGGAAATGCTTTGAGCGTGAGATGAACAGACTAATTTTTTATCTAGCTACAGCGGTAACCACAACTCAACTATATAATCCCTTCCCCAAGGTACCGGCTGACTCTACGACCATAAGTAACATCCTAAATCTTATCTTTACTATCGTTGGCGCGGTGGCCTTCCTGTTTGTCATTCTCGGCGGGTTCAAATATGTTGTTTCCGGTGGAGACCCGCAATCTACCGCCAAAGCTAAAAATACCATTATCTACGCCGCTGTGGGGCTTATTATTACTCTAGTTGCTTCATTGATCGTTAACTTCGTGTTTGGGAACCTATGAAAAAAATCATCATCGCGCTACTGGTTCTAAGCTCAGCAACACTTATTTGGGGGTTCCCTCAAACGGTCAAGGCATTTTGCGTTAATAATGTTACTAGCAATAGTTGCTCTTCTGGTAATAACGGTCAGGTTTGTAGCGGTACGGGCTCGACTAACTCTTATTGCCAGGACACTGCTTCTGGGCAGAATCCGCTCACCGGATCAAACGGCTATATTATTAAGGCCGCTGATTTTATAGCCTACGCGGCCGGGGTGGCCGCAGTCATTGTGATCATTATAGGCTCTATTCGCTTTGTTATTTCCGGCGGAGATACCAAATCTGTTAATGATGCCCGGAACATGATAATCTATGCACTAGTAGGTCTAGTCGCCATCGCCATCGCTGACCTAATCATTAGATTCGTTACAGGAGTCGCTTAACCGCTCGTTATGATAAAGACCATAAAAATCAGTTTACTGGTTACCTTCCTGACAGTATTTTCAATAGTTAGTTTTATGCCTTTTGCCCACGCTTCTGCGCAGGTTAACGGGGTTAAAGACGTTTGTACTGGTATCGGTGAAGCTGGCGGCAGCGGCGGCGGATGTAGTGGCACTGCTGGAGTTAGCCTAGGGAATACGCTTAGGAACGTAATATCAGTAATGAGCATTCTTATTGGGGTAATCGCTGTGATCATGATCATCGTCGGCGGCTTCAAATACGTCACTTCAGGTGGAGAGAGCAACAGAATTAACTCTGCTAAGAACACTATTATCTATGCCTTAGTCGGATTGGTAATTGCGGCTTTAGCCCAAGTTTTGGTTCATTTCGTGCTTCACGCCGCAACATAGTGAGTCGATGGTCAACAAATAACGATCCTAGCCATTGAAATCATTAGCATCAATATGATATAAAGTTAGTATTAAAGAAAGGTAAGTATGACCAAACAAATAAAAAAATTTTTAGTTGCCACTTTCAGTCTAGTAACTATATTCTCTTTGAGCGCCGCACCGGCTTTAGTCCACGCCAGCAGTACAGTTAATACAACAGTAACCAGCGGGCTTTGTAACGGAGTAGACAACACTACTCAGGGCAGTTCTTTGAATCTTGGCGCCGCGAGTTCAACGGCTAACGATTGTACCAATGACGTTGGTGCTGGCAGCACCATAGGTACTTTGCTTACCAACATCATCGATGTCATGTCTATTCTTATCGGAGTGGTCTGTGTGATCATGATCATCGTCGGCGGCTTCAAATACGTCACTTCAGGTGGAGAGAGCAGCAATATATCCGGAGCTAAAAATACCATAGTCTACGCTCTTGTTGGTCTTGTAATAGTTGCCCTGGCTCAAGTTATCGTGCACTTCGTTCTTTCCAGACTTACCACCCCGTGATCAACTAAACAGATCAATATTAAAAACTCTCGGGATCCCGAGAGTTTTTAAATAACCAAGCTTTTACTTTTAGAGGATTTGGATTTTCTTAACAGTATCCTGCTTTACTTTCGTAAAGCTGATAGTTAGCACCCCGTCTTTAAGTACTGCTTCGATCTCTTCTTCTTTTACCGGAATGGGCAGAGCGATGCTTCTGGAGAATTCCCCCCAGTAACATTCCTGAACAAAATAGTTTTCAACGTCTTCTTCGTTGGCTGATAAAGTACCTCTAATGCTTAGAGTGTTATCAGAAATACTGACGTCTAAATCATTCCGATTTACACCAGCTGTACGGGCTTTTACGACTAATTTTTCTTTAGTTTCGTAAACATCTACTGCTAATTGTCCCGGTACGCCGTCTTCTACATCTTCGTCCCACTCTTCTTGTGCGACTGCTGGCTGGCTAGGATCAGCTGTTGCTCCTGCGTCGTCACCTAAAAAGGCGGCAGTGAGTTCGTCCTCTTCCATAAGCAGATCATCATCGCGATTTCTTCGCGCCATAGTTGTTACCCTCCACTGAGATTAATACTTTCAGAACCTGGGTTTTTGTGTTATTGACAGTATAACTTGCAACACAAACAGTTAGCAACTGTAAAACAGAATATTTACAACACTATAAACACAACATTGTGATTTATATCGGATATAAAATAAGCGTTTTAGGGGCACCATTTGCACTTTGGGCTGTGAAGACAATCAATTGCTTGCTATAATCCCCCCTGTTATGGAGAGGTGCGCGAGTGGTTGATGCGGATAGTCTTGAAAACTATTAGACCGCAAGGTCTCGAGGGTTCGAATCCCTCCCTCTCCGCCAGATAGATTATGGAACTTTTTCAAGAGGCTAAAGACAATGAAAGAGGTAGGGAGGGCTTGTTAAAAGCTCTGTTTTTGTCTCAAGGGCTTAGTTTTTAGCTAACCCCACCTGGGTCTGGAACTGCCTAAATACCCCTTAAACTAGCGAAATTGTGGAACTTTTCTGTATTTTACAGTTTCTAAAAAATACTGGCCTCTCTTATTGAGTAGCTTTTTTGTTCTAGACTTGCGTAGAAAGCTCTTTGTTCTTAAGAAAAATCGTTTGTTTTAAACAAGAGATCAGAGCTCTTTTTTCGTCTCTTTTTCCTTCAATCAGGATGTATTTAGCAAAGTTATGCAAATTAACTTCGGGTTGATCTGGACTATCGTTATAACCCATGACAGCAGAAGATAATCGTCTGAATTTGTCCAGCTCAACTTTTAGGGCTTCTTGGCTCTCAATTGCTTCTAAAGTTACTTTGTCTAACAGGTTTAAGAATGCATCAACCAACTTTTCTTCCCTGATGTAGGGTTCAGGACAGAAAAAGTCTCTACCTTGAGTACAGTGATAATATATATATCGAGCAGTCTGTCCAGTTTTCTTGTGAGTTTTGAACTTATCTTGAGCGGTTATGCCTGAACCACATCTTCCGCATTTTAGTAGCTTGATGTAGTCGAATTGTTTAGTGCCCGGTTTACTCTTTGGGGCTACTACCATCTTTTGTTGAACAGCAGCAAATAGCTCTTTAGTAATAACTGGCTTGTAGGAGCCTTTGTACCATTTACCACTACCGACCGGGAATTCGAAGATGCCACAGTAGTATGGGTTATTAAGCATGCGGTAAACGCCACTTAGCGTGAGGACTTTACCACTTTTAGTCCTAAAGCCTACCAACTTCATCCAATCATAGATGTCTCTGCCGCTTGCGCCAGCAGCTACTTTCTCGAAAGCTTCTTTAATCACAGGAGCTCGCTTCTTGTCTACAAATACTCTCTTTTGGCCCTTACCCGAATAATGATCATTAAGATAGCCTAAGGGTGTCATATTAGGCCTAAAGCCTAGCTCACACTTAGTCTTCATGCCTCGTTTTACATTTATGCCCCTATTATCGTTCTCAAGCTTGGCCTGGGAGCACAGAATCATTAGTAGGAACTTATCATTAGGGGAGTTAGTAAATATTTGACCATGAGTTCTGATCTCAATCAATTTTCCTTGATCCATTAAATCTACTAGCGTTCCTAGATCACCGGCATTTCTGCTTAATCTATCTGGCGCCCAGCTTAAGATGCCAGTGAACAGACCGCTTCGTATATCTGCAATTAGCTGCTCAAATACTGGTCGTTGCCCAGATTGTTTCGCTGAATGACTCTCTTTTCTGATATCTGCCACTCTCAGTCCTTGAGCTTGGCCTTGAATAGCCATTTCTTTGATTTGAGAATCAATTGATAGAGCTTGGCGCTCATCATCTTCGCTTGATTTACGGGCATAAAGGCAATATTCAACAGGTGCGGCTTTGGCTGCAACAGCATGAACTGGCCTGCCATTCTGTTCGTCAGGCAGTTGGTAAGGTGAAGTATTAGTGAATTGTACTGGTGGAGGCATAGCAGTACAAAGGTACTCTAATGCAGGTGAAAGTCTAGGAGAAAAACCTACATTTTAACCTGTTTTTACTCAGTTTAGTTTATAATCAAACTTGTCTTACGTTACAGCAGTTTTTTAATGCACGGTTCGTGTACGGTTTAGCCAATAAAATGGCATCCGTACGAAACCAGTAGGCTAAACCCTGCTGTGGCGTAAGACACCTAGTACGGGTGCCTTTTTTATTTTAAGAAGGCTATCCATAACATCGTTGAGATATTTATGCCTACATTAAACTGGATAGCAAAAGATAAAGTTATAAATCACGACAAAGACTTACCGTTTCGTGTTCTAAAACCAAACAAGAAGTTATCAAGTGGCGATAACGACGGTAATTTGATAATACGCGGCGATAATCTCGAAGCGCTTAAATCTTTAATGCCGTTCTACTACAACAAAATAGACTGCATCTATATTGATCCACCATATAACACGGGTAATGACGGTTGGATTTACAGTGACCGATTAAATGCACCTCAAATAAAAAGTTGGTTGAATAAGGTTGTCGGTGGCGAAGGAGAAGATTTGTGCCGACACGATAAATGGCTATGTATGATGTATCCTCGTCTCAAATTATTACACGACCTTCTTAGCGACAAAGGGGTCATTTTTATTAGCATTGATGATAACGAAGCAGCAAACCTAAAGCTAGTCATGGATGAGCTGTTTGGCTTGAAAAACTTCGTGGCAAATTTTATATGGAATCATCGTAAATCAAGTCAAAATGACATAGACGTTTCTTTGTCTCATAACTATACCTACTGTTATGCAAAAAATAGAAGCCTATTTAAATTAAAGCCCCTCAAAACCAATGAGGGGAAGTTCTCAAATCCCGACAGTGACCCAAGAGGAGATTGGGTAGCTGACCCGTTTGATGCACCTGCAATACGAGAAAATCTACAATACGAAATCGTTAATCCAAATACCAACCAAGTGTATTTACCACCGCAAGGAAGACACTGGAGATTCAGCAAGGAGAAATACATTCAAGCGTTAAAGGATAACAGAGTTTTGTTTGGTAAAAATGGCAAGTCCAAACCGCAATATAAGCGGTTCCTATCTGAAGCAAAGGAAAAAGGCGAAAACGTATTTAGCTTATGGACAGATGTTGGTACTGCAACGGAAGGCACAAAAGATTTAATGAGAATATTTGGTGGCGATAAGAAGTTTGATACTCCAAAGCCAGTTAGTTTAATAAAGCGTATTCTTGAGATTGCAACAAATGACGCTTCAACTATATTAGATTCATTTGCTGGATCAGGCACTACTGGACAAGCAGTTCTAGAGCTTAATGCGGAAGATGGTGGCAACAGGAAGTTTATACTGGTTGAGCTAGAACAAAATATTGCAGAAAATGTAACTGCCGAACGACTTAGAAGAGTCATAAACGGTTACGAAGGGGCTAAGTTCGCTACTGGTATAGATGCTTCATTTGAATATCTTGACTTGAATGGGGAGCTTTTTGATTCAAGTGGATTTATAAATCCTAAAGCTGAGTACGAAGACTTAGCTTCATACATTTTTTATACCGAAACCAATAACTACGTTGATTTAAAAGGCATAAGGGATCCTTTTATTGGAAGTGCGAAGGACATCAATTATTACTTAATTTTTAATGGTCAGGGTAAAAATGTTCTTGATGAAAAAGTTGCAAAGAGCCTAGCTGGTGATGAGCAATCTGTAATCTATGCCGATAAATGTCTTGTTGATGACGAGCAACTTGGAGAGCTGAGTATTGTATTTAAGCAAATCCCCTACGAGCTAAGGAAGTATTAAATATGTTGAAGCTAAAAAGTTATCAAGAAAGGGTTTTGAATGAACTAAAAGAGTTTTTACTTGGCTCTAGGTTAGTAGGCGGAGAAAAAGGCATACGGTTTTCTTATATGGATATGCTAGGCGATGAAGCAGTTGCGTATAAGCCGATAGACAAACTAGAAGCCACGCCATTTGTTTGCATCAAAGTCCCTACTGGTGGTGGTAAAACGCTAATAGGAACGCATAGCCTTGGAGTTATGCAGAATAATTACCTACAAGAAAAAATCGGCAATGGCTTAGTTCTTTGGCTAGTACCTTCAGATGCCATAAGAACTCAAACTCTTAACAGCCTAAAAGACCGTAATCATCCTTACCGAGAAGCACTTGACCAGCAGTTCAACTCGAATGTAAAAGTCTTTACGGTTGAAGAGGCTTTAAGCGTCACTAAAGCCGACTTGAGTGAAAATCTTTGCATCGTAGTTTCGTCATTGTCAGCATTTCGTAGAGAGGATTCAAGCTGGTTAAAGGTTTTTCAGAATAACGGAGCATTGTTATCGCATTTTGAGGAACTAGTTGAGCAAACTGATTTTCTGGATAAAGAAGATGGCGAAATTATTAAATCGCTTGCAAACGTAATAGCAATAAACAGTCCAATAGTGATTGTTGACGAAGGTCATAACGCCCAGACGCCACTGTCGTTTGATATGCTTCGCAAATTAAACCCATCTATCATTATTGAGCTTACCGCAACACCACGAAAAGAAAGTAACGTCTTAGTACAAGTTCTAGCCAGCGAATTAAAAGCCGAGAAGATGGTCAAAATACCGATTTATCTTAGTAACGTAACTCAGTGGCAAGAAGCTATTAGAGACGGTGTCAGCCAGCGAAATAACCTTGAAAAACTAGCCCAAAAAGAAAAACAATCTACAAAGGAGTACATCAGACCAATAGCTCTTCTTCAGGCTGAGCAAGAAAAAGAAAGTGATTCAAAAGTATATGTACAGCAGTTGAAAGACTTTTTGATCAATGAGCTAAAAGTACTAGAAGATGAAATAGCCGTAAAGACTGCAAAGCAAGATGATATTAAGAATATTGACCTACTAGCAGCTAACTGCAAAATAAGGTACATAATCACGGTTAACGCTCTTAAAGAAGGCTGGGATTGCCCATTTGCCTACGTTCTTATCTCTGTCGCTAATATAGGCTCTAGGATAGCTGTAGAGCAGACTATTGGGCGTATCTTACGGCTACCAAGCGTAAAAGATAAAAAGAACCAGGAGTTAAACTGTTCATTTGTTTTTGCTTCAACAGAAAACTTTTCTAGAGCATCCAGCGTAGTCATTAAAGGTTTAGAAAATAACGGATTTTCTAAAGAAGATTTGCGTCAATATACGGGTAAAGTTACGGCAGAGAAAGAGGAGTTTGGCAGACAAGTCAACGACAACAACATCGATATTCCCTATATTTCACTTAAAGGAAGTCAAGAACCCTTAGCTTTTAGCCGAGACTTACTCGGTGAAGATTTTAACGTCAACGACTACTTTGAACCTTTTGTTTTTGACTACCACTCTGACCAAAACGTAAAGGTCAAAATAGATGTTGATAAAGAAAGTGGCTTTTATCGAGTTGTTCAAGGTCACCTTGCGCTGATTTTAAATCCTGAGGATTTTTCCGAAGAAGAGTTGACTAACTGGCTAAAGAAAAATGTTCAGCATAAAGTTATTTCGTCACAAGAGATGGGGATATTTTTAGATAAGTCGTTAAAGATGTTACTTCAGAAACAGACATTGGACGAGCTTAGCATTAACCGTTTTAGGCTGAAAGAAATAATAAAAGCTGAGATAGCTAAGATTATCGAAAAATATGCTTTAGTGCGATTTGAGAACTTTAACAAAAATGGCTACATCATTTCCGATAAAGTTACTTTTGATCCGCCCAAAACTACACTACTAACTAGGGTAACGGACGAATATTTTCAAAAACATCTATTTGAAAAGGCTGGCTACCTAAACGGAGAAGAAACTGATTTTGCCTTTAGGGTCGATGGGTTAGAAAACGTTGCCTGGTGGTTTAGAAACAGAGAGAAGCTAGACTTTTACTTACAAGGCTGGAAGCCTAACAAGTTTTATCCTGATTACATTATCAAAACTGTATCTGGTAAATATCTGCTAGTTGAGTATAAAGGTGAAGACCGTCTTAGTAATGAAGACACTCAATATAAGGTAAAACTTGGTGAGCTTTGGCAAGAGCTCAATAAAGACAAAAACCAGTTCTTCTTGGCAGGTAAAGCCAACTCTGATGAAATAATCAAAACGATTAGTGTGCTATAACTTACGTCTACCTGCTATCAACGATCTTTGAGACTATCCACTCAAATCTTCTTAGATGCTTTTCTGAGTGATGATGGGCGAGTAGAGATTTATAGCTCGCTACATTACGAAAGTTAAGATTGGTATCAAGTTTAAGCCTCGCAGCGGCATCAATTCTTCTCCCACTAGACCAAAGATCAACGCCTAAGTACGAAACACCTGTTCGTACCGGTTTTATCAAATTCATAGTTGGATGAATACTTAAGCCAAGCTCAGAATTAAGAAACTCTTTGGCTAGTTGACGTATTGCTTCCAATTCAGATTGACTACCAGTAAAACATAGCCAATCATCCCCGTACCGTAGGTAAGCAAAGGGTTTTAGGGTGTGCTTCATAAACCGATCAAACTCATTCATGTAGATGTTGGCAAGTATCTGACTGGTCAAGTTACCAATTGGGATACCTCTTGAGGCTTCATAGCTACAGTAGCTATCAATAACCTCTTTCAGCAACCACGAGGCGGTCGGATCACTTATACGCTTTTCCAGTAACGACTTCAGTTTATTTTTATTTACGGAATCAAACATTTTTGTTATATCTGCTCGCCATACCCAAGCATCTGGATAATTACGCATAAATAGCTGGGCTCGTTCTATTGCTTTGTGAAGCCCTTTATTCTTACGGCAAGACCAAGCGTCGTATATGAAAGTCTTATCCCAGATAGGCACAAGGTAGTCATACAGCATGCGATGAATAACCCTGTCTCTAACTGAGGCGACTGCTATATCGCGCCTTTTGTTATCGTTAACGATCATATGGGTGTATGGCCCGTGGCGGTAAGTGCCTGCTTGAAGAGAATTAGCTAAAACTCGTATGTTTTCTAGTAGCTCGCCCTCAAATTCAATAATAGCCCGACTCGGTTTCTTGCCTTTTCTAAAAGCTCTATATGATAGCCAGACGTTTGTTACACTTATACCAATGGAAGAATTACCTGTCATTACTATTGCCTTTGAGGTTTACAAAAAACTACTCGATCTTAACACCTCACTCGATAGAAAATTTCGTTATTCACTCGGTGAACAGACGATTAAAAGCTGGACTGACTGTACGGAGCAGCTCCTGCTGGCAAAATATGCCCCTAAGCCTCAAAAGGCAAGCTACTTGCTCAAGGCAAATGCACTTGCCGAAATGAGCTCAATGCATCTTAGAGCCATTTTGGAGCTAAAACTTGCTAATGAAACAAACGTTCTCAAGATCCAAGCACGTCTGAGCGAAGCTCGCCGTATGATTGGAGGCTGGCTCAAGAGCGTGCATTAGATCTTGACTGTCCTCATACCCCTCCGCCACGCGAGCGTCATTGTCATTGTCAACATTCGAGTTGTTCAAGTTCGGCTTGCCATCGTTGTTCACGTAAGAGTTCGGAACAATCGACCACCTGTCGACCGCATATTCTTCAGCAGAATCCTGTTTCGTCAATCACTCATGATTAACGAACTCCCATTCTTTCAGCACCCAGTTTGGCACTTCTACTGAAGATTCGTGGGGTATAGAGGGTTCTTGATGTGCTTACTGCCATAAAAAGATCAGCTCCTTGACGGAGTCTTCTCAGACATAATGCAAGCAATCATCCATTGGGGCACCGATAGGCATAACCTTTGGACTACTTACCCCGAATAATTAGTTCGTAGGCAGTATATTAGATAAAAAATTTCGACGGAAACACAGGAAAGAAAAAGAAAAAACACTAAAAGGAAGGACAAAAGCTAAAGGTTTTACCCCACCGCCACGCGAGCGTCACGGCCAGCGTCAACATTCGAGTCGTGCAAGTACGGCCTGCCAGCGCGGTACACGTAAGAGTCCGGAACAATCGACCACCTGCCGACCGCTTTAGGATCTAAGTCGAAGTGGCGAATATAGGTTTTGTCGAAAGCACTGCTGTCAGCTAATTTGTCACCCTGTGCTCGTAAGGTATACCAGTAAGTAACCGCATCAAGCACACTCGGGACATGCAAACTAAGGTTAGGCTTAGAATCTTGTTGCTCCCTGAGCATTCGGACTTGTGTTTCAACCGTTTTACCGCTCAAAGATGCATCTCTACGAGATGGGATAAGGCTAAGGCGGACAGGGGCATCACCGACATTACCAGAAAACTCTTTGCTACTATATCTACCTTTACGGTACAGTTCGTCGTAAACGTAAGTAGAATACGGCTGTTGTTTACCAAAAGCTTCTGCTAAGTCAACTATTTGCTTTTCAGTTGCTTCAATATTTGGTGTGGCAACTAAATTAAACCGCGCGCCATTGGCAATCAATTCTTCTACCAAATGATCGTATACACCAGTCTCTTGCCACTCTTTATCTTTAAGAGCAAAGAGGTGCTCAAGCTCGGCAGATGATAGTGCGGATTCACTTCCACGGAAACGTCGCTTACTCTTCAGTTGATCTGCTACAGTCCTGTAAGCTACAAACGCGCCTTTTAGTTGGTCACGGATTGTCTCTGGTAGTATGCGGGCAAGTTCAGGCTTATCGCGGCCTTCGCGTTTAGCACGAATTTCATCAATCCGGGGGTCACGTTCGTAACCGAAGCCTAGGATGTCATGATCTAGTTCGTAAAGGAACCGTAGTTCGTCACCTGTAAGTTTAACACCGGGATCAGTCGATATCTTTTTGTCTATTGCAGTCAAAAATTTCATATCTTGAGCTTTACGAATATATTCTTCACCTCCAGGCAAGTCCTGTAGTCGCTCAGAGGTTATATCTGCCATTTCAGGCTCAAGTTCTTGTGCAGTATTAATGCCACGAACTTCTGCAACTTCTTCTCCCTGCATACGGATTGCTACCCGAGGGATGGTTTCTTTCCCGTCTTCATCACGAGTGTAGTAAACGTAGAAATCACCAGCACTGAGTTGTGTAGTGGCAGTACTCTCACCAGCCGTACACCAGCCAGTACCATGGCCTTGCAGCGAACCAGCTAACCTTCGAGCCGTTCTTGGATCTGAAGTCTGGTTAAATTTAGTCCAAGAACCTCTAACTTCTTTTCTGAGTTCGGGGGAAGATGGCGTAACTTCAAGTACCGCATGGGCATAGAGAGCGCCAAAATTACCACTCTTTAACAGTTTCTGCAATTGCTCGTCATTGGCACCACCGTTAACTTTCTCGCCCTGCACCCTTGATTTGTTGAGTACATCGTAAACATAGGCTAGTGCTTCACGGTTAAGTTCTGGGTAGGGAGCGGTTGTGCCCTTACTTCGCTTCAGGAACTCACCCTTTTCCTTGTCGTAGCTACCTAGTTTTGTGACAGAGCCAAACGTATAGTTCTTAAACCAGTTGGGATAGCCACCATCTTCACCGCCAAGATATTCTACCCATTTACCAAGGCCAACTCGTTGATCGGCCTGGACTGCTTCAACCATTTGTTCACGAAGCTCACGAGTGATAGTAACGTCACCGTGCCCTTGTTCTCTAGCTATACGTCGTTGAAGCTCAAAATAGCCTTCTGGGACATCTCCGGCTTTTATGACGTGAGCATCTATTTGACGATCAATACTAGATTGATCACCCGTAAGAATACCATCATTAACGTACTCTCCGTTAGCCAAAAATCCTAAGTAGGCAGAGATCTTGTCAGATGGTTCGTTAGGGATAGATTCACCTCCAGCACGCAAATAGCCTACAACGCCTTCAACTTCCTGAGAAGAGTGGAGATTTGGGTTTCTTTCGTGTAAAAATTGACTGCCTGGTGTTTGCATAATAGTACTATGATATCGTTGTTTATGTTTTTGTTTATCTAACAACTACATACTAGCATATTTTAAGGTACTTGTCAATTTATCATCCCTGTTAGGACGACTATGACATTAATGAATCTCGTATTACTGTAAATTAACTTTTACACCATTACTCAGGCTTGAGTCGTGTAGCATAGCATAACTTGGTGTTACACTCCCCGGTACATCAAAAGCCAGAGTACATGTTATGGTCACACCTGGATTTACTGTCGGATCTTCCATGCAGTTACTGCTTGTATTATTGGCTGCAATTGTAGCTGTATCATCAACCGAGTATTGATTACCGCTTGGGCCGTAAACATATTGACTATCACTGTCAAAGGTTTGAGCTACGGTGCTTACATCCTTAACTGATAGATTCATCTCACAGTATGGAGCACCGGCAGTAACAACATAGTCTGTATCGTCAGGCTGTTCAATCTGAGATACGTTACATTGAAAACTTGTTATCGTGAAGCCAAACTTACCATCATTAGCTTGTTGATTTAATGTTGGCGTTGAAGCCGTTGTTGCAGTTGATTTTGTACTGCTTGACGTATTGCTTGCTGCTTGGTTACTACTTGGCGTCTTCTTATTACCACCTATAGCTGCGCCAATAATTATTAGCACCACTAAACCACCAATTACTGTTAAGATTTTATGTCTCCCGAACCAGTTACCACTTTTATCTTTTTTACCCATGTGACAGCCCCTCCTAAAGGCCTCGTTAGTTATTGGAGGCTGCCCTATATATAAAAATGGACAGCCACGCTAGTGACTGTCTAGATCGCAGACAAGCTGTTAAGCCTGCTTTTCGCGTAGCTGCCCATTACTATGGCTTAACTACGCGAACTCGCGTTCGCTTATCTGCAATCTAGACATGATTATTGTACCCTCTCAGAGGTCAGAAGCCTAGAGTCATGAACTACTCAGGAGTTTTTGTCATCTAGGTACGTAATCCCGTAATTAACATTATTGTCAGGATCGTCATAACCAAAGTCCCAGCTAAAGGTGACTTCCCACTTAACGTTTAATTGAATGTAGTTCAGTGCCATAGATATGGCATCGGCTAAGTCATCGTGTTTTTCCACTCCAAACCCTATAAGCTGCTGGATCATTATCGTTGCAGCTCGATCTTTGGGGAAATAAACCATGCCCAGCTCAAATAAAGGACTGGCTAGTTGAAGGCGAGAGCGTTTATCACCATGAACTTTAATGCCTCTAGCTCTAATACCGCGTTCGCGAAGTTGTTCTATGGCTGCCGCTTGGTAGGCTACTTCCTCAACTAGTACTCGAGGTAATTCCTCGCTCTCTCTATCCCTATCAAAAGCCAAGGCTTTATACATAGATGCTATGTGATCTAAAGTTTGTAAGTGAGACATCCTCGCGTTAACAAAATGTCTGTCAATGTAGAATCGCCGGTTAGTCTTCTCGTAACCGTACATATGGACAATAACGATTGCAGTACAGTCGGCACTGTCTTTAAGCGAAATGGCTAGGTCAACTGACATAAAGGAGTTGATGTACTCATTTTCTTCAGTTTTATCCGGCAGGTGGTCGTAGTTTTGTATCCAGCTTCTTTCAATCACCTGATCTTCATCAGAGACAATGTGCAGCATGTACTCACGTTCCCATGCTACTTTGTTGCCAACGGTACGTCTTAGCGTATCAAGTGATTTTTTGTCGGGGTATTTACCACGCCAAAGGCTTTTATTGTTACGCATAATTGGCCATTCCCGGAAAATGCCGTCAATTTCATCATTTTCAATCCGCTCTTTTAGCCGCATGGGCAGAGAATCTTCGTGTAGTAAATTACCGGTCACAATGCGCTTCGTGTATGTGTCCCCAGCTGGGATAATCTCACCAGTCAACCAATCAAAGGTTTTATTACGACCCTCTCTAGTCTTAACAGAAGCCATGTCCTCAACATCATCACAGATAATGAGGTCAGGTCGGTATGATCCGTGTCGAATACCCCTAACACTTTGCTCAGTAGATATAGCCGTAATTCTGGCATTGTATTTAGGTATATATAGCGAGGTTGAACCCCACTCTTCGCGTTGTTCTACGAATGGCCCTAAATCGTTACTGAGTAGGTCATTACTCTCTAGCTCACGCTTTATATTAGTTAAATGAACTCTTGCTTGGTATTGGGTTT
Organism: Saccharimonadales bacterium (SeqCode); assembly: GCA_035510455.1. Classification (GTDB taxonomy): domain Bacteria; phylum Patescibacteriota; class Saccharimonadia; order Saccharimonadales; family UBA4665; genus DATKGL01. Next base: position 10,987 of record DATKHB010000023.1, on the reverse strand, counting down.
GGCTGGCAATTAGTACAAATTTCTTTTGCTGTTTACCTAGTACTGCCCAAATTGGGTAAGACAACGTCATGATAGTTGATTTACCTGAGCCTCGAAAGGCCACAATAACCGACAATGGTTGACTTTCATCTTCAGTAATAGCGAACATTTCTCGGTGAAAGTCTGCCGATTCATGGGTTATATAACTAGCAAAGTAAGTCGAAAAGAACCATTGGTGACTTTGGGTAGTTACTCTGGAGCGAACCTCCTTATTGGTAAACAATTGGCCTTGTAAATCAGCCAGCTCAGCCGCTTCCATTTGATTCTCCATCTGGCAACTTAGTCAATCCTGCTAGCCTCAAAGCCTGAGCAACTATCTCAGCTTGCTCAGGCGTAAGCTCTTGTCTGTCTGTGCTGATGTGGGCGTTTAGTTCAATGCGGGCAGCGTAGGTCGGGTGATGGTGTTTTAGCCAGTAAATAATAGCTGTCATATTCTTTTCCTTGATAGCAGATATCAATTGGCTCTCAGCCATGTCGTTAATTAGACCAGCACTTTGCTCAATGGTGTCGTCACAGGCTTGGGCAAACTCTTCATCCTCTTTACGCCAGCGATAGTAGTTAGAGCGTGGCACTCCAGCTTGCTTACAAGCCACTTCAACAATCGGTGTCTTGGCTAAACGCTCCAGAAGTAGCTTTTTATCTCGTTTTTGACGCAAAGTCATGACAACTTCTCCCTCTTCAGCCCAGTCAGTTTTTCCCAGCGATCCATGGCCACTTCAGCGTAAACTGGTGACTTTTCCATGATGTAACAGCGACGTTTTAGTTTAGTGGCTGCAATAAGAGTAGAACCACTACCGCAGAACGGCTCAACTATTAAATCGCCACGCTTAGTCAGCACTTTGACGTACGGGATAAGTATTTCCAGTGGTTTAACGCCAAAGATGATACCTTGTCCGCTAGTTTTCTCATCGGCTACGTTGTAGTCAATGAAATCCGTAGGCTGGTATTTCTTACCTTTACTATAGCTTTCCCAGTGTGGCTTACCGGCAATAGCGTAGAGAGCTGTTTCGTATTCTTCTTGCAAGCCATCAGGTTCCTCATCGTGGTTATACGGCACATCACCACTTGCCCCGACCATGGCGATATCATGCTTGGAAAAGAACTTATATTTACCACCAAAGCCCTGATGCCTATTAGGTAAGTGCCAGACAATCATGTTTTTAACTCTCCAGTACTTTTCCATTTCGCCCCAGATAGTCCGTAGATTTTTCCAATTTTCGTAGACAATGATGCTGAAGTCAGGTTTAGCAACTTTGGCAACGTTGCCCATCCATAGCTCAGTAAAGTTATCTGGTAGTACATCGGTTTCTAGGTATCGTCGATTCTTTTTAGCCCCAAAGCCCTCAGTTGGGTTGCCATGACGCTTGCCGCTCTTTAGGTAGTCTAAGATGTAGGGCGGATCGGTTAAGCACATATCTGCCTGTTCGCTGTTCATGAGCTTTAGTAGATCAGTCTCAATGGTGCTATCACCGACCATCAATCTGGAGTCACCAAGCTTATATACATCGCCTTTCTGTGCTTTGATCTCTGTGATCTTGAGCTTATCCAGCTCTTTTTGTAGATCAAATTGCTCAGGCATTACCTCATCTAAATCAAATATGCTGTCTAACTCTTCGCTAGAGAAGCCTATATCGGTAAGTAGCGATTCATCAAATTCAGCCAATAGGCTTAAGTCCCAGTCACCCAGATTTTTATTAAGCCTGACATTAAGTTCTTTTTCTCTATCTTCATCTGGAATATTTAAATAGATGACAGGTACATCTTTGTAGCCCAGATCTTTTGCAATCTTTAGGCGAAAGTGACCACCAATTACAATATTTTCACGATCCGTTGCTGAATTGACCAGAAGCGGGTCAACAAGACCAAACTTCTTAATGCTTTCTTTGAGTTGTCCTGTTGCTTCGTCTGACCATCTTCTTGGATTATATTTGCTTGGTTTTAAGGTATTTATTTTAACTTGAGTTATATGGTTTTCCGGTTTCATAGTTAGTCTCCTTATTTAAGTCTATGGATTAAAAAAGCTCGCTATAAGTAAACAAACTAATAGCAAGCATAGTATTCTCTAATCTTAAATTGATCTTGCCCTTGGATAGATAGCTAACTTAAAGTTATGCCCTTAGTCCAATTGACCCTAGTAGGCCTACTATCTCTCTTTGGGTGAGAATAAAACACTAATTTATTAGTTGCTTACCTATAACGAGCTAGTGCCCTTTGTTATCAAGTGAGACAACTGACTAAATTGTTAACGCTCCTTCACTGAGCCTATTTATAGTATGTGAAGTGCTTGTGGTTCTGTCAAGTTATGGCCTATTATACCGCCCTCGGAAGTATAATGTTTATATGAATTACGTAACGCCGACAATGGTTTCTGAGAGGCTTTAAATGTCCATACGAAGCACCAGAGTCGGCTATTTTTATCAAGATATTTACGCAGTGCACTTATTTATAAAGCACTACCTAGAGCATGATATATTGGCAATTTTTGTTGACTATGAATACGATTCATCAGGGCATAAATCATTTGACATCCGTATTATTAAAAATGATCGTGACGAAGATAATTATGAGGTAAAGACTGGTGATGCTTTTAAGGATCAGAACACTCTAATAGCGGAGGCATTCGTAGATCTAATTCAAGCTAAAAAAGATGGTTACATATCGGAAACTGGTCAAGCAATATTACTAATAAGTCCCGAATTCCGGGCTCAAATAGCAAATTATTACGCAAAATTACTTTATCTTAAGTCACATACTCTTGGGGCACCCGAATCCCCAGAGGCAATAGCTTTATTCGCAGCGCGAATGCCTGCTGTCTTATGTACTGACAACACAGAGCTTCACAATCGTTTAAAACAGATTGGTGTTGTTTGTGGAGAAGACAATAAAATTGCTCACGGAGAAAGATTTTCGCCTATTGAACAAATAGTCATAGCTCAAATTAGAAGCTTGGCAGAAAATTTAGGTATAGATAGTCCTAATGCTAGTGTATTTCCTGAAGAAACACTTCTTCGGGAACTGGTTTATACGGTTCATGCAAATGCAGGTAGTAATGTTAGTTTATACGATGAGTTTAGGCGGTTGATAATTTCGTTTTTCGCACGTTATAGCTTGCCTACGACAGAAATTACTGCAGGAATTGGCGGTACGTTGGATGAGAGTCGAAAAGATGTTGAAGATAGGTTAGCGTCGTTTGAAGGACAGACCGTAACAAAACCGACTGCCGTTGATATCAACCCACCAGAAGGATCCACCATAGGAGGAGAAGATGAGTAAGTCGGGGCAGAATAACTATAAAGGTGTGACTTATCAAGCATGGTCAGCGTTGCTGCTGTTTCTCCTTAAGCTTGATGAGGCAGGATTCGAATCAATTACCTTGGAAGACAAAGAGTGGGAGGACTTTACATTAAATTATGGTATCTCCAAGAAAATAATATGTGAAGTTAAGAACTACGCAACACCTCTTGGTAAATCTGATGTTAAAACTATCTTAGAAAAGATCATATCTAGAAAAGAATCCTTTAATAAAAATGATGAGATATTAATTGTCTGTCCCGAGGTAAAACCAGAACTCACCAGAAACCTGACGTACATTGGGTTATTCCCTCAGGTTGTTGAGGAGTATCATAAACTTGGCTTTTCCGACCAAGAGATTCACTTATTATCAAAGACCTCATTTTTTACTGCAAAGAATAGCGAATACCTTTACGAAGAAGCCTCGACTTACTTCTATTCAAAAATCGGATATTGGTTACCTCAGAACGAAATAGATGGCTTAGTTAACACCGTCTTGGTTAAGCAAGTTTACGATAAGTCTACAAAGGGCGAAACTTTTACACGGCAAGATCTAGCAAGTGCTATCTATGACTATAGACAACAAAAGATTCAACAAAATGGTGTATACGACTCCGAACAAACTGAGATTGAGACGCAAATTAAAACAGTGCTTGATGACATAAAAAACAAAAGAACTACAGCTTTAAAGCGTGACCTTACAGTATTAACTGGACAGCCTCAAAAAATGTTTATTGTTCTCGATGCAATATTTGAGGTTGACGGCTTAGTATTATCGGAATGGGATTTCTTGTGGGCTTCTTTATTAGATAGACAATATGCCTCTAGAATAATTTTTAATTTTGAGAAACATATTAAGAATGAACAAAATGCTAAGTACATTGTGGAGCTATTCACCAAACAAGTGCTCTCGCTGACTAACAAAGCATCCGATAGGATGCACAGTGAAGTTGCCCTACGAACTGTTCAGAAAATTCTTGATCAGTATCCAAATCTTGTTGATTTAGCTTATAAATTTTGCGAAGAGTATCTAAACAATAAGTATGCTGATTATACTCAGCTGGAAGGTCATAGAGATAGCACAGAAGAGAAACATCTTATCTCAGAGTTACTCCTCAATATTTTCAATACTTACGCCTCAGACAACAATGTCGAGATGGAGGAATCCATCTTAGGCTTTATAAAGCTGCACTTCAATTTGATTGAAGATGACGGCGAACACTCAATATACACTCCACCCCAGATATTCAATATTATTAATCAATACATCCATAAAGACTTTATTAAAAACTTCAAAAAGATAGTGGATATGTTAGTGGAGCAGTATAGAAGCTCCAAGTACTATGGTGGAAAATTTACCGGCTGGGAGCTTGCAGGGGGTACATTTAGCCAATCTGGCAATCATTACTCCATTAACGATAGGCACTTTATCGTACAGGCATTAAAGCCTTCTCTGCTCGCATACTACAATGATAAGCCCGAAGAGGCATGGAGCTTTGTCTTAGATAAATGCATAGCGCGAAAAGAGAAAGATGTTTCAGCAGAAAAACCCGACTTTTTAGGTAGAACGGCTATCCCAATTTTACTTAGAGAGTATAAAGACGGCACGCACTCTGCTGAAGCTTTCGCCATATTAAAAGACCAGATGCTTATGCGTAAAGGTATACCTTCTAAGTTTGAGTTGATATTCCAAGAGCTTTATAGAGCTATGGCTATGCCTGATGATAAAAAATGGGCTTTGACTAAAGTGTTTCTCGATAAATATAAGTTACCCAACAGCGTCTTCGTTGAACAAGTTACTTCCGACCTTGCCATAACCGGACATGAAGGTGCTCTCGACACTATTAAGGCTTGGGTTAACGACCCAGAGTACCGTAAACAGCAAACTAGGCATACCTTCTTTGTATCCCAGAGTATGTTTAAACTTCTAGAAACCCCACCAGACTCTAAAACGTTTTTGACTGGGATTGAAATACTTAAAACGTATATCCAAACTGACGATTACCAAAATGAGCTAGATACGTTCCACGCTTATGATATCACTGGAGCTATCGCCAAAATTATAGTAAAAGACTTCCAGATTGGTATAGGAATTCTCAATGATATCTATAAGTCATCAGAGAAACTAACTGTAAACCAACAGCTGGCAATCAGCCATGCGCTTGAGCAGCTGGGCAAAGAGGACAAGGAGCTACTTAAGAAAGCCTACGATAAGTATCTATCGCCAATTATCTTCAAAGACCTCAAGGGTGATATCAAGTTAATTGTAAAACGCTTTTCACATAACTATGCTCGAGAACTTATCGTTCAGTTTGCAGAACACCTTGCTGAAGCAAAGCTATATGATGAAGCCCTAGCACTTATACGCATATTTATTAATGACCCGAGCCCAAGTCTACAAAATGAACCTGAAGACGCAGAAGGCACATTTAACTATCATGCAAAGATCTTAGTAGGAGAAGAAAGTAACAGCATAAACACAGTAAGGGGATGGTGTGCCTGGGCTCTTACAAAATTCATGACAATTGGTGGCCGGAAATACTTGCCAGAGACTATAGGCTATGTGGAACAACTGACTAAAGATCCTAATTTTTATGTCAGAGTACAATCGACCTTTCCTCTAACTGGTCTGGTTCAAAACAGGCATACAGTCATGCCCAAGAATAAGAATGAGAGGTTTGTCAGTATCGAGCTTGCACAAAAGATAGAGTCCATCGCCTTTTCAATGTTGAGAGATAAGGAGAACCAAAAGTACTATGTGATTATGAAGTACGTGACTCATGTATTTGGGCCAATGCGTACTATGACCGAAGATCAAGCATGGGAGGCGTTAAACATCTTTAAGAATGTGCCTTTTGAAAATGACATTGACGATTTATACCCTCTGTTCATTTACTATGCTCTGTTTCGTGAGAGTTCATATAAAAACCCGACGTTCCGAGGGCTTTTCGGGGATGAACTTTATGAGAAGATGAATCAGTATAAAAGCAAACGATTCGAAGAGCTACTAGAAGAAGTTATCAAAACGGGAGACTCAAACGTTAGGGGTATGATTGCTTGGCAGTTCTGGCAGCTTCCGAAAAATTCAGGTGATGAGTTCGAGAAGCTATACAAGCTTTCGTATAAATACTTGAAATTGATTGCTGCAACACCATATAACAGACACGCTTTTGGTGATATTTACTATTTCGCAAACGACTACCTAGAGAACAAACCCGAAGAGTCTTTAGAGCTATGGCAACTGTGCATTGAAAAAGAAAGAGAATATCTCAAACAGAATGAAGAAGCTCTTAGACAAGGAGAATGGTGGCCTAATCACTATAACGTTTCTATGCTCACCCAAATGAGGCAAACACTTGGAGATGAAAGATATATTAATGCTTTAGAAATTTTGCTCGATTACCCCGTAAAATTTGATCCTGGAATAGGCCCCCAAGTTGCTTACGCCGAGTTAAAGCAAATTGACACCGATCGAGCAAAGGCTCTGCTGAAGAAGCTAGCCGACAATTATCCTGCGTTGTATAGGGAAGAATAGACTATCTCTAAACTGGATCTGTTGTCTACGCGGTAGTCTTTGACATTAGCCAAGGAGCATTTGAGATAACAACCTTGCTAGCAAGCTCGCTTATGGCTGCTCGAAATTCATCAAATGATAACGTCGGTAGTTCATCCTCTGCGCGAACTATCTTATAATTTGTCCATCCAAGATCGTCGATGTTAATTTTGTAGAGCTTATCTAGTTCGGCACCGTCTGACCGCAGACTAACTTCGCAAGCAATCAGCTTATCATAGCGTTGATACTCATTCGGTATATAGAAACAACTGTGTTGGTAGCCATTGACCGAATAACTAGCCCCAAACACAACAGGTAAGCTGCGTTTCACATATAGCTTTTGATCATCTGTTAGTTTAACACTGGTTTCGTCAATAAACTTCCAGACATACTCTTTAACTGATCGCATTTGCGAAGTGCTACGGTTACGTGCTCGTGGGCGCATCCAAAATAGTCTTTCCTGAGCTTTATGAAACGTATCGGCATCTACAAGTGCTTCATGAGCATCTGGGCAGCGTACCCATTGTTCGCTCGGCACAGCTCGTTTCTTTTGTTTGAGTCGCCCCCAAGTCTTGTTGTAGACACGAGTGCCCATGTAGGTTTCGTTGGTTAGGATTTTAATAATCCCAGAGCTATTCCACTGGCGATCTTTGGCGGTTGGTACACCATCTTCGTTTAAACTATTAGCGATCTCATCGGCATAACGATTAAGATTAACAAATTCATGGAAAATCCGGTTAACTATCTCGGCCTCGCCGTTAGTAGCTGGTTCAAAGGTAACTCGTTGGTTAGATATCTCCTTATGCTGGCCTGGTTCAAGTATGCCTTTGCGTTGTCTCTGCTCATCCAGCAATACTCGAACATAACCATAAGGGGCACAACCGCCAGCCGAAAATCCTTGTTGGGCAATTTTAGTACTTCCGTAACTAACCTTGTCGCTAAGTAGCTTGCTAAACTCACCGGACATACCAAAGTCTAAGGTAATAATGAAGCTATCCATAACCGTCGTTTCATCTCTTGGTAATCCACGAGTTACGCTAGCTAATCTAATGCCCCGCTCTTCACATAATCCAAGTAGTCGCCAAACCTCAGACATCTTTTGGAATCGACCAAAGCGTGAAGCATCATAGACCAAGATGTAATCAACTTTGGGTGAGTCAGGATTTGTTACCCATTTACTAAACATCTCTTGAAAGCCAGGTCGATTAGCAGTCAAGCCACTAATACCTTCGTCTCTAAAGTGTTCCAGTATTTGGATATGTTCTTTGTCTGCAAAGTTTTCAACCTGCTCCTTCTGGTTCTCTACTGAGTTTTCTTGTTTATCTTCGGCTGAGTGACGGTAGTAGGCTAGAGCTTTTAGTTTGTCTTCGTCAAACAGATGGATCATGACTCGTCACCTAGTATTTCTTGGCCAAGTTTAACGATTTGGCGGACAACATCTTTCTCTTTATCCGTGAAACGTTCACCACTAGCTTGTTTTCTTGCCATTGTGGCTACTCCTTTTTGCATATCCCAAGAAAAGCCATTGCGTAGAGTTTGCTCTTCAAGCTCCTTGACTCGCATTTCTGGATCGTGTAAATAGACCGCCAGAATGTCACCATATAGATCGATCCTAATAAAAGCACTTTTAATAATTCGTATCTCTTTGGAGTTTTTGATTATCCCACTAACTTTATCGTTGTTGATACGATCCAAAATAGTGTTGATGATTTCATCTACCTCAAGCCCTGCAACTTTCCGTAAGTGCGGTTTCAAGCGGACAATTTCAGTCTGAAATGAGCCGTTTAAGCCACGATCAGCTAGTCTGTTGAGTAGATGCAACTGCTGATCCCGCAAATGAAGGTAGTCAGCAGTCGCAGATTCAGAAAGCCCAGTTTGTAGAGCTAACTCACGGGCTGACGTACAACCTAGCTTATCCTTCATGCGGTTTAGCGAGTCGGCTCGCTCAAGTGGTTTCCACGGTCGGCGAAGATTCTGCATGGCATAGCGTCTAACCTCAAATTCGCCTGGGTTAAGGTTCGGGTAGATCAAACAAGGTACAGCCTCAAAGTTTAGTTCCTTAGCGCAGTAGTACCGGCGATGACCATCAATGATAATAAAGCGTCCAGGAGTAGTTTCGGTAACAGTGATTGGTTGCTGAATGCCATGTTTGGCTACAGAAGTTTTAAGGCTCTTAAGAGCGATTGGATTACTCGGATTATCGCGCGGTTGATGCATGTCGCACTCGACCTTATCAATCGGCAAATCTTTCAGAGTGTAGTTAATAATTTCTGTATCCACGCGTTCTCCTTAAACACCAGATAGAAGCAGCATAATATGGCTTTTGCCACATTTCTCCTGTTACTTTAGTATATAAGCATTACCGTGTCAATTACAACGATTAACAGATAGTTATTTATCTACAAGTTAATCCATTATTACATAAAGGTTCAGCAGGAAGTTTTAGGACAGAGTATCAACTCTCACGTTTAACCTAAGAGTTAGAGATGTTATGCCCTCTATCTGTTCCCCCTATTATGACTAGGCAAACATAATAAGGGAGGAACAGCTATGAAAGTAGCAATATATCTTCGAGTGTCAACACTCGATCAAGCAACAAAAGGTAATACTAATCGGGATGGATTCTCTATTCCGGCACAAAGAGAGGCTTGTCGTAAAAAAGCCAAGGATCTCGGGGCAACCGTCATTAAGGAATATGCTGACCGTGGTGAGTCAGCTAGATCTGCTGCCCGCCCAGAACTACAGCGATTGCTGAGTGATCTGTGTGATAAAAAAGGCATCCAGTATGTCATTGTCCATAAGATCGATCGTCTAGCTAGAAATCTGCATGACGATGTGACCATTGGCTTGGCGATTCAGAAAGGCGGAGCGCAGTTGGTCTCAGTTACAGAGAACATTGACGAAACACCTTCTGGTAGACTACTGCACGGCATTATGGCCACTATTGCTGAGTTCTACAGCCGCAACCTGGCTGCTGAAGCTCTGAAAGGCGCTACTGAGAAAGCTAAGCAAGGCGGCACGCCATATCAGGCTCCAATTGGCTACGCTAATGTAACTGAGCGGACGAACCGACGGGAGATACATACTGTGGGGCTGGACAACGTACGAGCACCATTAATTCGTTGGGCATTTGAACGTTACGCTACCGGTGATTACAGCGAACTGCGTTTAGTGAAGGAGCTATCCAAGCGTGGTTTACGCAGTAGATTGCGGGCTCGCTCTAGCGTTGAGCCCATAAGCCATAGCGGTCTGAATAAAATGTTAACTAATCGCTACTATCTCGGCTATATCACCTACTGTGGCGTGGAGTATAAGGGTAATCATCAGCCGTTAGTAACTCCCGCTGTCTTTGCAGCCTGTGAGGCTGTGAGAGCTAGCCGTTACGTACGGGAGAATAGGCATCGTAAGCACTATCCGTACCTATCCAGGATGTTGTTATGCAGTAAGTGCCAGAGGCATATGTGTTATATGCTGTCGAGAAAGCCGAACCGCAAAAACTACGAATATTTCTTTTGCATGAATAAACGAGACAACGGCTGTCCACAGGTTTATATTCCAATGCCGCTAATCAAGGAAGCAGTAACAAATACCATTAAGCAATTGAAGTTTTCCGATAGTGACCGGCAGAAACTAACTGCTGAGATCAGCAAAGAACTGGCTAGCGAACAGCGCTATGCTGAAACTGATGTCAAGCAGCAAACTGGTCGACGCGATAGGTTACTGGCTGAGCGGGATAACGTCATGCAAGCCTACTACGATAAAGTCATTCAAGATAGTCTACTGAAGAGTGAGCAGAAACGCATCGCCAAGGAGATTGAGCAAGCGGAAGCTGTCATTACTGAAGCCGAAGAGCGACTGGCTATCATAAATGCCAGGCGGGATCGGGCATTAGAGCTGGCTCAAGGCTTAGATATAGGTAAAGCGTATGTAAAAGCTAACGAGGATATTAAGCGGCACTTTTGTCTAGCCCTATTTAGCAAGATTGAGATTGATGACAACCCGGTTTACCACGGGCATGAGTTCCGGGCACCCCGTGACCACCATGTCCGAGTAACCAACGTGAGATGGCATGATCCTATCAATATTCGTCACATTACTGAAGCT
>DATKHB010000022.1:0-12382 GCA_035510455.1 Saccharimonadales bacterium (SeqCode) | reverse complement strand
GGCAAAACAACTTGCCTGAACCAAAGATGGCATATCTTAAATACTTCTGAACCTTAGCTTCACTTGGGATTTGTCTTAAGTTGTACATGTCCATATTATTCTCCTTTTCTATGGATCTGTACCAATAGGGTGTGAGAACCCTCAAGAATACGCACTTATATACTTGACATTACCATACTACTTCGGTACAATAGAGGTATGAATGAGGGTAATAATCTAATAGACTTCTACAAAAGATTCCCAGATGAAAAAGCATGCAGAGATTATCTACAACAAATGCGCTGGGGAGACAATTCAACTTGCCCCAGGTGTGGGGTAGTGGGAGCAAAGATATATAAACTAAAAGATACCAGACTACTTAAATGCGCTGTGTGTAGGCAACCCTTTAGCGTCAGAGTCGGCACTGTCTTTGAAGATTCTGCTGTACCACTGCAAAGCTGGTTTCTAGCTATATATTTAGCTACTAGCCTTAAGAAAGGTATATCTTCTATCCAACTAGCTAAGTATTTAGGTATTACCCAAAAGTCTGCTTGGCATATGCTCCATAGGATAAGACATAGCATTAACTCAACTTTTGATGATAGACCCTTAGAAGGAATAGTTGAAATAGACGAAACTTATATTGGTGGCAAGAATCCCGGAGTACGTGGCTCTAAGTTTGACAAAGCTATTGTATTTGGCGCAGTTGAGCGTGGCGGAAGAACTAAGCTAGCTCATGTTAGAACTTCAGGTGCAAGAGTTCTTATACCAGAAATACAAAAATCTATTAGCCCTGAGGCAATTATTTATAGTGACCAATTAACCGCCTATAAAAACCTAAATAAGCGAGGTTACGCCCACGATAGTGTTAATCACTCCATCCTAGAGTTTGCTAAAGGCCCAGTTCACACAAACACCATTGAGGGTGGTATCTGGGATCATCTAAAACTAGGGCTTAAAGCTATCTATATGGGAGTAAGCACTAAGCACTTAGATAAGTACTGTGATGAGTTTATGTATAAGTACAATACTAGAAAGCTTACTGATGGGGAGAGATTTGATCTGTGGTTTAAATCGGCTAATAACAAGAAACTAACTTACGAAAATCTAATACATAAGTCATAGTTTTACTTGTTATCGCAAATAACTAAAACTTTGCCAACTAACAGACTAAAATATGTCTAATTATTCTCCCTTTATTATATATAAATATACATACTGTTTCTAATTAGTTTATTATTGAGAAATGGATAAACCCAAGCCTAAGAAAAAAAGACTACCACCACTAAAAATAGATATGCCTTTTGACGAAGCAATGAAGAAGATAGTTAAAGTTAAACCGTTCAAGAAAAAAGACTTAAATAGTTAGACCAATAGAATTTTAAACTTGTATATGGGCTCCTAGTTAAAGGTTGTTTAACTTAGTCTGATATTAAAATGCATGTATGCGTGATATGCTGTTCACGTATGGAAGAATCACAACAAACTCCTGAAAATCGGAACAATGTTTCATCAGATCAAACGGAACAACCCCCAACTAATAACCAAACGCTTTCATCCGCCTCATCGACACGACCCACAAAACCAGTTAAAAAGTTTACCAAGAAGTCTAAAATTATCACAGGAATCATAGTGATCTTGCTTGTCCTTTTAGGACTAGTACTTTACCAACTAAAGCTTGCCAACAATTATCAAACAGCCTACAAGCAATATACAGCCAGTCTAAGCTACTCCTATTATGCTGAAGATATGCACACATTACTTCAGAGTAATGGTGGTGTTTTCGCTAAGATGTATGATTGTAGCACCACTGCCACTATGGCTTGGAACGCTTCAAATAGTACGGGCAGTGCTGATGCTCAATATACGACCCTACAGTACAAAATTAAAACAGATTTGCAAACTGCTAAACAAGCACAGCCAGTATATCACTCCTTTATATTAGCTAGCATCTTACCCCAGGCAAGACAAACTCATAAGGAGTATACAGACCTCAATAATCTATTCACTTCAACTAGTAGCATGTCAACTGAAAGCTTTCTTAACCCATCTGGTACTAATATTACGCCCTATTGTATTAGTAGGTTGTATGGCCCAATTATTGCTCTGGAATCGATACTTAAAAACCCCAATACGAATCCCTCGACAACTCTTAAACAAACAATGGAGTATGAAGTACAATATGTTGCCAATCTTAAGAGTAACGAATCACCCCATGTTACTGTCCCATCAGGCATGGCGGCTACCGAGAAGCTGTATGCTAATGACTTTTTAACTAAATTGGGTATCGACCTTAATTCGTGGATAGCACTTGATAATTCTTCTGCTCAGACAGGTCTCGGTTTCGATGGATTAAATACCGATTTTGCCAATGATACTAACGAACTGAATACAGTTGTTTTGCCAGAAGCTGCCTTGCAGGCGGAGAATATAAAGCCAAGTGTTGCTCAGCTTCAAACATCGCTAAACGCTGTTGTGGCAAATAATTAGTATAAATTAACTGCCTAAACTCTATAGGTTTATTTGAGGTCAGTAGTAGCTATGGTAACGTCAAGTATATAGGTGTGCAAGAATATAATTGACAAAATAGGGAAGAAGTTTTAAAATTACAAAACTATATTTATTGGTAGGTATTAGGCGATGAAACGATAAAATATACTTATGATTAGAAATCCTAGACGGATAAGAAATTTTCCCGAGTCACCAGACCCAAAACTTGAAGAGGCCGTTCAAGCATATTGTGGTCTTGTTTTAAGTAAGGGAGACTATATCTTAAACTGGGCAACCAGAGCCCAACAAGAAGCTAGCGGAAATAATCTCTCTGTTCATTACTACCAGCACACAATAAGGGAGATGCCGTTACCCGCCACTAGGATTATTCTTAGCCGGGGCAACAGGGACAGCCTATCTGGTAATCCCGATAGACTTGGAGTTTATTTGCCCTACACCGACAACCAGTATCTCAAAGATAAAGCTGGAAATTGGCGCATGCTATTCTTTAAATTAACGTATGGGGGGGACGAAGAAGTAAAGTTTGCTGTGACACCAAAACACGTTGTAGTCTTTGAGGATAATGATGAGTTGTCTATAGACCGAGAAAGACTAGAGAGAGATTTGTCGGAAGGGAACTTTGGCGCGGGTATACTTAGTAATGAGGATTATTTGGATCCCGGCCGCCTACTACCTCCGAACGAAGACGATTTAAGATTGGTAAGTTTAACCGAAGAATTAATATTTAGGTTGCCGTTTAGTGCTCAACAACCCTAAGCGCTTGACAGATTAATTAGCGCTCTTATATTATGAGTGCTGATACATTGGCAGTCAAATGCATAAAGTGCTAATGAAACTCAATTAAGACCAAGGAGGAATATCGCAAAATGAGCACACCTATTCAACCACTAAAAGACTATGTAGTGGCCCAATCTGAAGTTCCCCAAACTAAAACGGCCAGCGGTCTTTATTTACCGGACAACGCCCAGGAAAAACCGAAAGTAGCCAAGGTCATTGCGGTTGGTAAAGAAGTAAAACAGGTTAAAACCGGTGACAAGATTATCTATAAGGGTTACAGCACTACTGACGTAAAAATCGGCAGTGAGGAATTCATATTAGTAAAAGAAGAAGATATTTTAGCAACCGTTAAGTAAAGACATAACGAGAAGGATTAAATAATTATGGCAAAAAAAGTTTTTTATGATGACGATGCGAGGCGCCGAGTGCTGGGTGGAGCAAAAATATTATATGACGCAGTAAAGACTACCATGGGGCCAAAGGGTCGTAACGTAGTTATCAGCAAGTCCTATGGCAATCCAACCGTCAGCCACGACGGAGTTACCGTTGCTAAAGGTGTTGAGATAGCCGAAGTTGACGACGAAACTTTGGGCTACAAAGTCGGCGCTGAGCTGATTAAGCAAGCTGCCACCAAGATGAATGATGTCGCCGGAGACGGTACTACCACCGTCACAGTTTTGACTTACCATATTCTTAACGAGGCCAATAAATTAATCGCTGCCGGCCATGACCCGATGCTACTGCGCAAAGGTCTAGAAGGCGCTGCTCGAGAAGTTATTGCCAAACTTCAATCATTTACAGAAGATATTCAGGGCAAAAAATCTCGAGTAGCTGAGGTAGCTACTATTTCGGCTGGCGACAAAGAAGTCGGCCTATTAATCGCCGAGGTTATCGAAAAAGTCGGTAAGGACGGTGTTGTTACTGTTGAAGAAGGACAAGGTTTGAAGTTAGAAAGCGAAGTCGTTGAAGGCTTTACTTTTGACCGGGGTTTTGTTAGCGCTTATATGGTAACTGATACAGCGAGAATGGAAGCTGTTTATGACAAGCCAGCAATTTTAATAACAGATAAAAAGATTAGTTCAATACAGGATTTCTTACCTGTTTTGGAAAAAATGGCTCAATCAGGCAAGAAAGATCTAGTGTTGATCGCTGAAGATGTAGAGGGCGAGGCTTTAGGCACACTTGTACTAAATCGTTTGAAAGGTGTATTTAATACGGTCGCTATCAAAGCACCAGCTTTTGGTGATCGCCGAACGGATATTTTAAACGATATCGCTATCTTGACAGGAGCGACAGTTATAAGCGAAGACAGCGGCTATAACTTCGAAAACGCTGAGCTGGATATGCTAGGGACTGCCCGAAGAGTGATTGTCACCAAAGATCAGACAACGATTATCGAAGGCGGGGGATCATCAGCCGAAGTTCAGGCTAGGATTAAGCAGATTAATGCCCAAGTTTCTCAAGCGACCAGCGAATACGACAAAGAGAACCTCGAAAAGAGACGGGCTAGCTTAAGCGGTAAAGTAGCCGTTATAAAAGTTGGTGGCGCTACAGAAACTGAAATCGAAGAGAAGAAATTCCGCGTTGACGATGCTGTTGCGGCTGTCAAAGCGGCCCTCGATGAAGGTATTGTGCCTGGCGGCGGCGTAACTCTGGTTAATTTGACTAACGTAATCAAGACCGACGGCAACGACTCACAAGCAGCCGGTGCCAAAATACTTCAGATAGCCCTTGAACAACCCTTCAGAATCCTACTTACAAATTCTGGCCTTAACGCAGATGAATGGTTGCCTAAGGTTAAGGCTGCTAAAGTTGGGCAAGGCGTTGATGTAAACAATCCGGCTAAGCTTGTAGATCTTAAATCAGTTGGAGTAATTGACCCTACGCGCGTAACCAAAGAAGCTCTTCAAAATGCTGTTTCAATTGCCGGAACAGCCACCACTATGGGAGCTTTGGTCGCAGAAGTACCAGAAAAGAAAGACGCACCAGCCGCTCCTGATATGGGCGGTATGGGGATGATGTAAATAGTAGCCTAAGGGCTACTCAGTTGATGGGTTTTGAGTGAAATAGTTTATTTCATTAACTACGTCTAAGAGAGCTTGGGCTCGAGCTTTTTCATCAGTTATCTTATGCGCCGCTTCGTAAGCAGATTCGATAAGTGATTGGTTATCAGATGCTTGGATCATCATCATCATGGTTCGGAATTGCTCTTCTGGGGGCTGTTCAAGGTGGCTAACAAGAGGAGTAAGCTCCTGCAAGGCTTTTTTCTTGACGTCAAGCAAATCGTTAGTCGAGGAATCTGAATCTGGTTCGTTAACTTTAGGAGTTACGTCGTCTGGGGCAGAAACAGGATCAGCGCTCGTATCGTCCGAAGTTGGGATTATTAAGTCATGGTTCGGATTAGTAGTCACGTTATCGTTATCATTGTCACTGGTTTGTGGCTCTTCGGGCAAGGATGGCGTATCCGAAGTCGTCGGTACTGGCAAATCTGATTGATGCTCAGTTGAAGGTTCGGTGAGACTAGTAGGACTATCAGAGTGGCTACCATTATCGCCAACCACGAACGAATTGTCATTAGCGGGTTGAGCTGGTGAAGAATTATCCGTTAACGGATCGGTAGTAACTTGATCGTCTTGGTGCCCAAACATATATCCCCCTTAAAATGTGATCTTTACGTTATACTATATTAAGCAGAATTATAGCACAAGGAGTTTAATGGTGAGTATGCTTGATGACCTTAAATATATTCATATTCATGATCCCCAGGACGCTCTCGGAATATCCGAAAAACAATCCCAGCAGCTCAAAGTTGAGTTTGATATAAACGCCAAACAGACTACGGTTAATAATGTAGTACTAGCCGGCATGGGGGGATCGGCGCTAGCTGGTCTTATTACCCAAAAATGGCTGGATTTACCAGTCCCCATGGAAATCGTTCGCGACTACACTCTCCCGGCGTATGTTTCTGACGCTACGCTGTTTATTGCTTCCAGTTACTCCGGGAATACCGAGGAGACTTTACACGCACTAGTTGAAGCCGAAGCTAAAGGCGCGAACATTATAATTATTGCTTCGGACGGCGAACTCACAAAGTTTGCTCAGGACAAGGGCTACCCGACGTTAAAATTACCGGTAGGCTACCAGCCCCGCTATGCCACACTGTTCACCCTAAAAGCCCTGGCTAAGATATTTGACAGCTATAATTTATCAAATAAGGCGACCGATTTGTTGGTCAGCAGGCAAGAGTTTATCGATCAAACGGCCGCTAAACTAAGACCGGATGTCCCCACCAAAGAGAATAAAGCTAAGCAAATTGCTCTTGAGTTAGTAGGTAAATCGATAGTGGTCTATAGCGGACCTTTGTTATATCCGGTGGCCTATAAGTGGAAAATAAACTTTAATGAGGACGCCAAACATCTAGCTTGGGTCAACCAGTACCCCGAGTTCAACCACAACGAGTTTCTGGGCTGGACCAAACAACCAGTCGACAAGCCTTACGCGGTTATTGATTTGAGGTCTAATTTGGACATTGAACATATCAGGAAACGATTTGAATTGACCGAGAAACTTCTGTCAGGCTTAAGACCTAGCCCAATAGTAGTTTCAGCAGAAGGCTCCAATCTTCTCGACCAGCTGCTGTGGACTTTAGTGCTTGGGGATTTCGTTTCCCTATACCTAGCCTTATTAAACGGGATTAATCCTACGCCAGTGGACATGATAGAGGAGTTTAAACATGAACTCGCCGAATAGACTCAATATATTTTGCAGGTAATTTACAGTAAGTTAGGCAATAATTGACCTTAAGTACTCAGTTTAATATAAGGAATTTATGAAGATATTAGTTGTCGAGGACGAAGAAAAAATTGCCCGTAGCCTTGAAAAAGGATTAAAGGGAGAGGGATATATTGTCGATGTGGCATTCGACGGTGATCAGGCAGAGTCACTGACAGTTTCCAATAGTTATGATTTGGTGCTGCTTGACTGGATGATCCCCGGTTCTAAAGACGGGCCAGCCCTTATAAAAACATGGCGGGACGGCAACGAACAGATGCCAATATTGATGCTAACAGCTAGATCCACGATCGGTGATCGCGTAAGAGGTCTAGACGTAGGCGCCGATGATTATCTACAGAAGCCTTTCTCTTATGATGAGCTGCTGGCCAGAATCCGAGCATTGCTTCGACGTCCTAAGGCGCACACTGGCAACAGTTTGAAGGCGGGAGCCTTGGAACTGAATGTTATTAGCAAGGATGTGATCTATAAAACCCAGCCTGTTAATCTGACGGCCAAAGAGTTCCAGCTGCTTGAATACTTGATGCGCCATAAGGGTGAAGTTTTAAGCAAGGATCAGCTGCTCGACCACGTGTGGGCGGATGAATCCCGAGTACAACACAACACGGTCGAGACTTTCGTCGCCAACGTTCGCAAAAAAATTGGTCCTGGGGAAGCCGTCATTAAAACGGTGCGGGGCTATGGCTACAAAGTCAATTAAATTTTACAAATGAGTCGATTTTCATTTTCATCATTTTACGATCGGGTCAAAGAGTATTTTCAAGTTAATACCGAGCAATTTTCGATTTTTAGGTCAGCCCGGCTTAAGCTTACTGGCTTTTACCTAATTGTCATCTTAGTCTTTAGTCTATCCTTAACCATCGGGGTCAGGGGATTGGCGCAACTGGAGCTAGATCATACCAGTCTAGCTCAGCACGGAGCCGTTAAAAGGTTGTTCCTGCATATGTATTCGGTTCCGCCTGACCCTGGCAGCACCTTTAGCCATTTTGAGTCTAACCAGGACGCCGCTATCAGTCACACTCTTAACTACGACGTGGTATTAATCAATGTCGTAGCTTTAGTTATTGGGGGGATTATCAGTTACTGGTTTGCTGGCCGTACTCTAAGACCTATCGAGAATGCTCATGAGATGCAATCACGTTTTGCAGCTGATGCCAGTCATGAACTGCGAACACCTCTTGCTAGCCTAAGAGTTGAGAATGAAGTATTCCTGAAACAGAACAAGTTTAGCGAAAAAGACGCTCGGGGGTTAATCGAAAGCAACCTCGAAGAAGTTCAACGTCTTGAAGAGCTATCATCGCATCTATTATCTTTAAGCCAGTATGAAGCTATTGCTATAAAACTATCAGCACTTGATGCGCAGACTATAGTTACTGCCTCAGTAGAGCAGAATCAAAAACTCGCCGACAAAAAAGGCATCGAGTTCGTTACTAATATCCACCCTTCAAAGGTGCGCGGTAACTTCGATAGCCTAGTTCATCTCCTTAACATAGTTATCGATAACGCCATTAAGTACAGCCCTCATAAAACCAAGATATTTATCGATGGTCTAAAAATCAAAAATCAATATCATATCAGTGTCAGGGACCAAGGCCCCGGAATTTCAGAGAGTGACCTGCCGTATATTTTTGATCGTTTATACCGTGGCGATAAATCCCGAACTGGCCAGACCAGCGGATACGGTCTCGGCTTAGCTCTAGGAAATCAAATTGCCCAGATTAATCGGGCGACGATTGTCGCTCGTAATTATCCCGAAGGCGGTGCGCAGTTTGTCGTTAGCCTGAATGTTTCCAAAGACAAATAGCCTCACCCCAGTTATATAAGTCCTAAACTGATATAATATCGTTATGCTCTTCTTACGCTCCCGAACGGGAGCCTTAATAAAGCTTCTTTTATTGACTAGTTTGGTGAGTATCGGCCTTTGCCTAGGCGATGCGATTGCTAATCATAGTGCGGCCCTAATTTATTGGATCTATAATCTGTTTCTAGCTTGGCTGCCGATATTGTTTATCGGATGGTTGTTGATCTGTCTTAAAAAATGGCCTTGGCTCAACTGGCGACCAATGCTGTTGACGGTTTTATGGCTCAGTTTCCTGCCCAACAGCTTCTACTTAGTGAGTGACTTAATTCACTTGCAAGGTGTTGGTCAGTCTCACGTTTTGTTTGACAGTGTAATGTTTGAGTCATTTATTATTAACGGGCTAATGCTCGGATATTTAAGTGTTTTTCTGATCCATAACGAATTGCTAAAACGTATATCCGCCAGGATGTCTACTTTTTTAATAGGGCTGAGCCTATTCTTGTGCAGCTATGCGATCTATTTAGGCAGGGACCTACGGTGGAGTTCGTGGGACTTACTGATAAATTTTCCAGGGATTCTATTTGATGTCTCCGAGACAATTACCAACCCGAAGGGGCATGTTCAGGCATTCACTACGACACTAACATTTTTTGTGTTTATTAGTGTTTTCTATATCTTAGCCTGGCGGGCTACAAAAATTATCCGAAAATTTGGTCGACCCGCGGAAGCATAACTTTTTACTGTCTCCAAAGAGTAATTAAATAGATGTTGATATACTGGGGTCATGCGAGAAAAACTTCAAGCAAAAATTAAAGAGGTTGTCAGCGAAATCTTTGATGTTGAGGTTGAGCCGGTTATAAGCGTACCCGAAGAACAGTTTGGCGATTATTCCACTAACGTTGCATTACAATTGGCCGACCAGAACCACAAAGCTCCGCATGAAATAGCTGACAAGATTGCTAAGTCATTGCAAGAGAAACTATCTGATGATGCCGAATCCGTCGATATAGCCGAACCTGGGTTTATAAATATACGTCTTTCTGTGAGTGCTCTATGGGAGCGAGCTAATGAAACCGAAACTTACAAACCAATGACTTATAAAGACCAATCGATAGTCATCGAGACCAATAATCCGAATCCATTTAAAGATCTGCACATCGGCCACGCCTACAATTCAGTAGTAGGAGATACGATATCTAATTTATTGGGGCTAGGCCAAGCCAAAGTCCATCGGGTTAGCTATCACGGCGATGTCGGCTTGCACGTTGGCAAAAGCATGTGGGCTATTTTGCGTTTTATTGACGGTGATCCAGATAAGTTAAAGACCATACCAGAAACCAAACGGCCAACCTTTTTAAGCCAAAAATACCTAGAAGGTTCTACGGCCTACGAAGAAGATGCTTCGGCAAAAAAGGAGATTGAAGATCTATCTCAGCAGTCATTCGTTTTAGACGATCCAATTTTTAAAACTGTTTATGAAATCTGCAATAGCTGGAGTTTTGAGTATTTTGACAGGATCTTCCAAAGTATTGGCAGCCGTCCTGTTGAAAAACGTTACCTGGAACGTGATGCCGACAATGCTGGCAGAGGAATAGTCGAGTCCAATATCGGCCCAGTTTTTACAAAAAGCGATGGAGCGGTCATATTCGAAGGCGAAAAGTATGGTTTGCACACCAGGGTATTTATTAGTTCAAGAGGGTTAACGCTGTATGAGGCTAGGGATCTTGGGCTGATGAAGCTAAAAGCCGAGGATTTCAACCCTCAGGCCAGCTATATTGTGACCGCTAACGAGCAGAAGGAATATTTTGAAGTTATTCTAAAAGCGGCCGAGCTAATAATGCCTGAAGTAGCCAAGATGACTCGCAATATCTCTACGGGCATGGTTAAGCTATCGACCGGTAAGATGAGCAGCCGTACCGGCAATGCCATTAATATCGGCTGGCTGATCGAAGCCATTAAATCGGCGTTAAGCAGCCGTAAATCTTCACATGAGGGCCAAGAGCAGACAATAGTTGGCGCGCTCCGTTATTCGATGCTGAAAAATCGTATCGGCAGTGATCTCGTATTTGATGTCAACGATGCGATTAGCCTAGAAGGCAACAGCGGACCGTACCTTCAGTATGCTTATGCCCGTTCTAGAAGCATTCTGGCCAAGGTAACTTCTGAATCTCAGGAATTGCCGGGCGATATTGACAAAGACGAACGCCGCTTACTCAGGAAACTGGGTGACTACCAAAATGTATTAGACAAAGCCGTTAGCGAATTGTTGCCTCACCAGCTTTGTGGCTATCTATACGAATTAGCTCAGCTTTTTAATCAGTTTTATGAGCATAACAGAGTGCTGGGCGATGAGCGTGAAAATATTAGGGTTAACTTGGTTCGTAAGTATTCTGATATTTTAAAATCCGGCCTAGACGTTTTAGGTATCCCCGCACCGGATAGAATCTAAGCTAAAGCTTAACAACTTTTAATAGAAGCTTGTTGTCGCTACAATAGAGGCAATGGCTCCGTTTAAATCCAAGTCTAAATCAAGGTCAGTTCGCTTAAATCAGACTATAAGCAATCAGCCCGCTCATCAGCGTGAGTTCCCGCCGCTAAAAGTTCCGGCACCGTTCCAGGGTTTTGTCGACTTTATAAGGGAACAGGGAGTTGTGGGGCTCGGGGTGGGGTTCGTTATCGGTACATCAGCCAATACGCTAGTGAAGTCTATTGTCACTAATATGTTGAATCCATTTATCGGTTTGTTTACCGGAGGTATCGACCTCAGCCAGAAGGTAGCCTGTCTAAAGACTGCCGCTGGGGTCTGTAAAGACCCTCTAAATTACGGCCAGGTCATCAGCGATACCATTACTTTCATTATTATTCTAATGGTTGTTTACGTCGTTATAAAAAGCCTAAAACTCGACAAGCTAGATAAAAAGAAAACCTAAGTATGGCCGTTCAACTGACCGAAGACCAATGGAAAGAAAAATTGGGCCCGGAAAGGTATCGTTTGTTGCGGAAGAAGGGTACAGAGCAGCCTTTTACTGGCAGCTTGCTAGCCAACAAGGAAACTGGCGAGTATGATTGTGCGGCTTGCGGTGCCAAAATTTTCGCAAGTGATACTAAATTTGATTCTAACAGCGGATGGCCGGCCTTTTATGACATTGCTAACAAGGGTGCATTAAGGCTGGATCCCAACATGTCTTTTGGCTATTACGGGATAGGAGTGTCGTGCGCTAACTGTGGCAGTCATCTAGGACACGTGTTTGATGATGCACCTGATAAACCTACGGGCTTAAGATATTGCGTTAATTCCGGAGCGCTTGATTTTAAAAAACAAGAACCAAAAAAGAGTTAAGAATTAATCGGGATCTCTAGCTATTTGGCTAGACGATAGTGTCTTAAGGCACCGAACATCTTGGACACTTTCAATACAATAGAAAGGAGTAATGAAAGTGAGTACAAGAACAATGACACAGAAGCAGCTCCAGGTTTACGGAGCTAGGATTAGACTAGCTTGGTTTAGGAAGGCAGATGAGC
>DATKHB010000021.1:0-26237 GCA_035510455.1 Saccharimonadales bacterium (SeqCode) | reverse complement strand
TTGTTTGTTTAATCTGCCTTAGCTCTGGTGGGGCTATGCTTCTAATCCCAGCTGGAACACCAACACTGCCTTTCATCTAAAGATCCTCCTAGATATATTCTAGAACCATCCTCGATGTATCTGAACCTGGACAGCACTAGAGATTTGAATTCTACTAGACAACATAATAAACATGCTAGATTTTGGTCTATGATCACTAAAGTGATTTTGTTTGATAAAATACTCAAGTAATATTATGAATCTTATTGACGTATTAATCATTGTCCTGATTATCCTGTCTATACTCCGAGGAGCAGAGGTGGGCGCTATCCAGCAGATTTTCTCAACTATCGGCTTTTTTCTGGGGATATTTATTGGTGCCTGGGTCAGCCATTGGTTTGTTCATTTCGCTCATACCTCGCTGTCGCGTTCCTGGGTAGCTCTTATCGTAACCATCAGCTTTGGGCTGGTACTACTCGCTGTCGGTGAGTACGTTGGGGTTATCCTAAAAAAACGGGTTGACAAAAACAAGGACAGACAAATAGCTGACAGGAGCGCCGGAGCAGTTATTGGAATGCTTACACTACTGGTGACCGTCTGGTTAACGGCCGCTATATTGGTACGTCTACCATTCCCGAATCTGCAAAATGATCTACGAAACTCGTCGATAATTAGCTTTTTAGATAGAAAATTGCCCCCGGCGCCGACAGCCATCGCCGAACTAAGCCACGCCATCGATCCCGACGGCTTCCCGCAGGTTTTTAACGGTGCCGAGCCAGTGCCGCTTAATATAAACACGCCGACACCGTCACTTGGTGTTTTAACGGCCGCCGTAAACAAAGACCGGGCTTCAGTGGTTAAGGTTGAAGGACGAGGCTGCGGAGGCATAGTCGAAGGATCGGGTTTCGTAGTAGCCAAGGACCTGGTGGTCACTAATGCTCACGTGGTAGCTGGCGTTGCCCAGCCTTACGTACTCGATAGTAATGGTGATCATGCCGCTACGGCGATCTGGTTTGATCCAAATCTTGATTTCGCCGTGCTGCAAGTTGACAATTTGGCCGGTGCACCACTTACTATTGATACGACAATTGCTGCCAACGGTACTTCAGCTGTCGTTATGGGCTATCCGGGCGGGGGAGGGTTCATGGCTGATCCAGCCGCTATCCTAGACGAATTCGTAGCTGATGGCGCTAATATTTACGGCCAGGGCAATACCAACCGTAATATATATGAAATCAAGGCCACGGTCATACCAGGCAATTCCGGAGGGCCTTTGGCTACAGCTAACGGACAGGTTATTGGTATAGTATTTGCCCAGTCAACCACCTACAACCAGGTTGGCTACGCCCTAACCATGCAAAAGGCTGTTAGCGAACTCCATCAAGCCGAACAGACTGATGTCCCGGTATCAACTGGTCAGTGCGCACAGTAAAAACCATGTGGTGCTGATATACTGAAGCCAAGATATGTCAAAATCCGTAGATAAAAAACCACTACCTAATTTCGTTAAGATACTGCCGGTACTTTTAATTATCTGTGGCGTAATCGGTATGATTATGGCTTTTGCACTGACCTACGATGAGTTGAAGTTAGCGGCCAACCCTAATTACATCCCTAGCTGCAACTTAAACCCGATAATCAGCTGTGGCTCGGTTATGAAGTCATCCCAAGCTCACATCTTCGGTTTCCCAAATCCTATCATTGGGCTGGCGGCCTTTCCGGTACTACTTACTAGTGGCGTAGTGATGTTAAGCGGTGCCAAACTTAAGCGCTGGTACTATGTAGGGCTAGAAATCGGCGCAATTGGCGGAATAGCCATGGTCACTTGGCTGTTTTTCGAGACGGTTTATCACATACACGCCCTCTGCCCATACTGTATGGGGACGTGGATAGTAACAATTACCTCGTTTATTTATATAACTATGTACAATCTTCAAACTGGCAATATAAAGCTTGGCAAGTCTAAAAGGCTATCTAATTTTCTAATGCGGCACCACCTTGATATCTTGGTGCTTTGGTTCGTGATTATCGCCGGACTTATACTCAAGCACTTTTGGTATTACTACGGCCACTACTTCTAGACTTTATTGATATCTTAGAGCGTCAATCGGTTCTTTGCGGGCCGCTTTAAAAGCCGGCATAATCCCAAACACGATACCGATAATTAGCGAAACGACGGTCGATATCACGACGATTTGCCAAACGATTACCGGCTGCAGGCCAGTAAAAACCCTGAGCACTCCATTGATGGCAAAAGAGACAATAATCCCCACCAGACCGCCAAATAAACTAAGAATCATGGCTTCTGTCAAAAACTGTGCCAGTATTTGCTTGTTGGTCGCACCAATAGCTTTTCTAATACCGATTTCCTGAGTGCGCTCGCTGACCGATACTAACATGACGTTCATTATCCCAACACCTCCTACAAGCAAAGATATGGTAGCGATACCAACGATTAGTTTGGCCAGTAGATCCAAAATATTATTGGTTATAACTAGTCCTTGGCTCTGACGTAAAACGGTAAAATCCTGAACCCCGCCGTCGGCTTTAAGCAAGTTAGAATTTATAGTGCTAGCTACCGACCTAGTGTCATTCGAGTTTGTGGGCTTTACTAATATTTCAGAAATTACCGCGCTATTATTCTCTAGCTGGTTGGCCAGACTAAATGGTATAAAGATGGCGTCGTTGTAATTAGCCTGCAGTGAAAGCGGCGGAGCGTCGAAAGAATCAAACACCCCACGCACGATAAACGTCTGGCCTAAGAAGCTGAAACTGTGTCCTAGAGCCACTTCGCCAGGGAACAGCCGGCTGGCGATAGCTTGTCCTACCACTGCTGTATCAACCGTGTCATTATCCACGAAAAATTGGCCATACTGCAGCCCTTGGTTCAAGATCCCTTGAATCGATGGAGAAGCGCCGATTACTAAGGGGTTACTTACGCTTTGTCCTGGCGCCGAAACGACCCCGGGGATAACGCTAAGCGGCGAAGACGATCCTACGCCGTTAGTTGTGCTTACGATGCGGTCGTCTTGAGCACTCAGCGAACTGCCGGTACTATTAGTTGAAAGAATACTTAGGCTGTTTAGCCCGCTGCTGGAATATGTACCGGGGCGGACGGTGATTAAATCTTTTCCCAGTTGGTTAACTTGGTTATTGATTTGGTCCTTTATGCCTTCACCAATACTAACAACCGTTATAACTGAACTTATACCGATTACTACTCCTAGAATTGTCAAAAAGCTTCGCCAGCGGGTTAATTTGACGGAGTTTAAAGCGATCTTAAGATCAACTTTTGATATAAAGCTCACGTTTTGACCTTTCGCTTCTTTTTAGTTTTAGCGCGGTTTTTGCGAGCCTTAGATTTTTTTGCTGATTTGGGATAGCCTGAATCGGAGGCAATTGCTGGGAAGGCTTTCATGAGAGTTGATACTCCGGCGAAATCATCTTCCTCGGTCGTAGCCGGCACGCTATACATTACTTTTTGAGCCAAGGGAGCAACGTCGCCAATCGAAGTTTTCTCATCGTGAATAATAAGACCGTCGTGCATATAAACTACTCGGGTGGCATAGCGGGTTATCTCCGGGTTATGGGTTACGAGTAGAACTGTTGTGCCAGTTTTATGAATCTCGCTAAGTAGCTCCAAGATTAACCGGCTGCCGCTGCTATCTAGATTACCGGTCGGCTCATCAGCGATAATTATTGGCGGGTTGTTAATTAGTGCCCGGGCAATAGTTGCAGTTTGGGCCTGGCCACCGCTTAAGTGCCGGGGCAAGTAGTATTCCCGATCCTTAAGCCCGACTCGATCTAACATGGCGCTGGCAATCTTGAGACGCTTAACATATGGAGTGCCTTTATAAACAAGCGGCAGGGCAACGTTTTCTAGTACAGTCATGCGCGGTATAAGGTTAAATGACTGAAATATAAAACCGATCTTGTCACGTCGGATCTTGGCCCGCTGGTTGGGCCGAAGTTTGGCGGCCGCTCGGCCGTTAAACATAAATGTGCCCCTGGTTGGGTTATCCAAAAGTCCAATAATATTCATTAAGGTAGATTTGCCGCAGCCGCTGGGACCCATGATCCCCACGAATTCGCCTTGCTCAATACTAAGATTAACTTCGTCGAGCGCCAACGTAGTGGCATCGCCGAAGCCATATAATTTACTGACTTCTCGTAATTCAATTATGGGCATAATATTATATAACTAGTTTAACCCTGTCTTTGCACAACCTGCAAGGTGTTTTTTGTGGTAATTTTTGCTTATAATACAAAACATACGGAGAGGTGGCCGAGTTGGTTTAAGGCGCACGCTTGGAAAGCGTGTTGAGCCGCAAGGTTCTCGCAGGTTCAAATCCTGTCCTCTCCGCCATCAGATATCGCTAACCGCCCACTCCACTCTTCGTCAAAACTTACCCCCTGAGTGTGTGCTCAAGCTGATGAGTCAAAAAGGACGAGAGTAAAGCTTAATTACAAATTTTGCTTATAGCAAATAAAAACATATTCAGAATGGTATTATATTAAAAAGAGGTATATATAAAGTGTCACTGAAAAAAGATCAATCGGGTTTTAGTATCATTGAGATACTATTGGTGGCGGTGGCTGTAGGAATCTTAATATCGATCGTTCTAACGGCTTATGTCAGCGTGCACCGGAACCAGAATAACCAGACTAGGCAAAATGATATCCAGGCTATATATCAAAAACTTGAAGCCTATTACGTTGAAAACTCGCAGTATCCTACGCTAGCAGATATGAACAATAGCGCTTGGCTGACAAAAAATATGCCGAACCTAAACCCGGGTGATTTAAAAGACCCCTCGGGCAAAACGGAGCAGCTAGTAACTAAACCCGAAACTAACGCCTACGCTTACGAGGTCACAAGCGTCGATGGCTCAACCTGTAATGACAAAACCGTTATCTGTGCCCACTACTCGCTGGTGGCAACTCTCGATGAAAGTTCAGCCCCGACTTTCGTTAAGAGCAGCCTTAACTAGCCGCTAGCACTTTAGATTGACTAAAATTAAAAAGCATTATATTATATAGACCGTTCATCAGGGTGATGAATAGTTTACCAGGAAGGTGTAGACATGGGCATGGGCCTTGCGGTCGGTGTACTAGTTGCAATCTCTTTCATGGCGTTTATTGTGGGAGTTGCAATAAATAATTGGATACTCGCGGTTTTAGGACTTGCAGTGCTGGCTCTTCTGTATCTCTTTATGAGAGAATCAACGAGGCGTTTTGGGATCGACGACAAAGAGCCTTCGCCTGAGGACTATCGAGACTACTATTCGGATGACTGACCAAAACGTCAGTTTTCGTTCTCCCTCACTCGGCTCCCGCCCCAAACCCTTCCGTGGAAAGACGCCCGATTATCGCATAGTTTTTTGCGATTATTGGAACCCTGAAGGGACACTGGCCGTGTGGGAATATAGTGTGTGTAGTTCGTGAACTGACGCTTAGCCCTAAAAGGCTTACCCCATTCACAACAAAACAACACATCAAATACATCCCGCGGCCTTCTTCATGCATTTACTTCAGCTCTAGCAGAATCCTATTGTCACGACTATACTTTAAGTATGTTGAGGTTGTATTCGTGGAACGTTAATGGTATTCGGGCAGTTGCGCGGAAGGATAATCTTGCTCCATTTCTAAAGACCGAGGATCCGGATATTTTATGTCTACAGGAAATTAAGGCCAATGAATCTCAGATAGATATCGAACTGGGTGACTACCGAGCTTTTTGGTATCCAGCCGAGAAGGCCGGTTATTCCGGTACGGCAATACTAAGTAAAATCGAGCCGCTGCGGGTAATCGACGGACTCCCAAACGACATAATTAAAAAGTATAATCTAAGCGGAGACCTCTACGGCGATCCCAACAAAGAGGGCCGGGTAATAACGGCTGAGTTTGATAAGTTTTATCTAGTCACAGTTTATACGCCAAACGCCAAAGATGATCTATCCCGCCTGAACCTAAGACACAAGCACTGGGACCCAGCATTCTTAGAATACTGCCTTAGTCTGGAGAAACATAAACCGGTAGTTTTTTGCGGTGACCTAAACGTCGCTCATACGCCAGATGATCTAGCTAACCCCAAGCCCAATGACGGCAAAAAGGGTTTTACCAAAGAAGAAAGACAAGGCTTTGACGGCTTTTTAAAGGCTGGTTTCGTAGACAGCTTTAGGCTATTTAATAAGGGCAATGGGTTTTACACCTGGTGGAGTCATTTCGCCAAGGCTAGGGAAAGGAACGTCGGCTGGAGAATAGATTATTTCCTGGTATCAAGTAAGCTCCGTTCGGCGGTTAAAGAAGCTGCCATTCATCCAAAAATAATGGGCTCTGATCACTGCCCGATAAGTATAGCACTGGACCTATGACACCTGATAAATTTACCATCAAAGAGTTATTTGTACCGGTCGGTGACGGCCACGAGATATACGTCCAGGAATGGGGCAATCCTAAAGCAAAAGTGCCGATTCTAAGACTGCACGGCGGACCGGGATCAAGTACTTCCGACAAAGCCCGCTACCAATTTAATCCTTACGAGCACCGAGTGATTTTCTATGATCAGCGAGGCTGCGGCCGGAGCATTCCTTTCGGCTCGCTGAAGCATAACACCACTAATGATCTAGTAGAGGATATCGAGAAAATACTAGATTATCTAAAAGTCGATCAGTGCATTATAACCGGCGCTTCTTGGGGCAGCTGTTTGGCGTTAGCCTACGGCATTAAGTACCAAGAACGTATTAAATCAATGGTTCTTCAAGGAATCTTCACCGGGTCAAAGGCCGAGATACAGTACCTGGACAGCGGTGGTTTCCGATCGTTTTTCCCAGATGTCTGGGATCACTACCTTAGCAACACCCCCAAGAATCATCATTCTGACCCTAGCGGTTATCATTTTGCGAGGATTTTAGGCCAGGATCCGGAGGCTAAAAGAGCTTCGGCCTATATTTACGCCAACCTGGAGGGATCGCTTATCAAGCTCGATGACCGTTTTATCCCGGAAGATCCGAAGACGTTTGATCCAACCGAAACCGCTATTGAAGTTTATTATCTTTTTAACAATTGCTTCATGCCAGAGCGCTATATCTTAAATAACGCCCATAAGCTTAATGTGCCGATTTGGCTAGTTCAGGGTCGTTATGATTTTGTCTGCCCGCCGCAAACAGCCTATGAGCTGCATCAGTTACTCCCCGACAGCACGTTAATATGGACTATGGCCGGGCACGCTAACGACCGATCCAATTACGACGTCAATCGGACGATCTTCGCCAGCTTATAAAATTATGGACCGATCTTACTGGCGACAGCAGACTACCGACAGACCACTCTTCCCGGAGCTTCAGTGGAGCCGGCCGCAAAACAGAAATACATCCGGCAAGCTTCTGATAGTCGGCGGCAGCTTGCACGGCTTCAATAATGTGGCTGACGCGTACGGGCAAAGCGTTAAAAGTGGAATCGGTACCGCTCGAGTATTACTGCCAGATAGTTTGCGAAAAACAGTTGAAAAGTTTTTTGAGGGCAGCGAGTTCGCTGCTTCCACGCCAAGCGGCAGTTTTTCTAGCGAGTCACTGGCTCATCTACTAGAAAGTAGCTCGTGGGCCGACATAGTGTTGCTCGCTGGAGATTTTGGGAATAATAGCGAAACGGTTACTATGCTCGAAAAATTTATTAGTAAATACGCTGGGCAACTAGTAATAGCGGGGGATAGTTTGGATTTTTTCTATACGCAGCCCGAGTTATTATTAAACCGACCGCTAACTACACTAGTTCTAGATTTTAACCAGCTCCAAAAACTTATAACCTCGGCTAAATTCCTCTTGGCCTTAACTTCAACCATGGATTTACTGCACGTAGTCGAACTACTCCACGAATTCAACCTTAAACACCCGCTGTCAAACTTAGTTCTAGCGAGTGAAGGTCTGGTATATGTCGCCAGTAGTGGTGAAGTTAGCTCTACCAAGCTAAATGCTGAGTCGGATCGTCAGCAAAATTACGCTGCTATGGCGGCGGTCTGGTGGACCCAGAATCCTAATAAAACTTTTGCAGCCTTATCGTCTAGTCTTATTTAGGTTTATTATTTGAGCTTACTTAGGGGTTACCGGTTATCCCTTTAACTGTCGAGTATCTAAATCCACCCAAGCGCGTTTCAATGTTGTCAATATTAGCCTCGGCGATATCTAAACGGCCACCCTCAGGAACGTAGGGTCTGCAACCATTAATCCGCCTCGGCTCAAAAAAGCATTCTACTGTATCCAACACAGCAGTAGCATTAGCCATTAACTTTTCTTCGGGCTTATATGGATAGGGGTTTTTATAACCAAACACCCAAAGCTGACCAGACAATGACAAGAAAAGGCCAAAAGCCGGATATTCAATACCGTTAATTATTTCAGGCGGCATAGCTCTGCTAATCTTCCAGCCAAGAACCAGCATATTAGCATCAGCAGCGTCGATATTCTCCATATGTTTAGTGCTAAGTATAAGATCGAACGGTTTTCTTGGCAGGGCAGTAGCCGCCACTCTGCCGGCTTCCTCAAGCATCCATTTAGCCCGGTATATAAGGTGTTTCTCGTAGGCTCTTTCTGCTTGCTCGTCACTTTGTATTTCTTCTTCGGATCGGGCATCTCCGGCGCTCCCGAGATGTTCTTCGGACCCTGGATTTCTTCCAACCTCATTGCCGAACGATCCTTCCGGTTGCCCTGGTGGTTTCAAGGTCACTTGAGTCGTCTCCAATCTATCCCTATTACAAGGTAATTATAGCGAATAATTTGACGTAGATGAAGAGACGGTTAGAAAGGCCTATTCTAGGGTTGGGGTGACTAGGCGTTAACCTAAAATAGAGAGATGAACCGTCCTTTACCATTTGATCATTTGGCGCTATTATGATAAAATATATGCACTTTGTTGAGCCCTAACGGCTCCAAGGCACCTTAACAAGCTCTTTGTTTATAGCTCCTTGGTTAGCGATTGGGAATAAGTACAAGATACGTTTCTTCGTGTTCTTGTTCCCAATCGTAAAACCCCTGATCGCAAGATCACAACCAACATAAGGAGCAGCAATGATCAAAGTTCACGTGTTCACCACCAGCAACGAAAGCGTGTTTGTCTTCGAAGACACGAAATAAGGACCGGTTCGTACCTTCAACGCTTCCACTTGGAGCAAAGATAAGACTCCATGTCTTAGTGAGGTTGTCCGAGGACTTGGCCCCAACCAGACGTTGAACAGCGGTACATCGTAACGCCCACCGAAAAAACTCTCTTGAAAGGAGAATGCAGTGCCGATCGTATTTGTTCATTACCACCCAGACGTGATGGATCAAAAAATGATTGAAGTTCTCGAGCAAGCCATCAGAAGTGACGGGAGTTCGCGGTTCTCGCTCCGGGTAGGACGCCAGCTCACTGCGAACGACTTCTCGGTCTTCTTCGAGGAATCCTCCGACTCGTCACATGCAACTTGCGACATCATCGTGATCGTTCATCTCCACGCAGATGAGGAACGCGTCGCACTGGCCGATGAGAACGCCGATGACATGGCTGATTTCCTAGCGGAGTCGCTGAAGAAGCTCGGGCTCGAGTACGGACTCGATATCGGCGTCGCCATCCTTCATTCCATGATGGGATGGGGCACTTCAGTGGCACGGAGAAAGGATATCGACTTGGGAGGTCGATAGTAATAAACAGAGAGCTCCGGGAGGAGAAAGGACTTGAGGCAGTTTCTGCTCTCGTCCTCTCCTCCTCGGTTCGTTTTTCATGAATGTATTATTCATGCTGATGAGTCCTAAAAGGACGAAAAAGCGAAAAATGACAGAGATCAGGCGGCTTCGTTCTAATAGGTCCTCTCGGACTTATCTAGGTCTTTCTAAACACAAGCTTTGGTGGGCAAGGAGGGAGTCGAACCCTCAAGAGCTAAAGCTCACAGGATTTTGAGTCCAGCGCGTATACCAGTTCCGCCACTCGCCCTGAAATCTGCAATAACTTCGGTAGTGTACAGAGGTGTATTGTACTATACTTATGATCAGCTATCTAGCACTAGCGGGACAGCTATTTATTTTTATGAAGAATCCACTTTTTCCAACAGACGATGTCAACGATAGCGGTTACGTATTGAAGCGCAGCAATAATCCCGAGCTGCAGCCACCGTCCGCCTCAGATAGTGCCAAATCGGCTGCTGACTTAATCCGAAAAAAACTAGACGAACTTTACTCCGAAGAGCCAGATACAAAGGAGGAAATCAAAGAGGTCAAAGGCGAGCCACCCAAGGAGCGATCCAAGCATCAGGAATTCATGTATAAGCTGACGACCAGCGGTAAGAGCTTGGCGGAAATTCAGACAGCTTGGCATAACTATTATGTTGATCTGCCCGATAAAGAAAAACACGAGGTTTGGCGCGAGTTTTATAGGGCTAACGGCAATAATTCCCATTACAGCCAGTTTCTTAAACAAGTTGATCGTCCGGCTGAAACTTCAAGCACCGCTGTTGTCACTGGGCAGCTCGAGGATCACCCCGCGGCCATTAAAAAGCACCAGGACAACCTAGCCAAAAAGCCTAGAAGAAAATTATCGGATAGAAGTAAGCTGCTAAGTAAGGTCAGTGAGCGAAGACGCGAGCAGGCCGCAAAACATCTAAGATCAATGGCATTTGGATTAAGTATGGGGGTTCTGGTTCTTGGAATTTTCATGTTTAGCTTTTTTAATGAAATTATCATCGCACCATTTATCCAACCCAGCCGGCACGTCGGTTCAACACCGCTAATCGTTAGCGCCGCCGCCGTTAGCCCGAACTCCCCGCCAGAAGTAATTATTCCTAAAATTAACGTCGAGATTCCAGTTGACTATAGCTTAACTTCGGATAACGAAACCGAGGTCGAGACTGCCCTCGAAGACGGCGTGATCCACTACCCGAGCACCGTAGTCCCAGGGCAGGATGGGAACGCCTCCTTTTTCGGGCACTCCAGTAATAACATCTTCAATCCGGGCAAATATAAATTCGCGTTCGTTCTTCTTCATAATCTAGTTAACGGTGACACTTTTTATCTAGTTTTCCAAGGTAAAATATACGTTTACCAAGTATTTAACAAAGTGGTGGTACCGCCGAGTGATGTCGGCGTCCTAAATGACAGCTATGGCCGGGCGGCGACAGCCTCGCTTATTACTTGCGACCCGCCAGGGACAAGTATTAACCGCCTGGTAGTCACCGGTGTCCAGATTAGCCCTGATCCTTCTAGCAACTCTACAGCGGCTCCCACTCAAGTGATCAACAGTCCTTCGGTTCTAGCAGATAACGGACCGTCACTTTGGTCACGCCTGGTTCATAGCGTTACCAGTATATTCTAGGTAGTTACGGAGCAGCAGTTAGCGAGGTGCTGGTCAGGCTATATGGGCTGGTAGTTGAGCTTACGGCTGACGGCGCGATAACGTACATCCATTTATAAGTCGGATCAAAGTAGGGGATAGTGCCATTAACCGCCGGCTGGAGGGTTTGTTCATTAGCACCGTCATAATCAAAAACGTCGACATAGTTATTGGTAGTTAGTATCAAGCGGTCGCCGTCCATCCAGGTAGCATGTTGGCCGGGTACCACTGGAGCGTTGATGTTGTAGACATAGCCCTTCTGGTTCTGAGCGTCATAAACGGCAAACCCTTGGGCATTCTCGGCCATCACGAACTGAGAGTTTTCGGAAAATGAAACATAGTTTGGCTGGTTGACTTTTAGGATATAGATTGGCACTACCGGCATTTGCGGCTGGTTTTGCAAAGCACCGATCGGGTTTTCGTAAACATACACCTTGGTATCGTTTACTTCTCCGGCAGCTAAATATAAGTTGCCGCCGTAGCTAGAGGCATCAAGCAGATATTGGCTGCTGATTGGCAGCTGCGAAATATGATAAGTCTTTGTCCCCTGGTAAACATCGACGTAAACGTTGCCAGCCGAAGCATCATCAGGCGTGACATATTCTATCGTGCCGGTCCCATAAACCGCGTAGTCTAGTACGTGACTGATGATTGGGGTGATCGGGGTTGTTAGAGAGACCGTGCTAATCGTCTGGCTATTGCTGTCATATATATAGTATTGATTATAGGCTAGGTTATCGAGCCCTAGAGTCATGGTTGGACTTAGATTAAGAGTCTTAGTCAAATTGAGCGAATCGCTGGGTGTCTGGCGGTCAAACAGAATATATTCACTACCGCCGGCGTAGGTGTGTAAAAGTAATGCGTACTGGTTATCACTAGCCCAAGCTATCAGCTGAAGGCTCTGAGTCCCTGCAGGACTTGTTAGTATTGTTGCAGGGATAGAGACGGTAGTTGAGGTACTGGTTAATTGTTTAGGATTAGCCAGGTTATATTCATCAAAATCAGTATTGCTGCCCGGCTTTTGAATCAGCAGCCACTGTTTGCTGGGGCTTTGAGTGACCAACCCAGGAACCGCGCTATAGTCTTCGGCGTCTGTCGGACTTAAGATGTTCGGAAATAAAAACGGGTAGTTAAATCGCTCGACGCTGCCGCCCTCAACTCCTACGGAACGCACCCAAGTACGGTAGCCGTTGAGCTTAATCTGAACGGTATATTGGCCAGCTGGTAGTTCCAGCCGAGCATTGGTGTTGCTGCCGCTATAAGAACCGTTAAGATAAATTTGAGCCGGATTCGGCGCAGAAGACACGAAGACTAAGCCATTTTGGATAATCTGGCCGTTTTTGCCGATGCCATAGCCATAAGCTATGAACAGCAGCACCACTGTTAAAAGGAGTAATGCCACCGCTGATAGGCTGTAGCCGATAACCAAACGAAGCCTGTGCCGACGCTGTTTTTTGGGGTCTATGAAATCCATAGCAGTGGAATACATTATGAAGCCTCTTGCGGTTACTCACAAGTCACGCTAAGATAAATGATAGATAAACTGGTGAGGGGAAATAAATATGAATAACGACGAGGTCGATGTAAACGGCAATCAGCCCGATGCCGGCGGCGGAGCCGCAGCTTCGATTTCGAATTCATCTCTTAAGTTTCGGGACTATAGTACTCAGCCTAGGCCTAATAAAATCATAAACGATTTCATTACTACGCCCTCGCATCATCATAATCCTCACCACCATAAACCGCCTGCTAATGGGGACAGCGCCCAAAATCAAGACCATAACGTTCAGCACCATCCGGTTAGCCAGCCTAACCATCATCGTCCCCAGCACGCTAAAACACTGATGCGCTGGGCAGTCCGAAAGCCGGATCACGATTCGCAAAGCCCAAAAGGCGTTCAGACGCTCAGCGGGACATTGCCCCCTAGACCCGTTCCGTTAGCAAACGACAGCAATCACCACCCAGTCTATAATCATGAACGTCTGGAGCACGCTAAAGGAATCCCCAAAAGCCCGGTTATCAGCCGCTTTAGAGAAGTGGATACGTCACCAGGGAGCGTCGAAAGCCAGCTAGTAAACACCGAATCCGTACCACTCAGCCACCATTCCACTCAGCCATCACCAATAATTGCTGAAGCTGCCGCTGAAGCTAACGCCGAACGAGTCAGCAGTCACGAAGTCGTTAATGACGGCTTTTTTAAGGCTAAAAGCCACGAACAGCAGCCGGTTAAAGCCAAGGCTCACAAAAAATCCCGTCATGGGCTGGGGCGCGTTATCAAGGTATTCGTAACAGTAGTCATTATCGTTGGGCTGCTAGCGACCGCTGGCTGGGTGGCATACACTAAGGTGCCCGGAGTAGGAGTTCGCATCGCATCAATTCGTTCCGGCATTAATGTCACCGCTCCTAGCTTTACGCCCGCCGGTTTTGTCTATAAATCACCAGTTAAGTACTATAAGAACCTAGCGACCATTACTTATTCTTCAAAAGCTGCTAACCAGACATACTACGTAGCTGAGCAAACCACTAACTGGGACAACCAGGCGGTTCTTAATAATGTAGTGCTGATCAATAACTACGCCTACCAAACGATTAAAAAGAGTGGCTTAACTATCTACGTTTACGGGCCCAGCAATGCCTCGTGGGTTAACGGAGCGCTTCTTAATACCATCTACGGCAACGCTAAATTAAGCGCCCAGCAGCTAGCTCGCATCGCCACCAGCATATAAATTTCTCTGGTCAATGTTTTTCTCATATAATGAGAACCAATAATGGCAAATTTAAGAACAAGATTCGCACCCAGCCCTACGGGTTATATGCACGTCGGCGGAGCCAGGACCGCGCTTTTTGGCTGGCTCGTCGCCAGCCGTAGTGGCGGCCAGTTTATTTTAAGAATAGAGGACACCGACAAAAGTAGAGAAGTCAGTGGTTCGATCGATCACATAATTGAATCTCTCAGCTGGCTGGGTATTAAATGGGACGAGGGGCCCGATAAGCTGGGTGAGTTTGGCCCCTATAAACAAAGCGAGCGCCTAAAAACATATAAAGAATGGGCAGAGAAGCTGGTTGAAAAAGGTCGAGCCTATCCCGATCCTTATACGCCGGAGCAAGTAGAAGATTACCGCAAACAGGCGGCTGAAGCCAAGCGACCGTTTTTGTATCGTGACCATCGCCCCGAAACGACCGGCAAGTGGGACGGATCGAAACCGCTGCGATTTAAATCCGAACCAAAAAGCTACGCTTGGCACGATGAAGTACTGGGCGACCTGAAAACCGGTCCGGAAGTAATTGATGATTTTATTATCATCAAGAGTGATGGCTACCCAACGTATAACTTCGCCCATATAATCGACGATCACTTGATGGGGATTACTCTCGTTATTCGTTCCCAGGAATTTATAGCCTCAGTGCCAAAATTTCTCAACCTTTATGAGGCTCTGGATTTTAAGCAGCCGAACTTAGCAACCTTGCCTTACGTTATGGGTGCTAGCGGCAATAAAAAACTCGGCAAGCGTGACGGTGCGAAAGATATTTTGGACTACGCTAAGGAAGGCTACTTGCCGGAGGCGATGGTTAATTTCCTAGCCAGTCTCGGCTGGAACGACGGAACGGAAAAAGAGATATTCACGGTTAAAGAACTGGTAGAGAAATTCGATCTATCGCGAGTTCAAAGAAGTCCCGCTCGCTTTGATGAGGATAGATTAATATGGATGAATGGCGCCCACATAAGGGCTCTGTCGATTGATGAACTCTTTAAACTGGCCAAAGATTATTGGCCGGTAGAAGCCAAAGGTACTGATGATCAGTACAGACAATCAGTTCTTGAACTTATTCAAGAGCGGTTAAAATTCCTATCGGAGCTAGCTGATCTAACTAGATTTTTCTTTACCGACCTACCAATAGACGACCACCTGATTAGTTCAAATAAACTTTTAAATACTATAGGGCCAGAAGTTTTAAAAGGTTTACTGGTTAACAGCCGAAGTGAGCTTAGCAAGATAGATTTTTCGGTCGAGTCTCTGAAAAATTGCCTCAACAATCTTTTGGAGTCGCAAGATCAAAAACCGGCCGTATTATTTAGCCTGATTAGAATTGCCACGACCGAGTCTCCGGCTAGTCCGAGTTTAGCTGAGACGATGTCGCTTCTGGGCAAAGAGACGTGCCTAAAGCGCATCGATAATTTGATTCAGCACCTCTAAGAACAAGGCCTAAGTATCCTCAGATCATCTGCTACAATAGGCATATGCTTAAATCCTCTAAAAAGGCATCGGCTAGAATAAAACAAGCTGATGGTTACGACTATGAAGAACCCGTCTACCAAGGCCCTCCAAAAAGCGAAGCCGTAACTTTCTCCCACGCTCCCGAAAAAAAACGTGGCAGGTTTCACTGGCGACCGACTAAAAAACAACTTATTATTGGAACGGCCCTAGTGATGATAGTTGGGGGAGGTCTAAGCTGGCTACTGCTAAAATCTAGTCCCAAAAAAGCGTCAATTATTTCTTCGCATGTTACAAAAGCACCAGCGGTAACCTTATCTAATTTAACTGGGCTACCGGTCACTCCAAGCATTAACCGGCTGCCAGTTACCGGGATCATGATAGAAAATAGCGATGACGCCAGACCCCAATCCGGCTTAAGCCAAGCCGGTATCGTTTTCGAGGCTCTGGCAGAGGGCGGTATAACCAGGTTTTTGGCTATATACCAAGGTAACCAGACCTTCTCGATCGGCCCAGTCAGAAGCGCTCGGCCATACTTTATTGACTGGCTGTTGCCATTTGACGCGGGGTACGCACACGTTGGCGGCAGTCCAGCTGCGCTCAGCGAAATTCAGTCTCAAAACGTGCGGGACATGAATGAATTCTATAACGGTGGTGCCTACAATAGAGTCTCTTCAAGAGAAGCGCCGCATAACGTCTATACGACACTAGCGTCATTAACGTCATTGGAACAAACTAAAGGATGGACAAGCAGCACCTTCATTGGCTTCCCACGGAAAGCTGACAGCCCTAGCAAAACGCCGACAGCGACTAGTATTAATTTTAGCATCGGCACCTCAGATATGTGGGTTAGCTACCAATATAATTCAACGCTTAATAGCTACGAAAGAAGCGAGGGTGGGGCAACGATGGTTGATGCTAATACTAACCTGCAGCTACAGCCAAAAGTTGTAATTGCTATGGTTGTTCCGTGGACCGATGGACCGCTTGATTCTAGCGATGCCTATTATACTGATTATTCTGACATTGGCAGTGGAGCTGCTTATGTCTTTCAAGACGGGGCATTAACCACCGGCACTTGGCAAAAGAAGAGCCAAACTTCACAAATAACCTTTACTAATACTAACGGCACGCCTATAAAGTTGAACGCCGGTCAAACCTGGATCACAGCACTTGGAAGTTCGAGTGACATGACCTACAAATAGACCAATCAGATGAAACAACTCGAAAAATTCAAAAAACAAATACGTTTACATTTATTGGTGCTGTTTTTATTGTTTGGCATAATTTTAATAGCCGCCTGGTGGATTGATAGTCACGTTGAACACCTCTTGCCGGAATGGACTCTGGTCGAACTTGGTTTAATAACTGTTCTTTTATCAACAGTAATTGCTATTTTAAGCTCTAGGTACATAACTAAACCGCTGCGGTTGCTGTACCAGGCAATAGAGCATATCTCCCCCAATAGCACTCAGGTGGCATCGCCAAACATCGGGTCCACCCAGCTTGGCCACGAACTCATTACCACAATGATGATGCAGATATACTCTCTCGCTACTGCCACCGACAGTATTACTACCAAGCTAAAACAATCGGCTGCCGATTTTCATACCAATAGCGTAGCCAGCAACTTGCCGCTGCCGATGTTTATAATCGACAGGCAGCAAAATATTATATTTGCTAATTTTGCCGCTTTAAAAATTCTAGGCTTAAGCGAAGAAGACGTAATAAACGAAAACGTGTACAGCGTTCTGGACATGTCGTTTGAAACCGACGAGACGCTTGATAAATGGCTCCAAACTTCTAGAGCCAATACCGTAACTGACACTAAGACCTGGGACAGGGTTAGGCTTACTCTTAACAACACCTCCAAAATATTACAGTTTGATCTGGCGGCCTTTTTTAACAAATCCAGTACTAATGGCTATGAAGTACTGCTGGTGTTGTTTGACCACACGATTAAATACAGCCGGGAAGACGAAGGTCTAAGTTTCATCGCTCTAGCCGTGCACGAACTGCGTACACCGCTTACTCTCCTAAGAGGCTATATTGAAGCTATAGAAGAAGATTTAGGCACTAATCTGCCCCCAAGCGACGCAGAGTTCTTGCATCGCATGGATGCTGCTGGGCAGAAACTAGCAACCTTCATGAATAATGTACTTAACGTTGCCCGCATCGAAGATGATCAATTTGTTGTTCATTTGGGTGAAGAAAACTGGACTTCGATTGTCCAATCAGCGGTTAACGACATGACCCTGCGATCAAATATCGTGGGCATCCAAATCGTAACCGAAATTGCACCCGATTTGCCGACGGCCGGCGCTGATAAGGTTAGCGTTTATGAAGTAATTAGCAACCTGATAGATAACGCTATTAAGTACAGCGGCAAAAGCAAGAAAATAGTTGTTCGATCAACACTCACCAAAGACGGCCTAATAGAGACCGATGTCCAAGATTTCGGTATTGGCATACCGCAAGCTATCGTCCCCAATCTTTTTGATAAGTTTTACCGCAACCACCGCACCAGGCAGCAAATTGGCGGCACTGGGCTTGGGTTATACCTTAGTAAGGCAATCGTCGATGCCCACGGCGGTAACATTTGGGTTCGCTCTATAGAGGGGGAGGGATCGACGTTCAGTTTTACGATTATGCCTTACCAAAAACTATCTTCAGAGACCAAGAACCAGCAGGCTGATCTTACAAGAACCGCTCACGGCTGGATAAAAAATCACTCTTTGTATAGGAGATAACAAAAAATGGCTAAGAAAATTCTCTACATCGAAGACGAAATATATATTTCAGAAATATACGCCCGCTCCCTTTCTAAAATTGGTTACGAAGTTACGCTGGTCAAAGACGGTAAAAAAGGACTAGAAATGGCTCAGACAAATCAATATGACATTGTCTTACTAGATCTTATGCTACCATCGCTACCTGGAGTTGAAATTCTAAAAATTTTGCGCGATCCTAAACAATCGCCTAATTTTCATTCAAGAATAATTATCACTACCAATCTTGCTGAGCGCAGGAGCGTTCAAGCTGAGATCGAAAGACAAGCTGACGGCTACTTTATAAAAGCCTCTACGACCCCTAAACAATTAGCCGAATTTATTAAACAGGTGAATATCGCCGGTACCGATACACCAAAGCCCGCTAATTAATAGCGCTACAGTTATGTACAATAGGCCTTGATGCAAGCCTTAAACCATACTGTTTTTGGAACTTTAATCGCGGTCTCGATCAACGAACCGTTGGTTGCGCTGCCGTTAGCTCTAGGCTCTCACTTCGTTTTGGACTCAATACCTCATTATGGCAAAGATCCTAAAGCGTCCCCGGGTACTAAAGCTTATAACGTTAGAATATTTGTAGATGGCCTGGCTAGCACCTTAGTCTTATTATTGTTTTTAGGTCTTGACCCTCACCGCATATGGTTAATTTTGGGTTGTGTTTTTCTGGCAGTTGGACCTGATTTCTTATGGCCTTTAGCGCGGCACGTTAAGCAAAAGGGGCCACTGTGGGGCTTTTTTAAGTTTCATAAAAACACACAAAGAGAGAGCAGGAAAGGCATATTTTTAGAAGCAGGGTGGTTCGTTTTAACTATGGCCTTAGTAATCTATAAGATTCACCATTAGATAATCAAAAGCTACTGGTAGATAATAAGTTCTGTTATGGATATTGCACAATCGGTAAAGATCGCTGAAGAAAAATTACAAAAACTTGATCCGAAACTGGGAGAGATTATCGAGCTGCAAAAACCTGTTTCATATACATCCCGAGAAGGCTATTTCTTTTCACTATGTAGATCCATAGTAGGGCAGCAGTTATCGGTACCCTCAGCAGCTGCGATCTTCGCTAGGCTTGAAGAGATAACCAACTTAAAGCCAGACAAGGTTGCTGAGATTAGCGAAGCCCAGATTAAACAGATAGGTTTATCCAAACAAAAGGCCAGCTACCTAATTGATTTGGCCAGGCATTTTAGGGATAACCCAGAGATTTACGATCACCTTGAGAGGTCCTCAGACCAAGAGGTTATTGATGAGCTTACGGCCGTAAAAGGTATAGGAGTTTGGACTGCTCAAATGTTTATGATGTTTACGCTTCTGAGGCTAGATGTTTTTGCTCCTGATGATATCGGTTTGCAGCGAGCTATTAAAGAACTCTATGGATTTAAGGAGACCCCGAGCAAACAAAAACTGGAAGATATAGCCGAACGCTGGAAGCCATATCGAACCGTA
Source organism: Saccharimonadales bacterium (SeqCode) (assembly GCA_035510455.1). GTDB lineage: Bacteria > Patescibacteriota > Saccharimonadia > Saccharimonadales > UBA4665 > DATKGL01. Next base: position 6,454 of record DATKHB010000021.1, on the reverse strand, counting down.
GCTTGTTGGCATCTTTGGGCTTCTTTGAAGAATGATAGTCGCTAACGACGCCAGGTATCTAATCCCATAAAGACTACTTTTGTCAACTATCAATTGGTTGTAATTGGTTGTAATAAGTAAAAGATTAGGCGGCAATGGCGAGGCTATGAAACTTCATTATCAACATTGTGATACACTCAAAACATGATTGAGGTCGAGCAGAGGCGCCTACTGTTACTAAGCGGTCGAGCCCATCCTAGTCTTGCTAGGGAGATTGCCGGTTGTCTCGATGTAAAACTTGGTAAAATCGAGCTTGGCAACTTTGCCAACAGAGAAATTAGTTGTCGGCTCAATGAGTCGGTTAGAGGATGTGACGTATTTATTATTCAATCCCATAGCGGGAAGGTGAATGACGCAATTATTGAACAGGCGCTCGTTATTGACGCCGCTAAAAGAGCCTCAGCAACTTCTGTTACGGCGGTTTGTCCGTTCCTCGGATACGCCAGACAGGACCGTAAGTCTGATGGTAGAGAACCAATAGCCGCAAAATTAATAGTCGACATTTTAGCCAAAGCTGGAGCAGATAGGATAATCACCGTTGATCTGCATTCCGGCCAAACCCAGGGATTTTTTGACGGGCCATTTGATCACTTAATCGCCAGGCCAACCTTGCTGGACTATGTTCAAAAGAACTTTAAAGACAATCTGGTGGTAGTGTCACCGGATGCCGGCCGTGTAAAAATGGCTGAGCGGTATAGCACTATATTAAATTGCGGTATGGCAATTATTCACAAACACCGCTCTACCAAAAAACATAATGCGGTTGAGGCGAAGTATTTGATCGGCAATGTTAAGGGTAAAAATTGTGTAATTATTGACGATATGATCGATACCGCGGGTACCATATGCGCGGCAGCAGACTTACTAAGAGAAAAGGGAGCAAAAAAGATATATGGGCTAGCTACCCACGGTTTATTTTCCGGTAATGCCATAAAATCAATCGAAAAGTCATCTTTCAACAAAGTAGTAGTTACCAATACGCTGCCTCAAAGGCCGAGTTATAAAAATACAAAAATTGAAGTAGTCTCAATTGCTAAGTTAATCGCCGATGCGATAGCTGCTGTCTTCGCAGGCTCTTCCGTATCAGCAATCTTTGACGGCCAAAACCAAATTTAGATTAACGTAGTTTATAGAGGAACTTTATACTACAGTATTAGTAATGGATTTTTTGGACAAACTAACTAAATGCATTCGCAAAAATAACTCATTGCTGTGTGTCGGCCTAGACCCAGACAAAACAAACATCCCTAAACATTTAAAAGGTGTGAGTTCTCAATACCAGTTTACCAAGTCCATCGTCGACGTCACTTCGGATCTAGTTTGTGCCTTTAAGCTAAATAGCGCTTTTTACGAAGCTGAAGGCTCAAACGGGATTTTGCAGTTAAAAAAGATTTGCGACTACTTAAATTCTAATTATTCACATATTCCGACCATCCTCGATGCCAAGAGAGCCGATATCGGTAATACTAATTACGGCTACGCGGCCTACGCTTTCGACTATTTAAACGTTGGGGCCGTTACCGTTAACCCATACCTGGGCGGGAAGACACTGTCACTGTTCCTAGACCGAAAAGACCGAGGCGTAATTATCTTGTGCCGAACCTCAAACCCCGGAGCCGGCGAAATTCAAGATTTAGTTAGTGATGACAAAAAGATATATCAAATAGTTGCCGAAAAAGTAAAAAACGACTGGAATGAAAACGCCAATTGCTTGTTAGTGGTCGGGGCAACCTACCCTGAAGAACTAGCCGAGATCAGAAAGATAGTTGGCGATGACATGGTGCTACTGATACCGGGTCTAGGAGCGCAGGGCGGTGAAGTCGAAGCAACCGTCAAAGCTGGGGTTAATAAACACAGAGAAGGCATTATTATTAATTCTTCAAGGAGCGTTATATTCGCTTCAACTGGTACAGATTTTGCCGAAGCCGCCAGAAAAGCTGCCACTGAGTTTCGAAACGAAATCAATAAAGTAAGGGGGTAAAATGAATAGTACATATATAGAAAAATTTAAAATCAATATCAAAAAATCTGGGATACTCGACCCAGAGGGCATCCACCACGAATTTGTTAGTGGCATGCACGGCCGCAAACTAGATTTTGACGCTATACCCGATGACAGTGATTTATTCAACGAATGGGTTGACGTGGTTGTGAAATTTATCAAGGAGACCTATCAAGATATTGATCATGCAAGATTGGCCATCGTCAGTGTGGCCAATGGGACAAATAGACTGGTCCCCTTGGTAGCTAACAAATTAGGCGGCGGGAGCGTAGCGCTACTTACCGAGAAAGTATCTCCTAAAGAAGTAAAGCTCACCGATGAAGCTGTTAAAAAGCTAAAAAGTTTTGCCCACGATCTCGTTGTGACAATCGAGGACGTCGGTACCAAAGGTACGACCTCGGCAACAGCACTTCGTTCAGCAATGGCAGCGGGCGCCAAAAGAGTTGAATCAATCAACACCTGGCAGAGACGTCACCGGCTTGAAGAAATTGAAAGCCTAGGTGTCGTAAACCATTCGATCATAACCGATCTGCTGCCGACTTTAACGCCGGAGGACTGCAGAAAATCAGAATATTGCGCCAAGGGCTGGCAGTATATCGAACACGCCTAGAATAAATCAAAAGAACCGTTTTAAAATAATAGGTAAAGCAGCTTGGGAGTTGATATAATCAGGCTGAGTGTAACTAGGGGGTTTAAATAGACTATGCCAAGTCAAGTTCATAAATCTTTTTACGATCCTCTTAAGACCTATGACGACAACTTTGAGAATGGACCTTTTAGCGTTTTTGACGACGAGCACAAAAGTCCAGATAAGGGCCAGCCTAAGTTTAGTTTTTTAGGACATAAAATCTATTCTCCGTTTGGGATTCCAGCGGGACCGCTGCTTAACAGTAAATACATAAAGTACGCTTTTGAGCACGGATTCGATGTAATCTGCTATAAAACGCAGCGTAGTGTGACTTTTAAATGCAATGACTTTCCTAATGTTTTGTACTTAGATTTAGACGGTGATTTGACACTGGAAGATGCTAATGAGCCGCAGCTTGGCAAGTCGGTGACAAGTAAGCCGGTTAAGGAGATCTCTATTACCAATTCTTTTGGAAATCCTTGCCGTGGTCCGAAATTTTGGGTCCCTGATCTAAAAAAAGCTATTAGTTGCCAAGGTGATGGCCAACTACTGATAATGAGCGTGGTCGGTACCATCCAAGAAGGTTTTGGCCAGGAAGATTACTATGGTGACTTCGCAAACACTGCTGAACTTGCTTTAAAATCGGGCGTTTCAGCTATCGAGCTTAACTTGTCATGCCCTAATGTCGCCAGTGAAGGGGTGCTTTGCTATACCCACGATGCTGTTGTATCAATTTGTAAAAAGACCAAGGAAAAAATAGGCAACATGCCTCTAATAGCGAAATTGGGATATTTTTCTAACGAACAAACAGATCTTTTGGGATCAATATTAAAAGACACTTCAGAATTTATATCCGCAGTCGCTTCGATCAATACTATTTCAGCCCCAATAGTGGATGATAAAGGGCAACAGGCTTTGCCTGGGCCTAACCGCTTAAAAAGTGGCGTCTGTGGTGCCGGAGTCAAGTGGGCCGGGCTAGACATGGTTAAGCGTCTGTCATCCTTAAGAGATAAACTGGGCCTAAAATACGAGATCGTTGGTGTTGGCGGCGTTATGAGTGAGCAAGACTTTAGCGAATACCGTTTAGCGGGCGCTGATATTGTTCAATCAGCAACCGGCGCAATGTGGAACCCGAGGCTTGCTGCCGAGATTAAAGAGCACCTTTAGATAATCCTAGCTGCACCAGGCTTGGCCAATACTTGTCCTTTTTCAAAGACTATCTTGTTTCTTAAGACAACCTTACTTATCCGCCCATAAACGACCTGTCCAGCAAAAGGAGACCAGCCACACTTTGTCTTGAGCTGATCATTAGAAAACACATAAGATTCAGGTGAAACTTCAACGTAGCTCGAAGAGTCTTCTTTTAGACCAACTATTGTTCTGGGGTTAGTGGAGCATTTTTTAATTAATTCTTCTCTGGTTATTTTACCGTCACGTTCTGCTTGTAACATTAGCGGCAGCGTTGTTTCTAGCCCTGGCACCCCAAAAACGCCCTCGGCTTTTTCGCCACTGGTATGAGGGGCGTGATCTGACTCAATAACATCAACGTATTCCAAATTCTCCCAAAGATAATCCTGATCGCTTTTAGGTTTAAGAGAAGGTTTCATAAGCCCAAAGTTGCCAAGGCGCTTCTCGGCTTTGTCGGTCAAAAACAGGTGATGAGGCGTAACGCCGCAGGTTACTGGGAGCCCAGCTTTTTTGGCCTCAATAATTGGCAGTAATTCGTCTTTGCAGGATACATGGCAAACATGTGTAGGTTGCATAGTATTTTTGGTGACGCCAAGAGCTGTTTTTATGACGTCGGCCTCGGCGTGTAATAATATCGGTTTACGGCTATTCCAGGCTCGAAAGATTTTTAGTAAATGAGCGGGGTCTATAAGATAATTACCGGTCGTAACGTTTAGATAGAGCTTTAGCCCTGAGGCTAGTTTTTTGGCTTCTTCAAACTGATCAAGGTTATCCCCAAGCGACCCAAAGTGAAAACCGATGTCGGCAACAGACTTATTCTTGGCGATCTTGATTTTCTGTTTTAGTTTAGCGGTGGTTGTTATGGCTTCGGCGTTATTTGGCATATCAAAAACCGTTGTATAGCCACCGGCCAGGGCAGCGGATGTGCCGGTATAGAAGTCTTCTTTTTGGGTTTGGCCGGGATCACGCAGATGAACATGTAAATCAACTAAGCCTGGCAGTATAATTTTATTCATTAGTTTCCGGCTAAAACCCACTCAATTAAGGCCATGCGAATAAACATACCGTTGCCAGCCTGCTTGAAATAAACAGCTTTGGGGTCACTATCAACCTCGGTAGCTATTTCGTCTACTCGCGGAAGAGGATGCATAAGTATTGCCGACTTCTTCATTAGCTTCATCGCTTTTTTATCCATTACCAGTGTTTGAACCAGTTTAGAACTATCAAAGCGTTCCTTTTGGACCCTCGTCCAATAAACTACATCGGCAGTTTTTAGAGCGGAATTCTTATCAGTCGATTCGCTAAATTTTACTTTATGTTTTGTCAAGTAATCCTTAATGTCTTTGCCGATCTCAAGATCTTTAGGCGCTAGAAACACCAACGAATTATCCTTAAACTTTGCCAACAAATAAGCCAACGATCTAACCGTTCGGCCATGTGCTAAATCACCACCAATAACCACTTCCAGATTATCCAGTCGCCCGAGCTCTTTTTTAATGGTATATACGTCTAGTAAGGCCTGGGTAGGGTGTTGGCCTGTACCATCACCGGCATTTATGATTGGCACACTACTGACTTTAGCGGCCACACTGGCCGCGCCAGTTTCAAAATGCCTCAGCACGATAATATCTGGGCGATATTGGCAAAGCGTCCTAATGGTATCCTCGAGGGTCTCGCCCTTGGCAGCAGAAGAAAACTCCCTGGCATTTTCGGTGCTCACTACTTCCATGCCAAGATGCTGGGCGGCGGCATTAAAAGATATACGGGTTCTAGTAGAAGGTTCATAAAATACGGTGAACATCATCCGGCCCTTGAACAGCTCTGTCTTTTGAGCGCGTTTATTATTAAGCATCCGCTCCAGCTCGCTCGCTCGATTGCATAGTTGCTCAATTAGAGCTTTATCAAACTGCTGAGATTCTATGACGTGTCTCATACACTCTATGATAACAAAAAGATTTACTCGGCTAACAAAATGTTCCCGACTATAAGAATCTATAGGTTAATTAAAGATGCACTGCTCAAAGTCACAGCGATCACAGACAAACCAATCCCTATCCCCGTCGACAGTCATCTCACATCCTTTTATACGATCTCGATAGGCATCGTTAGCTTCACCCAATAACTCGCTTAAGGCTTCCTGTTCTTCATCGTAATTCGGATCTCCCACTAGAGGGAAGTGACTTATGTCTGCAACTCTTTCGATCGTCTGTCTCGTTGGTCGGCAAGCTTCCACAGGAGGTATAAAAACTGCTCTTAATCTTTCAATTGCCAATCTGTGCCGTTCACTGCCATTATCGCGAGACCCTAAAATTAGCCTTACTTCATCGGCTATTTCTCCCTCTAAGGTCACCGGTTCACCCCAACCAAGTCGTGGTATATCGATCTCTGCCATGCAAAGTACTATAAAACTTGCCGATAAGTTTGCAAGCATAGCCACAATGAGATAAACGCTAGTATCTTAAGGCACCGAACATCTTGGACACTTTCAATACAATAGAAAGGAGTAATGAAAGTGAGTACAAGAACAATGACACAGAAGCAGCTCCAGGTTTACGGAGCTAGGATTAGACTAGCTTGGTTTAGGAAGGCAGATGAGC
>DATKHB010000020.1:0-91973 GCA_035510455.1 Saccharimonadales bacterium (SeqCode) | reverse complement strand
TATCACCATACCACGGAAGCAAAGTTCCCAGATTATGTTAGAGAATTCTGCTTCAGATTTTCCACGCCAGAGTTATTCGAATCACCGAAGTTATATTGCGAAAAAACATTAATTCTTGTACCAATAGGGTAGGTATACCCTTTACGGGGGTAAGCTAAAGCTATTTGAGTTCTAAACTCACTTACTATCGCAAGCCGAGCATAATCGATCCCCAGACTCCACGTAGTAAAGGACTCTGGAACGTTATTCTCGTATTAGATAATTTGTTTCTTAAGTCGATAGTTCTGACTTGAGTTAAGCTGTTATAGGTCAAATTTAATCACTCCAATGAGCTAAGCCTAGCGACTCCCGTAACACGCCACTACCAGTAATGCACAAAAAGTGTCGCGGGTCTTGTATTTATTGATTATAGTGCTTAACTTTATAGCGATATGTGTCAATCGTCACGTAATTAATGAGCCCGCTAGAGCTAGTTATTGATAACCAAATTAGTCCGAACTGGTTAATTATGACCAGCCATAAGTGTGATGGAAAAGATATTGACAACTGGCACACTTTTGATACACTATAACTATGAGTACGGCAAAATCCAGAATAAACGTTAGTGTGCCAGAAGACGTCAGGACAGCTCTAGCTGACTTGGCTAAGCGAGATCAAGTCCCTACTGCTACTAAGGCAGAGCACTTAATAGAAATTGGTCTTGAAATAGAGGAAGATGAAGCATGGGACAAAATAGCTTCCTCGAGAGACACTAAAAACACCACTTTTCATACTCATTCTGAAGTATTTAACCCTTAGAATATGTATGAAGTTCTCTATAGTAACGAGGTGGTTAAGGAAGACCTGCCTAAAATAGGTGAGCCTTGGAAAAGTAAGATTAGAGAAGCAATAGAATCAAAACTAATGACCAGACCCGAAATATACGGTAAAACACTGAGACATTCGTTAAAGAACTATCGGAAATTAAGGGTTGGTGATTACCGAGTAGTATTTAGGATAGAAAGGCAAAAAGTTAAGATTTTTGTTATCCAACATAGATCAGTTGTATACACTATAGCGTCCAAACGATTGCAAGTAATTTAAAAAATCCCGAACTCGGACTGGAGGCCGAAATTAGTCCGAAGCTGGTTAACCATGGCCAGCCAAAGCATAAGCCGTTTATAATAAATTAACTATTATAGCTGTAACTCTGCTTTAACTTGTTCAGTAATTACATCTAGGTTATTCACAACGGCACTATTCCCCGTCTGTGCCATTAAAGCACCGATCGAAATATCACCAATATGACGAGAAACAACTCCACCTTCAAAATCTCCCCTATTGCCGAAATTTTCCCAAACTAAACTCCCTAAGTCCTCATTTATACTTAACCTAGCGATCCCAATCTCTTCATGGCGCATCTTTATCTGTTCTCTTGGTATAACTAATTCTTTACTTAGCGACTGACTTATTATTTCATCGAACTCTAGTCCAAGTACCTCAGTAGCTCTGTCAAAGAAATCATAAACACTCAAAACCGTTGGCCAGAGTAAATGAACCTGAATTCCTGTATCGTATTGTTCAAGAACAACGTCCTTATCGTCAGGCAACTCTAGGCGGGCACCTTTCCCGGTTGTTCCTGCTTCATATCGTCTTATTGGAAGTTCAATTTTAGAAGTCATAATCTAACAATTTTATCACAATTTTTCTTCTGACTTCGTTCAGTAAGGTCAGCTAGGCTATTTGAAGTATCATTATCAATTAGTTGACGTATCTCAAGGATATCGCAATCTACTTCTTCCTCAAAAGTTTGATCAACGAACCATACGCCCAGCCGCTACTTTCACGCATTTTTTGTCCTGAAGTAATCATAAGCAACGTTAGGCCTTTGTTAACAGCACCACATCCCAGCGAGTGATAAACTAATATAATGGCCCTTTTAAGAGACTCAATTATATGGATTTGGATCATTTTTTGGATTTATTGGATGATCTCAGCGTTCGGAGCCAAGAAAAATACTAAACCTAGATTGAACGGTTATGCGGGCCTCCGTCTAGGGATCTTTGTATTAGTAGTTATCTTTGTTCATCTTTCCTTCAGACAAGCATATGTTTTTAAAAATCAGCAAATCGTTAACAGTAATGAAGCCCTTCTTATCGTCGGGTTTATTGTATTCTTATTGGGTCTACTTTTAGCCGTGTGGGCCCGTCTATATTTAGGCAAAAACTGGGGCATGCCCATGACCAAGAAACAAAACCCGGAACTGGTTACAACTGGACCCTATCGTTTCATACGACACCCCATTTATACAGGTATCTTGCTGGCAATGATCGGTTCAGCTTTAGCCATCAGTTTATACTGGCTGATTCCTTTAGTCATTGCTGGTTCTTACTTTATCTATAGCGCAACGGTTGAAGAAAAAAATATGGCAAACGAATTCCCAGAAATCTATCTCAATTACAAGAAGAAAACGAAGATGTTAATCCCTTTTATATTCTAGCCTTGTTAATAATATTTTAGTTCTGATTTCGTTAACCAAGACCGTCCAGCACTTGAAATAACAAAAGTGAACCGTGTTACTATGACATGGTTTTTCTTTCCCCTTGACAATAAAATAGGTTTTATATATCATTCAACCATATGGTAGAACAAGCATACAGCCTAGACGCCGTATTTGGATCGCTTAGTGACCCAACCAGGCGGGACATTCTTAAACGTATCAGCGAGCGCAGTATGAGTGTCGGTGCAATCGCTAGGCACTATAAATTTTCCCTTGCTGGGGTGGCTAAACACCTAGAAGTGCTGGAGCGCTCAGGTCTTGTAAGTAAAACCAGGCGAGGCAAGGAACAAATTGTTAAAGTTGAGCCGCAAGCATTTGCTGCAGCTAACGACTGTTTAGAGAATTATAAGCAACTTTGGGATCAGCGTCTCGATTCGTTAGATCAATATTTAAAGTCAATTAATTAGAAAGGAAATAGCTATGGCACCAATTAAAGAAGTAGAATTCGAGCGAACATATAATGCCCCGCTTGAAACGGTCTGGCAAGCTTGGACTGATCCCGAGATGCTCAAAGCATGGTGGGGGCCAAACGATGTTAGCATCCCAGAATGCGAAGTAGACTTGCGCGTGGGCGGAAAAATTTACATCGTCATGGAAGCCGGAGAAGCGATGGGTGCTTACAAAGGTACGAGATGGCCGATGGAAGGCAAATATACGGTGGTGGAGGAGAATTCGAAGCTATCGTACACGGCGAAAGCCTGGACCGAAAGTCAAGAAGAAACTACCGAAATTTATCAGGTGACCGAACTTACCCTGTCCGACGAGAATGGTAAAACAAAACTGAAACTGAAAGCCACGATCAATAAGATCGGAGCAAATGCCAAAATGGCGGTCGAAGGTATGCAAATGGGCTTTAATCAACAGCTCGATAAACTCGACAAATTCCTGGAAAAACACTAGGTAAATACAACCAAAGGGACCCCACATGCAAGTAGTCGACATGCTTATGATGTTCGACATGGCTGTCAGCGACATGCCGAAGGCAAAAGCCAGCCAAAGTTCTTATGGTTGCATACGATCTAAATAACATTAATACTTAGTATATGGCAGCAGTATCTATCCAACATAAGGCAGGTGAATTAGCCCCATTAATGCTGCGTGAAGCCCAGCCAGACTGGCCACCAGAACAAAGAGTTCAGTTTGGGTTAGATACTCTAGGGCTATTACCACTCGAAGAGACACAAGACCTACTGGAAGATAGCTTACGGGTAGACGACTTGTGTCGCTTCGTTTATGATGGCCTGTTTCATAACGTAGCCCTAGTTGAGAGATTGATTGCGACTGGATATGATGTGCCGGATTTTAATAGTCATATAACCAGTATCGGACATGGGCTTATGGTACTATTTTCGAGCGTTGCAAGTGAAACAGATAGGGTCATCTGGACTATTGATTCGTCCATGCCAGGCTCCGATAGACTCACGGACTTCTTCCCAAGAAAAGGGAAAATCATTTGGAATCGAGTGCACCCTTACTAAACTCAGCTTTCGTACGGTTAAGTTAATCTAGTTTGGCTTACGAGGTGTTTTTGAGCTTTTTGATAATAATTTTGGGGTCTAATCTTCTGGAGGTGGGTCGGTTACTTCAGACCAGCCTTCGACCGGTGCAGAGCTATCACAAAAACCATGAGCGCATTTAACGACTTGCGCTCCTATTCCAAGAGGAAGCTCAACCCCACATAGAGTCCAGCTTAGTTCAATGCAGCCTTCGCCTTCGTTTGGGCAACGCACATACTTAAAACTGTAACCGCTGTTTGCTCTATTCTCAGTTGCTCCTTCGCAGTACTCGGGTGGTTTGAAGTTTGGTTTGAATAAGCCCATGGAAATTATGTTATACCTCATATCTATGATAATTGCAACTCATATTGGTTCTTGGTTCAGCATTATAAACATGTTTGCTTCATATGACTTACTCGGAATACTTGGTCGCATATCTTCACCCAATAATGCTCGTTTTGAACAGTTTAGCTATTGCCCTTAATGTCTCTACGAGTGAGGCTTAAATAAACTACCAGAACTATGATTACAATCGTTAAAGCAATGCTGACATGTCCGTTGCCCCAGCCAAGACCACCGATAGTGCGTGATTTGCCCATCCAGTCGGCAAATGATGCTCCAAGTGGCCGGGTTAAGACATAGGCTACCCAGAAGCAGAGAATCTCGTTCAGGCCAAATAACCAGTAAGCTATTGCCGGCAAGACAATTAACCCAGCAAACAACAAACCAGAAGAGAAATAGCCCAGACCGACGGTTGTGGCGGTTAAATCACCAGCAGCAGTGCCAAGAGCAAAGGTAGCCAGAACTGTGAACCAATAAAACATCTCTCGGCGACGAGTATTAATACTGTGGATCGACAGAGTTTTCTCGCTTTTGTGCCAAACTATAAAGACAATGGCTAGCACAATAGCAAAAAATGCGGTTGAGGCAATATAGGGCACGCCTAGTTGAATATGTAAACCGTCGGCCGCCATGGTGCCAAAGACAGCTACCATCGAGACGGCTAACCAATAGACCCACGGTATGTAGCGACGTACCGAGAACTGTATTGCTAGCGCAACCGCGAGAGAGACAGCCCCAAGCGTTACCGCGACATAAGGGTTGATCTTAAATACCAAGAAGTCTGAAGTTGCTTCGCCCATAGCAGTGGTAAGTAATTTAGCGATCCAGAAGATTATTGTAATTTCTGGGACTTTTCTAAGGGTTTGCTGCATTTGACGCCTAGACTGATAGATATTTGGATGGTTTGGTAATAGAGATTTTCCCATGTAGTTATTTTACAACTTGTCGTATCGTGGACAATAAAGGTTTAATATTAAACATCGCAGCCGGTGGCAGGATTTAGCAAAAAACCGCTGGGCTAACTTATTCGAAACATCCTGGATCAGAGTATAATAAGAGGTGTAAGCAGGAGATTTATGGCAGACCAGACAACTATTACCCCTCGAACTCCAAGAATTTGGCAAAAAAAGAAGCCACACATAACTCCCACCGAAGAATCCAGGCAGGATATGAAAGACGCAATCAAGGGGTCTAACCAGGTGCTATTGAGCGCCACAACCACTTTTACTCTTTTCCCCGATACCCTCACATTAGATCGAGCAAAAATTACTGTTGCCAAACGTACCTTTTACAGGATAGCTGAAGTCACCAGCATGAGGATCGAAGATGTTTTAAACGTTACTGCTAAGGTAGGCCCGTTATTCGGATCAATAAAAGTCGTAAGTCGTGTTATGAACAACGAGGAGCCAAATGTTATCGGTTTATTTCGGCGAGACGAGGCTATAAGAATTAAGCGAATCATTCAGGGTTACATAATTGCTCAACAACGCAAAATTGATTGCAGCTCCCTCCCAACAAATGAGCTCATAGCGATGCTCGACAAATTGGGAGAGGACGATCATCCAATTTAGACAAACTCATTGCTAAACAGGGACAGAACAAGTGATAAGTAAAACGCTCTGGACAAGTATATTCGTCCAAAGCGCTTATGGTCGCAAAAAGTTAATTAAACTGGGATCATTAGTATATGCCAGAACGACTTGAAATTACCCAAGATTGTCTTAACCCTCCTTTAGAACAATCGATTGAGTACGATAAGCCACACGAGGAGTGTGGCGTAGTTGGCATTATTAAGAGAAAGGAAACAGAGAACATCGCTCAACGCATTGGCGACGGCTTACAGACTATACAACATCGTGGACAAGAAGCGGCAGGCGTGGCTGTGGGCGTTGGGACGGACAAAGTTATGGCTCTCAAGGACGTGGGTTTGGTAGCAATCGCTCTAGGCGGTAACAAACTATCTGGATTACCCAAGGGAAAAGTAGCGGTTGGCCATGTCCGATACGGGACAATTGATACCCATACACCCGAAGAAGCCTTTGAGGCCGCTGGACCATCACTAGCCGAGGGATCCAAGGGGACTATCGCTATAGGCCTGAACGGAAACCTGCTAAACATCAACGATCTAGTTGCAGAATTCGGCGTAGATGCTGACGAACACGTGACCGATTGTTCGGCAGCTACAGCAGCTGTCGCCGCAGCCCGTGAACATTGCGATTCGCTGGCTGAAGCAGCAGTAATGGTCTTTTCTAAAGCAAAAGAGGCGTTTACTGTAGTAGTTATGGGAGAAGGTCAGTTAATTGGAATCCGTGATCCCTTCGGTTTTCGCCCGCTAATGCTGGGCACTTATCCGAACGATGGAGGTTACGCCATGGCTTCAGAGACTCCTGCCTTAAAAACCATGGGAGCTAGCTATCGAAGAGAGATTTCAAGGGGCGAGATGGTTGTGTGCGATCAAGATGGTACGTTAACCAGTAGTTACCCCTTCCAAGAGAAACCAAGTAAGCTCTGTGCTTTTGAATTTATTTATTTCTCAGCTCCTCACGCTCAATTAGAGGGTAGAAGCATAAAGAAGGTTCGTACGGAGATGGGTAGGATTCTTGCGGCTGAACACCCCGTTGAGGCTGACATCGTAGTAGGAGTCCCCGAATCTGGACTTCCGGCGGCAGAAGGCTATTCCCTAGCCAGCGGCATACCCCTAGTTGCAGCGTTCGCAAAAAATCGATACATAGGCAGAACATTTATTATACCCGGGCAAGAGTCAAGAGAAGACGGTGTTGAGCGCAAACTTCAAGTCATAGGTTCTGAAGTTTATATGAAACGGCTAGTGTTAATAGACGATTCCATGATAAGAGGCACAACGTCGAAAAAGATTGTGGCTATGCTTCTTGAGGAAGGAGCGTTAGAGGTTCACCTTAGACTAACCTCAGCGCCTTATAAATGGCCCTGCTTTTACGGCATGGATACTAGGAAGCCCGAAGAGTTGATAGCTAATCAGATCCCTGACCTCAGAGAACTCAAAGAGTATTTAGGGGTTACTTCTCTCGCCTACCTATCACTCGCTGGGCTAAGGGCGGCTACAGCTGATGCCGCCGGCAAGCTCTGCACGGCCTGCATGGACGGCAACTATCCTACTCCAATTTATTTCTCTGAGGGTAAGGCCACTAACAGACCTCCTAAATAAAACTGGGCTTTAGAAAGATTTTGGCTTTACCTCTATTGGCTAGACAGCACGAGCTAAAAGTTGTTCAACGTCCTCACTACGAGATAATCCGAGTCCAGCGATAGCCAAAATTACACTTTCATAATCCATGCCGTCGTTTATCTGGAAAGCCCCCGCAAAATAGCGGCTCCCCGGTGCTGGCATAAAGTTTGCTTCTAGAAAGTACGCCGCTCCTTGTTCATCCATGCGTATATCGATACGCGCAAGATCACGTGCACCCAAGACCTCGTATATAACTTTTGCGAAGCTACTAAGCATATCTCTGGTACCAGCTTCATCAACCGCGATAACCTGCTCATTATCTTCGTGCTTTACTATAGAGCCCAAGACCCTGTCACCACGGGAGTTTTGCTCGGTAATTATCTCTATGGGCATTACTGCTAGATCGCCGCAGTCAACATCTTCTAGGATCGCCACGCTAAATTCTCGACCGGTTAAGTACTTTTCTACAAGTGAGCTTGACCCAAATTGGTTAAAGACGGTCCCCACCTTATCCTGAAATTCCGAGAAATTCCTAACCACAGAGTCTTCGCCTACTCCGTTGCCGCCGCCGCAATTAAGAGGTTTGATAAATAGCGGGAACGGTAGAGGAAGACTATCGGCGGATGGGTGGCTCCCAGGCAATGAGGTGAAGAAAGGTGCGGTAGACAAGCCAGCACTACGAACTCGGACCTTTGCTTCTGCCTTATTAAAATCTAACTTAGTGGCAGCCTTTGATGAGCCGGTATAAGAGACCCCCCTTTGATCCAGATATTCCGATATCCAGACATCATTTACCTGTCCGTCGTTTCGTACTCCCAATGAGGGTAGCTTTTTAAGACCAAGAAATACTAAGTCTGGCTTTTTGCGCACCAAAATTTCTAGATCAGCGCTGGTATCTACTATTGATATGCCAACCTCTTCATAATGCTCACTCAGTACGGCTTGGATCCTTAGGGCAGAGGCATCGCCCATCGAACTGTAAGGAGCTTGACTGGTGCGTGCAATTTCAATATGTTTATTAATTTTCATCTTGAGTGCCACGAATTAGAGCATCCCCTCCTAACGGAGTTATTTAATAACTATGTTGTTGTCAGTTATTTGTACTTTAAGAACGAAAACCGCCGCCAGAACCACGATCAACTTGCGGTCGAGCTTCGTTAACCATGATTGCGCGTCCGCTGACTTCTTTGCCGCTTAAAGCAGCCATTGCAGCCTTAGCTTCAGCATCATCGGCCATTTCTACAAATCCAAACCCTTTAGACTGTCCGCTGTCGCGGTCTTTGATAACTGCTACAGAGGTCACTTTACCGTGTTCAGCAAAAAGTGCTTCTAGTTCTTGTTCTGTTACGCTGTAAGCGAGGCCGCCTACATATAATTTCATTGCCATTTTAATTATCCTTAACTTTTAACTAATATCGCTCGCGCTTACTATTCGCTAACCGCGATGATAGTATGTCTTGTAACGGACTAAATATTAAAACGGAGAGGCTATAATAACCACTTGCTTACTTAACAGTATAGCACAGTTCCGGTGTATTGGGTCACATAATAGAAACTGCACGTCTCAACTGCTGTTTAGCGACTGGTTAATAAAATTGCCTACGGTTTTTGGATCTTCTAGGGGGAGTAGGTGGCCACCGGCCAAGAACCCCACCAACGGTTGTTTAAGCAGGCTTGAAAATTTAGCAGCAAATTCGGGAGTTACAAGCCTGTCTTTTTTGCCAAACAATATGAATAAGTCGGTGTGGCGATCTGGGATAAAATTATCAATAGCCAAATCATCTAATGCTGTGATGCTCTCTTTTAGCGCCCTTGTACTTGCCCTGTGATAATTCAAGTAGTCTTGGCTGAGAATTTTTTTTCTATACTCTTTGCCTTCGGAAGTCATTAACGCTCTATCTGCAAAATAAACCGTCAGTTTATTGCAAAGTAGAAAATGACACATTTTATCGGGCAAAAATCCCGCAAATTTAGCATACCGACGGCCAAGCTTCCACGAAACCTTATCATGGCCCCCCAGCGCAGGGTTTAGCAGCCCGACTTTTATAATTTGGGCGGGGTGAATCTTTGCGTACATAAGCGCAATTGCTCCGCCAAACGAATGACCGATCAAATAAAACTTGCGTAGCCCAATCTCTTTACGAAACGAATCTAAAAATGCCACATAATTTATTATGCTGTGTTCATCGATCAGAGGGTCCGAAAGACCATATCCCGGCAAATCGGGCATCAATAATCTAAACTTATTTAAACGAGAAGTTAGAGGGACTAGTCCCCGGTGATCCCCGCCTAAACCATGTAGCAATATTACCACTTCCGGCCGCTGGCCATTGTTCTCCCAATAAGCAACCTGTTTGGTATTAATGGTAACGTTACGGCGTATCATTAGATCAACCTATGCCTGATAACCAGAAACACCAAATAGCTCATCGAGCTTAACAAATTTATAGCCTTGTTGTTTTAGGTTTTCAATTATTCCAGGTAGGGCTTCGACCGTATTTAAAGATCCTGGGCGAGAAAAGCCTTCGCGTCCATCGTGTAGTACTATTATGCCTCCAGGGCGTGAATTGTTGACGATGTTACGCACAATACGCTCGCTAGATAGACCCCAATAGTCATAGGTCATGTTGTCCCAGGTAACTATAAAATACCCTGACTTATTAACCGCTCTGGCCCCCCAGGGAGTCCTGAGTCCAAAAGGAGGTCTATAAAAGGCGGGCTTACGATTAATCACCTTGTAGATGGCATCACTCGTCGCTTCTATGTCTTCTACGGCCGCCTTAGAGCCGCGAGCCATACGATAGTCATGTAAATAGCTGTGGTTACCTATGAGGTGCCCGTCTCTAAAAGCTTTTCTAAGTAAATCAGGATATTTTCCGACGTTTTTCCCCACCACAAAAAAAGTAGCTTTTACGGAATTACGTTTTAGGATACGCAGTATTTCGCCTGAGCTATCTGAGTTTGGTCCATCATCGAAAGTTAAAGCGATTAATTTACCTTTTGTTGGGGCATCAGACCGTGAATAAATCTTAAATTTCGGATTAAAGCACAGCCATATAATTAGCACTATAATGATAAACAGTACAGCTAATAAAACGCCAACTATCATAGACCGACGGTTTCCTCAATTTCGCTTGGCTCCTCTCTGACAACTGATAACTTTTGGAGATATGGATGATGAAAGAAAACTAACGAGACCCAATTTTTGATTACGTAGTTAATTAAAGTGTCCCAAAGCCCTTCGTTTAGGCGCCGTGCAGAAGTTTTAACCCGAATACTATAGGCAACCTTTAGCTTATATCCGCTCTTTCTCAATCTGTAAGAAAGATCCAGGTCCTCGCCAGTTATAAATTCCGTCTTGAACCCGCCGACACCCTCATAAGCCTTTTTGTAGACTGCAAAATTAGCGCCCGCAAAATGCGCACCCAGTAACAGATCGATGGTTCTAAAAAATGGTATAAGAATCTGGGCTAGTCTTTTTGATGGGGAGTTGACGTTACACAACTTGTAGGCACCTACGACTCCAGAATATTGTTTATCCCTTAAGGCGAGTTCTATGAGACTAATCCAGTTTTTAGGGACAATAGTGTCAGCATCTGTAGAGGCGATTATCCCGCCGCTTGCCGCCTTAAAACCAGCTCTTCTGGCGAACACCACTCCATGTCTTGGTTCGTATTGGACCTTTGCGTTAAAGCTTTTGGCAATTTCAGCTGTCTCATCGGTAGAAGCGTTGTCTACTACTATGACCTCAATATCCCCTTTGTAGTCCTGCTGGTTTATCGCCTTAAGACAAAACGGTAACATGGCCGATTCGTTAAATGCCGGGATCACAACCGATATTTTTGGTAATTTGTTCGCACCTCTATTAGGATTCATATGTATATTGGTTAACTTTTATATATTATGCTCTTAAGCGTTTTAATGCTATTTTATTAGGTTCAGCAGTCTTAAAGTAACTACCGGCCGCCATTCTAATTTTCCACAACTTCTTCTCGGTTAATGGTAAAAGGAATTACAAATAGACAGAGGCTACTTAGTATCAAAAATAGTCGTTGTGAATTTAATGCTTGGGGCTTTGTCCCTATAGATAAGACCACGAATAATATACCACTAATACACCAGGCAAAAACCAATCCGAGTATCAAGCGGTACATCTTAGACGAAATTTTTCTATGAACAAATTTTAGTAGACCAACCAAACTTAAAAATAGCGCAAACGACGCAATACCTCCGGTGATATCATGCCAATCAAGGATTTGGCTAAGGTTCGTGTCGCAGACCCTTGAACTATCTATACAGCTTGGGAGCACGCAACTTATCGCAGTCATTAATCCAAAAATTACGATTCCGATCAAACACAGCCTAAGACTATTAATCGATCGAGAACTCGATCCGCTAAAAACGCGCATTATAAAAAATGCCATCAAAATGGTTGCTATACCAGTCAGAATATCCCCAGCTATAAAAAAAGTATGGTGAGGCTGGCTGGTAGCTTGAAGCGCGCTGATGTCTAGGCGACTAAAAGCCGGTCGATTTAGATAAAATCCTAAAAGCCATAAACTATATAAAATTCCAGAGATAAAACCTAAAGATACACTTATCAACCTATCCTTTTTGTTACGGCTGGTCATGTGAGTTAATAATAGCATTTTGTGCTTTGTATAAATTAGAGGAAGGCCCGATAAATAGTTCTGCGGCTAGCTTATGCCCGGCGCTAAAGTCGTCCTAAACGCTTAAGATTGCCATTGAAACTAAGTCGAGTTATTGTTGATATATGGCGCTTTACACACCCGATCAAGCCAAACCTAAATTAGAGGAAATCGCTTCCATGCTGCAGACAGTACATTATCACAGAGATACTGACAGTATTAAAATGGCTAACCGTAATATGGGAGATCTTCGTCGGGTTGAGCGAGATATGGGAACGCTCGTTTTTGGAGTACAGCCAGAACACTATGTCAGGCTAACGGTTGGCTCTTTTGCAGTTGACTTTGATGGACAGGCCTGGCGAAAATACCGCAGAGCACCTGAAAAATTGGAGGCGGGCAGCACTCTGGTTCTGAAGCAAGCCGAAGAAATTTGGGACAGTATCCAGATACCACCAGAGCTTTGTCTATATGTCGGCGATTATTCATTGGTGGTCAAATTAGCGTTAGTCGGAGAGGTCTTATCTAACGAGGGCGGTGGTCTAGACATTATTGAAAGCGACAGACAAGTGCCTGCCGCTTAGCAATGCAGCGGTGTAGTTAGGCCTATCCGTTGGTTTTGGAATTGGCTTAATGCTAGTTAGCATTTTTCTGTGACCTATACGCTTGATGAACGTTATTAAATAGTTTGGTGATAAAATTGGAGCATTATGATAAATAAAAGCGATTACGTACTGACAACTAAGCAACTCCGTAAATCATTTACGGTCAAGAAAAAAACAGTCGAAGCTGTAAAGGGCGTAGATATTAGTGTAAGAAAAGGGCAAATTTTTGGATTTTTAGGGCCAAATGGCGCCGGTAAAACTACAACTTTGCGGATGCTTGCTACGCTGCTACCGATAGACAGCGGTGAAGCAATAGTGGTTGGCTACGACGTCAAAAAGCAACCAAAAGAAGTACGCAAGCATATCGGTTACGTCAGTCAACTAGGCGGTTCTGACGACCAAGCGATCGGCATCGATGATCTGATCCTGCAAGGCAGATTGTACGGTATGACCAGGCAGCAAGCCATTAAACGCGCCAAAGAACTGGTGGGTTTATTGCAATTAGGTGATTTCGTTGATCGCAAGGTAATGACTTATTCGGGCGGTCAAAAGCGTAGATTGGATATTGCAGCTGGTATCATGCATAAACCTGATGTTCTGTTTCTGGACGAACCGACAACCGGCCTAGACCCTCAAAATCGAGCCAATTTATGGGATCAAATACGCGAACTACGCGATTCCGGCACTACCATATTTCTCACCACGCATTACCTTGAAGAAGCCGACGCTCTCGCTGATGAATTGATGATAATGGATCACGGGAAAATTGTAGCCGAGGGAACACCTCGTGAGCTTAAAAAAGAGATCGCTGGTGACGCCATAACAGTTAGGCCAAAAAAAGACGGCCATACCATTGAGCAAATACAAAAATACCTATTTGGCCAGGCGTACGTTCGTGAAGCAAGTGTTGAAGATGAAAGTATTCGACTCTACGTCGAGGATGGTACAGAGGTATTGCCGAAAATATTTGCCTTACTAGAGGCGAAAAAAGTAGGCCTTGATACCGTGTCGCTTTCTCAGGCTTCGCTTGATGACGTGTTTCTTAAAAAGACCGGCCGCTCACTTCGTGACGGTGATAAAAAGGCAGAAGGAGCATCAAGATGAAAAGTCTAGCTGATTTAAAGCTATTAATACTGCGCCCCTTTTTGCAAAACCTTAAAAATCCTACCTGGTTAGTTGTCGGTTTGTCAGTCCCTATCATGTATCTACTGCTATTTATGCCGCTACTAAATAGACTAGCTGGTGGTCCGGGCTTTCCGACTAGTCACGTTATCCAACTATTTCTACCGGGTATCTTGGCTCTACTAGCTTTCGGCAGCGCAACGGGAGTTGGATTCGGTATGATATTTTGGATAAGAAACGGTTTCATAGAGCGCATGCGAGTGACGCCAGCAAACCGTTTTGCGCTACTTATGGGACCGGTTTTCTCTGGTATAGCCTGGTCGCTAATATTTATTACTCTTATTTTGGTTATAAGTTTATTCTTCGGGTTCAAGATACATCTGGTTGGACTGCTGATCTTTGCGCTGCTTTTAATTTTACTGATGGCTATCTTCGCATCGTTCTTTACATCGCTAGCGATTATAGCCAAAGGGCAAATTAGCACGCTGGCAGCAATTGCTAATGGTATCAATTTGCCGATTTTGCTGCTCGCCGGTGTAATGTTGCCGTTAACACTAGCTCCTCACTGGATGCGCATTCTTGCGTATATCAACCCCTTGTATTATGTCGTTAGCGCCGGACGCGCCCTGGCCATCGGGCAAATAGGAGTTCATTCTGTTGAGCTAGCTTTTACGGTAATGATTCCGCTAACAGCTTTAGTCGTTTGGTGGTCAATGCGAATATACAAAAAAGCAGTAGCCTAATTGTAGTTTAGTAAATCGTTTTAATTAGTTAACGTAAGGCTTAGCTTCCAAATGTAAATGTGTAAAGTGAAACGCCCTGGGGTACGGTTAAGGTGATGGTCGTTTCCCCAAATTTCTTCAGTGAAACTATATGGTAGAGCCTTGAGCCACTGATAACCGCATTTCCGCCCGATGCATCACTACCATATTGCCCGGCAACGTCAGCTGGTAGACCGACGGACATAGTCTCATCTTGATTATTGGCGCTCCCGGTTACCACATATACATCTTTAGTGACTACATCAAAGCTTAGTGTGTCGCTACCATCTTCGCTAGTAATATACTCCGGATTAATCTGCCAATTGCCATTTAAGGTCCATTCGTCGGTAGACAGTGAAGAAGCTGGGGTAAAACTAAAGGTCCCATCATTTAGCTCCGGACTACCGGCGTAATTCTGTTCGCGGTTTGTCCCGAAGTATGTTTCAGGAGTCTGACTCTGTGCAATTGGGACATTTGAAGTTGGGGTTTTTAGCGGCTGGTTAATGCCAAGCAGTATTTGGATGGCTCTTTCGGTGGTGCCGTAGTTGCCTTCTCCCAAACTAACGTAGCGAATATTGCCGCTTTTATCGATTAGGTAATCTGCGGGCCACGAATCGTTATCAAAGGCATTCCAAGTGTCATAATTATTATCAAGAGCTACGGGATAGGTGATCCCGTCTCTTTTAACGGCAGCGGCGACATTTGCTGGGTTATGTTCAAAGGCAAATTCTGGTGTGCTGACGCCGACGACTTCAAGACCCTTACTCTCGTAGGTTTGATACCACTTTTCAACGTAAGGTATGCTGCGGATACAGTTGATGCACGAGTAAGTCCAGAAATCTACCAGCACGACCTTGCCCTTTAAATGAGAAATGGTAAGCGGCTTGCTGTTTATCCAATTAGTCAGGCCAACGAATTGAGGAGCGGGGACTGGCGAAACATTAAGTACGCTAGAGTTCGATATGTCAGTAGTCAATTTATGAATAAGGGATTCTTTATTTTGCTTGGCGAGTAGCACTCGCTCAATTCTAGTTTCGTCAAAAGGCAAATGATTGGCAACCCATGTTTCGATTTTAACCTCTTGACCAAAGATAATAACAACTCCGATTAGGACAAAGATTACGCCCACAATCCGCCTAAACAGGCTGTGAGTATCAACAGCCCATGAAAATCGAGATATAATCTTTCTCCCTGCCAGCGATACCAGCAACAAGGTTATCACGAGTCCAACACTATAGGTGATCAAATAGATTAAGCCGCTTATAAAGCTATGTGGTAGCACCGACGCCAAAATAAACGCGTAAGTAGGGCTACAGCTAGCAAAAACCGGTCCCAGAGCCACACCAATCAACACTGGACCAACATATTTATCTTTATTCTTCTCCCCTTTACCTAAAAATCGCTGAGAGGCAGCTTGCCAGTTCAACTGGATCACCAGCTTTTCCCAAATTTCTGGTACGATCGCGACCAGACCAAGAGCTACCAGCAAACCGCCAGAAATATAGTCGAGAATATTTGGCGATAAATTAACTAATAAGGTGCTGACTTTTAGCAAAAGCGTAAACAGAACTAGTGACCCAGCGAGAGAAATAGCGATTATATATGGCCGGGCTTTATCTTTTGGCTTACCACTGACAGACCCGCCAACGATTATCGGCAACAGAGGCAAAACGCATGGCGCCAGTATGGTTAGCATCCCGGCAATAAGGCTAATCAAAAGAAGCAGCATTTGTACCAAATTATACTATGCTTAGCTTTAAATAACCTGGAGTACGGGGCTAAACTGAGTACGCTTAAGGATCAACCAGCCAGTTATCTAGAGGCGTGGGACCTTTTAGCACGGTGATGGTGGATTGTAGAACGGCGCTTTTGGGTTAAGTGCCTATGGGTCATATGAAAGACGTATCCGCCAATTACCGCCAGAACGGCGATTATCAGCACGTCGCCAGGACCCGTATTTGGTAATGATGTTACCGACGAAGCCGTGGTTATGGGGGTTGTTGTAGTGCCGGCAGGTTTTTTGTGGGTAGTTTTTACCGGTGGTGGCGGTGGCTGTTGGAATTTTACTGGCGGTGGTACGGGCTTTTTGGGGACTGGTAACGGTGTGGCCGTAACTGGGTTACCACAACTGGCAAGTATAGCGAAGCTAAACTGTTTTTTGCTATTCATAACAACATAGGCATAGAGAGAATTCTTCTCAAAAGACACGCTCGGCGCTCGCTTATAAAAAGTCACGCTTCCTACAACAACTTTTGTGCTGCCGGGTGAAATATTGCTGCGACCGGCGGTGATAGCGTTCGTTGCAACCGTTTTGCCATCTACTGTTACGTTGCCGTTCTTAAAAACTGCTCCTACAACCGCGGTAGTGCCGATAGTATTAATGTCTTGGGAAGTGATACCAAAGTAGGAATAAATCGTTGCTACCCCCGAGTTACTATACTTCTGCTGAAGTACTCCCGTACTAAGAGCCCCGCAGTCGATGACAGCATTGGCGTCACAGTCTACCGGCGAAGATATACTAAGAGCCTGGGCTGTTGACCCAGCGCGCAGAAACGAGACTAGCAAGACGCCCACAAAAGCCCCCAACACCATTCCGTGGACAAATTTCGGTGTCAGACGATGTAGCTTTTTTACATGTTTTACAATTTTAGAGTGTTTTTTAGACTTCGAAGTTTTCGCACGTTTTTTAGTTTTTGGCATTTTTTATTTTTAGCTTATATGGTATGCAGTGTAAAACTATGTTTATGGTTTGTCCATAGCTGTGCATAAACCCTCGTCATCTATCCCGGCCTGACTTTGCCACAGAAACCATTTTAGATCACATTACGAACGAGAGTTTCTAAGTTTTAAAATGTGGTTTTTTGATATATAAACGCCAAAGACTATAAGCCATATCGTCTGCGGGTAAGCGGTTATCCGCTCCATGCCGCCGATACCGATACCCAAGTAGGCGTGTGTGAGGAGAAATAACAGTGCTATTAACGAGATGTACCCCGTTGCTAAGGTATAAACACGGAGAGATTTAGGGATATTTAAAGTAAAACCGAGAACAACAATTCCTAGATTGCCGACCAGAAATGGCAATAACGCTCCGATTAAATGTAAAGCGAGAATGGTGTTTTCCGGGAATAATCCGACCATTACAGTCCCGACCCCAGCTGCTGCCATAAAGCTAAAACCGATCAGCGTGGCCCTGCTTTCTTTAAACTCTTGATATATAAGTAATGACCCAGTGGCCATAAAAATTCCCAAAACTATAAAAGATACGTTCATTAAATTATGAAGTGGTGAGCAGACGAACCTCCCCCCATAAACCCCACAGGTGGTGTTACCTAAATCGCTAATAGTGTTATGGATCAAACTATAGTTATTTTTAAATGACAGGGTGGCCAAAATTTGGATTAGAAAATACTGGACACTCAGCATCCACATACCAGGTCCCATAAACGGGTATCGGTCAGTAAATGTTTTGATTGTTTTGTAAGATTTCATTGTCTAGCTCGCCAAAAATAGTTAACTTCACCTTAAGCTCTGCTGGGCTGATAGTACAGTAAGATATTCCCCGATTTGAATGGTCTGGATTTTAGCAACTTCAGATCAACCTCGTGATTGATGCCGTCAAATAAAGTTCTGCCGGCTCCTAAAATAACTGGGTTAACTATCACTCTAAGCTCATCGATTAGCCCCATGTCAAGAAGACTGGCAGACAACCTAGAACTACCGAGTATTGCAATATCTTTAGAGGACTCACTCTTCAACGCAGACAGTTTTTCGGCAAGGTTATCTTTTATGAGCTTGGTATTACCCCATTCAACTCGCTTTAGAGTGCGCGACACTACCACTTTAGACGTATCATTCATTAACTTGGCGACTATGGGTCGTTTCTTATTGCTTTTTTAGTTGGCCAGTAGGAGGCCATCATTTCATAGGTCACGCGTCCAAATATAATTGTACCGACTTTTTTTAGCTGTTCTGCGGCAAATCGATTGAACTCGTCGTTCACGTTATGCCAATCTAGCTCACCCTTCGGCCCGGAGAAGTAGCCGTCCAGACTTACCATGTCAAAAACGAATAATTTACCCATGCTTTAATAATACCAATTTTTAGACCGGTCTTTTATGATATGCTTTTTCGCCTATTCTAAGGACAGTGTTCGATTGTATAGAGGACGCCCAGCTCGTGTGGTTTTAAGTCGAGCTATGCCAAGTTATAATAATAAATAATGTATCTGAAAAAATTTAAAACGGAATCGGTAAAAATCCGTCAATTCTTAATAAAGAGAGGGTGGCTACTGGCTATTTTGATGGCGCTGTTCATCGTAATTATAGGAGTCGGTTTTGGGTTAGAGAATAATAAGATCGTCCCCGTTAACCCTGTTCACTTTGTCCACTATAATGCAGCGCCCCATAACCGCCTAAGCTTTTTATCGAATTGGGACGGACCTAACTATTTAAATATAGCCAAAGACGGCTATACTAACTCGGACCAGACAAACTTCTTCCCGCTTTATCCGATAATCATCCGCGGGGTTAATGCGGTGATCGGATCGTTGCTTACTAGTGCCTTGATTATCTCGTGGGTGTGCTTAGCGGGAGCCATCTATTTTTATTTGAAGATTATTAAGCTCTACTTTAAGGTAAACGACAACTTAGAGGCCTTAAAGGCCACTTTGTTTTTCGTTCTATTCCCAACTGGAGTGTTTTTGCTGGCGACGTATACCGAAAGCCTATTTGCTTTTGTATCTTTGGGAGCGATCTATTATGCAATGCGTCGTAAATACGTTTTGGCCGGGCTACTAACAATGATAGCCACAGCCACTCACGTAAATGGAGTTTTTTTACTAGTGCTGATAGCTCTTTTACTTATCGAAGCACGACAAAAATTGTCCCATGTCCTTATATCTTTTATTGTCGGCAGTCTCGGGTTGGTTAGCTATATGGTTTTTCTATGGGTCCGCTATCATAACCCCTTCGAGTTTGTTAGCGCGCAAAAGGCACATGGCTGGCTACAACACGGACTTTTGGCCCAAACTTCAGGCTTAAACCTATTAAACATTGCCTTCGCTCTATTAATACTGCTTGCGGTTATTTACTGGTGGAAGAGAAGCAAAAGCTTCTCAATCTACTCATTATTATATTTACTGATACCACTAGCTGGCGGCCAATTCGGCGGTTTCCCTAGATATACCCTAATGGTCTTCCCGGTCGAATTTATGCTTTATGAGTATTTTCGGGATAAAAAATTCGCCTATCCGCTAGTTATAGCGGTGCTGGGCATAAGCTGGACTTATTTTCTTCTGCAATATACCGGTGGTTACATCGGGGGATAAAGTTATCTATGACGTTTCTGGGGTTTTTTGATATTTTTCTATAATAGTCGGCAGGCAAGTCACTAACAATACTCCAAATCCTATCGCACCGATGAACTGCCCGATAAACAAGAAATGGATGACTTTTAGAATCGACAGTAAGCCAATGGTATTGCCTAAAAATTCGCCAATAAGAATAAGGGTAGACTTATAGTTCTTAATTTTTAAAATAAACCATATAGACAGAACCAATTGGTAGGTAAAAAGCACAATACCGAGATAGTCGTGTATATCCGAGAACATAAAGCTGATATGGCGAGGGAAAGTACTAATAAGCACCAGGAGTTCCTGCAGCGCTAAAAAGAACAAAAGGTAGCCAATAAAATTATAACTAGCTTTATGTTTCAGGAGCGCAGAAGCCGCCAGACATAAGAATACTATGCACAATGAAAAACTCAGTATATATATCACAATCGTTGATCTATGATTACCGAAGTTGCTGACGCCACCATTTTTAATAACTACACTAGGTATTATCAAGCAGCATATCAGTAATAGGCCCAGTAAAGAAGCCTGGCTAAGCAAGAGGTATTTCTTCACTTCTTTTATCATGAGATTAGTTTATCAAAGATATATGCTTATATCTTCCGAGGGACTATTCTAGAGCATGCCAGAAACAGAGCTTGTAGCCATCAGGATCTTTCAAAATGAACTCGCGACTTCCCCATTCCCAATCCTTTGGTTTGGTGGCAGGCTGGAGACCAAGCTCAACCAGCTCCTTGTATTGGGCGTCGGCATTGTCTACGTGGATATATAGGTACATCCCGCGCCCCTTTTTGGTGTCCATTGAATCTCTGACAAATTTTTCCTCATCTCGCATGCTTACCAGGACTATCTCGAATCCATCGAGAGAAACTACCGAACGAGTCTCATCAGAAGCAACCACGTTAAACCCAAGTTTTCTATAAAATTTTTCTGAAGTTTTGTTCTCCTGGACCCAGAATAACAAGCTGGTTACTTTCATAGTCTTATTCTGTAACATTATCGAGTAGTTTCAAAGTCATATTTACAACAAAATCTTAGTAGCTATGCTTAAATTTAACTGGACAAAAAGGCTATTTAATTTCCATCTATGTGAATGATTTATGTATAATGGAGCAAACTGGATGAATAAATGAAGCTAGTAATAATGATTCCTTGTCTTAACGAGGAAAAAACACTGCCCCTTGTTCTTAATACCATACCTAAAAAGATACCCGGCATAGATGATATAGAAATTTTGCTGATTGACGACGGGTCAACCGACAAAACAGTTGAAGTTGCCAAGAGTCATGGAGTTAAACAATTTTTATACCACGTTAAAAACCAAGGCTTAAGCCGATCCTTTCGTCACGGGCTCAACCGCTCGCTTGAGCTGGGCGCTGATATTATCGTGCTAACAGAGGGCGATAATCAATACAAGCAAGAACGCATCCCGGATTTAATTCGCCCCATTCTTGAAAATCAAGCTGATCTGGTAATTGCTGACCGCCAGACACAAACCGTCGCGCACTTCTCGCCTGCCAAAAAGTTTTTTCAAAAATTTGGCACTTGGGTGCTGAATGTGGCGGCGGGGACTAACGTACCAGACGCCTTGAGTGGTTTCAGGGCTTATTCCAGAAAAGCAGCCGTGCAGCTTAACCCAGTTGCTGATTACAGCTGGGCAACAGAAACGACGATCCAGGCATCGCATAAACATCAAGCAATCGTGATCATCCCCATAAAAACTAATCCTAAGCTACGCGAATCACGTCAATTCAAATCTTCATGGCAACATATTCGAAAGTCCAGCATCACCATAATGCGAGCTTTTATTATGTATCGACCCTATGCCGTTTTTCTGTCGCTTGGTAGTTTCTTTCTGATACTAGGAGCAATACCTTTCGTCCGTTATTTGATTTTGGCTCTTACCCATAATCATCCAGGGCAGCACCTCCAGTCACTTATCGTCGGATCGGTAGTATTGGTAGCTTCGTTTATATCGTTCATGCTCGGAATCATCGCCGACCTTATATGCATAAATCGACTGTTGATTGAAGATACTTTGGAGCTAGCTAAGACTGAGCGTTTTGACACTAAGCGCTAGTTAAAAACCCAAATACTAGTGGAGTAATACTTACTGCCTTTAATGATGATTGGTTTGGTTAATTTGCGAGTCGCATTATTGACATGCACAACGGCACTATTAGACCAGTCCCACGATGGATCGCTACGGGTGATAAACGTCAGAACCCCACCGCCCTGCAAAAACAGTATTAGTGCAATAACCGCTATTATCGTTTTTCGTTGAGGCGAAGAACGCAAGGATAGACTAAATGCTCGCCCGACAATAGCACCTACTAATAATAAAATTGGCAAAAGGTAACGGCCGTTCATCGTTACCAAGGTGTTCGTGTATCTATACTGCGCATAACCGTCGATTAGTAGTGAAGCTATGTAAATCATGCTGATTACTAGAAAGAAAACTATGTAAGGATTGTTACTAAATATTTTCTTCCGCCATTTAACGACGGCTGCTACGCCAGCTATAGCGATTATGGCGGCCGCGGCACTTGGTAACGGCAGTGGTGGATAGTTAGTGAAATTGCTGGTCATCCCGTTAATAGCGAAAAAAAGTCGGTACCACATCCAATACAACCACATGAAGACGTAAACTATAGGATTAGCAAAATGTATATTACCTTTTTCACTGACAACAGTAAGATGTTTGGTGTAGTTGCTCTCCCAAGCCCCATGTTGTTCACAAGCTTTAACGCTAAGCACACTGCTGCAGTTTGGTTCAATCGTATGATATTTCACTAGATTGGTCCCGTCTCGTTGAGCGAAAAGGCCCAAACTTACTAGAAAAAGAACTACCAGTAAAGTCTTCGCCAGCCAGGATTGAGATCGAAAACTATCCCAAAGGCGCTTAAAAAGAAGTTTGAATTTGCCCTTAAATTTTTTGTACGCGTAAAACAGCACAAAAATTACCACTCCGAGGAAAATAGGCAAAAATGCTGACTTAACGATACTGGTAAATAGGCACACTGTAGCTAACGTAATCAATGTTCTAGCCGTTGGACGACGCGCAACAAGCTCGTCAATCGCTTTGAATGTCAAGAGACACACCCAAGCCGTTAGGGGCAATAGAAGGTTATCGTAATTAATATGTGCCGCTAGCTGAGGCACAATCGGTATTAGGGCAAAGATCGCTAGACTGATATTAGTAAATGCTGGAGATAGACGTGCTCGGAGAAGTACTCGACGGAACAAAACTATAGCCGTAGTAAACATGCCAATATTAATAAAACGCAATAGAATAACTTGGCCGGTTTGGCCGTGGACAAACAAAGAAATAAATCGATACGGGAAACTCATCAGGTAGTGATATAGATATGATGGGTCAACGGCCACGGCACCATAACTATTAGCATTGGCTGGTTGGCCATTAAGAAAAGGCAGCCAATAGTGGGAATAGACTTTGATAAGCCCGAAATGAAAATTCTCATCAAACGCCTGAGGATATACAGCCGATAAAGCTATCCATGAGGCTTCTAGCACAAAGAATATTAGTATAATCCAAAAGAAACGACGGGAACTTAATAGGGAGTTAATTTTTTTGATATTAATCCTCTTCACTAGTGATCAATTATACGATAATTGCTGAAACTTAACTGGATAACTCTTAAACTCGGGGCAACCTTAAAACATCCAGCTAAGTTTAGTGGTAATATGTAAACTAACGAGGGGGAATAATTGGATAATAATAGCCAGTCACCAGCAAACGCGCCTGATACGGCATCACCGACGGTCTATACCGGGCTATCCGGGAACGAACTATATTGCTTGTATCTAAGTGGTTACAAACCGGGCAACTTGGTAGTCGGCAACAGCGTCTATGCAATCGGTTTTATCGGAAGCCTTGCTTCAAGTGTCCGTACTACCGTTGGTGGTGAAATCACGCAGTTCACCAACATGATTGCCGAGGGTCGGCGTTTATCCGTGCAGCGACTGGAGCAGGAGTTAACGAAAAACAGCGGCCATGGAGCGACGGGAGTAACCAGTGAGCTCGTATTCCACCCCGGTAACATTGAATTTTTATCGATAGGCTCGACCATATTTCGTCAAGATAATCAGCAGCCGCAAAATTTTATTACTAGTTCTTCTGACGGGCAAGAATTCTTCTGTCAAATCGATGCTAATTTCTATCCGCTTAGGTTTGCGCTTGGCAATGTGGCTTATTCAATAGGTGTTGGCCGAAACCTACTTGGTGAACTAAAAGAGATGGTCAAAGGTGAAATTACTCAGTTCAGCAATATTTTCAATATCACCCGGAATTTAGCACTCCAAAGGATTGCTGCTGAGGCTAAATCTTTCGGGGCTAATAGTGTAATCGGTATACGTACGACGATTCTGCCGCTCGGCGAGACTGGAGTCCAAGAAATGGTAATGATCGGGTCGGCTTCCTACAACGATAAGCTGGCATCGATTGCCGATTCCGTCGGAGGGATTATAACGAGCGATATGACAGCCGAAGAAACTTGGAATATAACAAGGATCGGCTATGTGCCTCTTAAATTAATCCTAGGGACATCGGTATATTCTCTGGGTGTTGTAGGGGGAATCAGAGCAGCTATCCACGGCTTTGTAAAAGGTGAGCTTACAACCTTAACTCAAATGATTTACGGAGCCCGTGAAGAATCTTTAAAAAAAGTCCAGCAACAGGCTGAGGAGATTGGCGCTGATGATGTTTTGGGGATTAAGACATATATCTACCAGCTTGGAGGAGATGTAATAGAATTCTTGGCTATCGGAACAGCCGTTAAGCGAGTCAGCGGCATATCAACTCATACCGACCAGCTGCCGCCGCAGGCTATCATTCGGGACAAGAAGACTTTCATTAATAGTGCAGACACGGCTTTTAATACTAACCTGAATAAGACCTCAGTTGATCAGCAACATCACTCTAATCCCTAAAAATTTGCTTATAGCCCCGCCCAACATGCAAAATAAATATACCCATGAAAATGGGATATAGCCCGTATCCATGTGGTACTGACTGACCAAAGAAAAAAATGACCTATTTACAAGCAGCGATCGGTATAGCGGCCGGCATTTTTTAACCGACAAACGATGCGGCAAAGTGGGCGTTTTCGGCTACTTGTATTATGTTAGAATAGGCCTAAGTGTACACATCAAGCCAAGAGGATTTTGAATCTTTAGTTAATGAAGCAATTGCTTCGCTGCCCAAACGATACGTTGATCATTTAGACAATATAGCGATTATAGTCGAAGACGAACCGTCGGAAGAGCAAAGACAGGCTCTGAAGTTAAAAGGCTATCAGACCTTATTCGGTCTTTATGAGGGAGTGCCCCTCAATCAGCGGATGGGTAGATTAAAGTTATTGCCAGATAAGATTACGATTTTTAAATTACCGCTGGAACAAGCCAGCAATAGTTTACAGGAATTAAGAAGCCGGGTATCGCGAACGGTTTGGCACGAAGTAGCCCACTACTATGGGCTCAATCATACTTTGATATACGACCTGGAATCTAAAGAAGAAAAATGAGTATTTAGAACGGGAAGTCTATTCTTAAATAGCCTTCGGCGTATTTAGCGCCAACTTTTGCCCCCAGTTCGCTTGCCGTGGCTCTAATCTGACCTTCAATTGTCCCAAAATCTAGTATTTGACTCTTATGTTCGGCTAGCGCTTTTATTCGAGTGTCAAATTCATTTGATATGTCCACATAATAGTTTTGCTGTTCAAAATTTGACAGCAGTAAGGTTGACACGCGGTGAGGTTCCAGTTTTTCATCGTGTAGGAGCTCTGGGAAACTTAAATGATCACGAGACAGGGGATAGACAGCATCTATAGTAGCTTCACCGGCCGCACGGTGATCAGAATGATTAACTATACCCCGACTTAGAGAGTAAAGTATACTCGGATCAGTGGTGATTACGACATCAGGCCTGACTTTTCTTATTATTCTAACTATGTCCCTTTTAACGTCAGCATTGACCATTAGTAGACCGTCTTCATAGTTACAGAAAAAAACATCGCTTAGCCCCAGTACATTACCAGCGGCTCTTTGTTCCTGCTGGCGGATTTTCTGTATCTCGGCGCAATTTAAAGCCCGGTTTGATGACCCTTTATTGCCGTTAGTTAAGATTAAATAAAATGCCTTGCTCCCGTCTTTAACCCATTTCGCAATCGTCCCAGCAATTCCAAAATCAAAATATTCGAAATCATCTGGGTGGGCAGCCACCGCTAGAACAACTTTTGGTTTTAGACGATCTCCACCATATCTCTTTAGATCCTCGGCCATATGATCTTCCCTATTACTTTTTCTTTTGATAGCCAGCCAAAACTTCGACTATCGACGCTAAGTTTATGATTGTCACCAACTACAAACATTTTTTGTCTTCTTACGTCTTTTATACGCTTAATTTTTTCCATATTATCATGATTAAAAACTACTACTGAGTCTGACCCTAAATTACCATAAATACCAGAGACAATAATTATCTGTCCCGGCTTTAAGGTCGGTAGCATGCTTTTGCCAATTACTCGCCTAAAGAAAATTAGTTTAAGCTTTTTTGGTTTCCCAGAAGATTTTAGAGATTTCATCAATTTGGTCCAATAATTCCTGACAAACCTTTTCGTCTACTGATTTTTTACACTGCCCGGCTTGTTTAGTGGCCTTCCAAAATAACTCATGGAGATTAGGATATTTTTCTAGGTGTTCTGGCTTAAAATAATCTGTCCATAGTACCCACAAGTGGTGTTTAACAAGTTCTGCGCGGTCTTCTTTAATCATAATGGCTCGAATTTTATCTTCCTCACTAAGACCTGGGTATTTTTTAACGATCTCTAATACACTTTGGGCTTCAATCTTAGCCTGAGCCGGATCGTAAACGCCGCAAGGCAAATCGCAGTGAGCGTAAACCGGTTTGATAATTCTTTGTAACATACATGCTCCTTCCTTTTAACTTCAGTATAACAATTAATCCAAAACTTTTGAGCTATGCTTTTTGCGCCAGTCCTCAATATTGCCGTGGTGGCCGCTTAGTAAAACTGGCGGGACAGTTTTACCTTTGAATTCTTCTGGACGAGTGTATTGTGGGAATTCTAAGGTTTTACCATCGCTGAATGATTCTATTTCGGCACTATTCTCTCCTCCCAGTACGCCGGGTATTAGACGAACAATACTATCAATTAAGACCATCGCTGGCAGTTCGCCACCCGTTAAGATGTAGTCTCCAATAGATATTTGCTCGTCTATCGCATCGACTATCCGTTCATCATAACCTTCGTAACGCGGGCAGATAATTATCATGCCGGTGTTAAGATCAGATATGCTTTTTGATAAGCGCTGTGTTAATTTCTTACCGCGCGGAGTCATAAGATAGACCTTTGCGGTTTTATCTTGTTTTTTGGCATGCCCTATAGCTGCAAATATCGGTTCTGGCCTTAACAGCATGCCATCTCCGCCTCCGTAAGGTGTATCATCAACCTGCTTACGAGTGCCCAGCCCAAAATCACGAAGATTAACGTAGATAAATTCCACAAGCTTATTGTCTTGGGCTTTTTTAAGCATGCTGGTGTTTAATACGCCATCAAACATATTTGGGAATAAACTTATTATCTGGATTCTCATTTAAGTATATTGTATCAATAAGTTTTCGGTGCGGCATAATCAACGAATCTAGAACTTCTCTGGCGTTCCTCCAAACGCGAGTTAAAATAAAAAGAACCACCTGAAATTGTGGTCCATTTTATCACATAAAGCTCCCAAACCGGATCCCCAGGATGGCTCGCAGTGAGCTTTTATTTTTTACGTCGTTTTTGTTCGACTTAGGCGATACTATACATCAAGGTCGTCTAGATCTTCAAGTTCTTTTCGGGTTTTACTTACAACACTCTCGTGATCATCTTCATCAGGGGTTTGTTCTTCTTGAGCGTCTTCAGGGTCTTTAGACTCTTCGTGTTCTACAGTTTCTGCCGGTTCTTCGCTCATATCAGGCTCTTCGGCTTTTATCTCCTCGCTTAGA
Organism: Saccharimonadales bacterium (SeqCode); assembly: GCA_035510455.1. Classification (GTDB taxonomy): domain Bacteria; phylum Patescibacteriota; class Saccharimonadia; order Saccharimonadales; family UBA4665; genus DATKGL01. The sequence goes on along the minus strand of DATKHB010000020.1, from coordinate 63,878 downwards.
GGATCGTCAGCCTCATCAGCAGTGTTGTCGTCGCTCTGTGGAGTGGGCACGCTTTGAGTATCCTGAGGCGGCCCATAAGACGAATTAGTATCGTTAGTTTGGTTACGATTACTTGAGTAATCACTTGGCCCGTTATCGACAATCTTTAGGTTGTAGCGAGCATCGTTTTTGGTACCAAGAGCTCTAAGAAGTGTCCTTAGGCTTTGGGCGGTAGCTCCACGCTTGCCAATAACGCGGCCCAAATCTTCTGGGTCAACCGTTAATTCTAGCAAAACACCTTTCTCGTCAATACGACGATCTACCTTTACGGCATCGGGTTTACTGACTAAAGACTTTACGATAAATTCTATGAATTGTTGGTCAATACTGTTCACAACAGACTCCCTACATTAGTGTCAATAATATTATAGCAAAAACAATTAGGGTTGATTCTAAAATCGGAGTGAGCTACTTTGGTTCGTCGGTATCTGCATCTTCGGTTTTGAGTACCGATTCGCTATTTTCAGCTTCCTTAGGCTCATCCTTTTCAACCTCCGCGGGTTGCTCATCAGACTTGGGGTCTTCATTTCTTGGTGGAGTCTCTTCAGCGGGCACAGCTTCGCCTAGCTTATCGTCAGCATCGGTCTTTTCGGGTTCAGTTTCTTCCGGCGGAGTAGCGTCAGCTTCAGGAACCTTTTCCTCAGCTTCAACAATTGCTGGCAGGTCTTCCTTAATTTCGGTAGCTTCAGGCGCTGTTTCAGCGATCGGCAAAGGCTCTGGTGCTTTTTCCTCAGCTGGGCGATTCTTCCTTAGTTTATCGGGGTTACGAAGTTTACCAGGTGCAGGTGATTTTTCTGTAACCCATTTAGGCAACTTAACATCCTCGATTTTTAAGATCTTCACTACTCGTGGTGACGGCTGGGCGCCGTGTTCTAAATAGAACTTGGCTTTATCTTTATCGAGGGTTATCGTTTTTTGATGCGGGTCATAATGGCCAATTTGAGCCACTAGCTTACCGCTAGTTGGTGTCCGACGAGAATCTTGAACTATGATTCTAAACATGGCATGGCCACTTCGGCCGGTACGTTGCATGCGGATAGCTAACATATATAAATCGATTTACCTTTCGTGAGGTTATTTAGGTTAATTAATAACTCAACGTTACTGCTATTTTACAGATTGGCTTCTCTGTTGTCAAACTGTTTAATCGTTTTGGTAGTGCTTAAGAGCCATCTCGGCGGCTTGCTGCTGGCCGGCCTGCTTGCTTGGCCCAACACCCTGACCGCGTAACTTACCGTTAACGTACACGCCGACCGTAAAAGTTTTATCGTGATCCGGTCCTTCTTCGCTTAAGACTTTGTAGTGAGGCGTAAAACCTTCTTGGCTTTGAATCTGTTCCTGCAAGTGAGACTTGGGGTCCATCCACGAACCGCTGGCCAATATATCAACAAATGTTATTAGTAAATTCTTGGTTATAAATTGTTTGGCAGCTTCATATCCTTGATCCAGATACATAGCCCCAACGATAGCCTCGAAGCTGTTAGCCAAAATCTGAGCCCTAGCCCTATCGGTACCGTGGTTCTCGCCACGGCTTAAACGCAACAGCGGTTCAAACCCCAGTCGTGTAGCACAGGCTCCAATGCTTTCGGTTCTAACTAGTGCGCTTCTCCAGTTAGTTAATATTCCTTCAGGATCTTTGAAGTTAACGTATAGATATTCGGTAGCGACCAGTTCCAATACGGCATCACCGAGAAATTCTAATCGTTCGTTATGTTCTTTAACGGTTTTACGGTGCTCGTTAAGGTAAGAGCGATGAGTAAAGGCAGTTATTAGCAGGTTTACATCTTTAAATTTAAAACCCAAGACCTTTTCGGCAAAAGTTTGGTAATCGGTAGCATTATTCATATCAGATGATTTATAGTTTTTCTTCGCGGATTTTCTTCAAGCCGACTAGCATCAGCTTACCAATATCCTCATATTCAATCTGGTCAATGGCTTCTTTAGAGGGGAACCACTTAATAGAATTCATCCAATCTTCGGGTTTAACCCTGTCGGAGTTACCAGTGGCCCCAACCAAATATATATGCATCGTCATGAGCACCAGCGTGTGGTTACGCCGATAGCGAAAAGTTACCTTGCCTAACCAGTTAAAAACTTTCATGTCTTGAAGACCGGTCTCTTCTTGAATTTCTCTCTCGGCCGTCTGTCTTGGCTCCTCACCAGGTTCTACGTGACCCTTGGGGATTGTCCATCGGTTTTTAGCATCTTGGATTAGAAGGATTTCTACGTCATTCTTTTGATTACGTCGAAAAATAATCCCTCCGGCGGTAGTTTCACTGACGGCTTCAGTGATTGCCGGCGAACGGCGTACAAAGTGCCGAATGCCTTGGATTGGCTTGGGTCTTTTCATTTCTTAGTGTCTTTCTTGACGGCTTTAGTTTTGGGTTTGGGTTTTGGTTTGTCTTTTTTAACTTTGTCGTCGTCTTTGGTGATGTCTCTTAAGACGGTGCCTAATACGCCATTAATAAATTTAGAGGAGTTATCGCCACCGAAGGCTTTGGCGAGCTCAACGGCCTCATTGATCACCACCTTAGGAGGAATATCTTTCTCATATAAAAGCTCGTAGATACCGATATGCAAAACAGCCCTGTCCATTCTGGCGATCTGTTCGATCGGCCATTCCGGAGCTATAGGGACAATTACTTCGTTGAGTTTTTTCTCATGTTTATTAACACCGTGAACCAGCCTACCAATAAAGGCTTTGTCATCAATCATGGTGTGATAGCGATTAATATTACGCTCTAAGACCTCATCAAGATCAAAGGTTTTATCATCAGACGCCCTGCGAAAATCCTGCTCGTAGAGAGTTTGCAAAGCGATAATACGACCAAGATGACGATTTGAAGCCATGTTGTTAAAAATTACCTAAGTTTATAGTGCTTTAGGATCAGCTTTTTTACCATACTCGCGCCGTGTTGTAAAAGCTTTGACTGGCGATTTGGCATTAACTTTTCTTGCTAATTTCAAGACTAAATGACTGCGACGGCTGCCAGTCCGTCGATGACTTGTACGTTTTTTAGGTTTACCCATAAATAGGTTCTCCTTCTTGCTTTTTAGCTAATCTTAAAGATTAGTATAGCTTAATTCGGCTCATTTCTCAAGTTTTGCAGGGGTTTGTTCAGCTAGTCACCAGGTTGACTAGACGGTTCGGTACATAAATGACTTTTATCGACTTATTACCTTCAATATATGGTTTTATTTTGTCATGCTGGGTAGCGGCCATCACTACTTCCTCTTCTGAACTATTAAGTGGAAGCTCTAGCTGGCCACGCAATTTGCCATTTACTTGTACTACTACGATCACAGTATCTTTAATTAGGTACTGCCCATCGTGGACTGGCCAGTCACTGAGATGTACGGACTCTTTGTGGCCGAGTTCATGCCACAGTTCTTCGGTGACGTGAGGAGCTATAGGCGCCAGCAGTTTAAGCAAGTTCTCGATTGCGAACTTCCAAGCATCCTTACCCGAATCCGCAAACATCCAGTGGTTCACGCGTAATTTATAAAGCTCGTTCACGTACTCCATTAACCGGGCTATAGCTGTATTAAAGCCCATAACACTAAGGTCTTCACTGACCCGAGCGATAGCGGTGTGAGCTGCTAGCCAGATTGGTCTATCGTCATATTCTTTGTTATTTTCAGACAAAGGGTCGGCCTTAGCACTATCTTGGTACACCCTTACTATCTCCCAAACCCGGTTTAAAAAGCGGTAAGCTCCGCCCAGGCCTTCCATGCTCCAGTTGGCCGCCTGGTTCCAGGGCCCAATGAAAAGTTCCATGATCCTCACGGCATCAGCTCCATACCCCGTCTCAATTAAACCGTCCGGTTCGATAGTATTATTCTTGCTCTTGCTCATTTTCTGACCGTCAGGTGCTAGAATCATTCCGTGGTTTCTGAGGGTCGTAAATGGCTCAGTGAAATTAATCAGTCCCTCGTCAAACATAACTTTTGTCCAGAATCTTGCGTACAAAAGGTGCATTACGGCATGTTCGGCGCCCCCGATGTAATCGTCAACCGGTAACCAGTACTCAGCCTTAGATCTATCGAATGGTTTTTGGTCGTTATGAGGATCGGCAAATCTTAGAAAATACCAGCTGCTACAAGCAAAACCGTCCATAGTATCGGTTTCCCTCTCCGCCGGGCCGCCACATTTAGGGCAAGTAGTGTTTACAAATTCACTAATTCTAGCTAGTGGGCTTCGGCCATCACCACTTGGTTCGAAGTCTTTAAGCTTAGGCAGCAGTACGGGCAGCTGATCTTCGGGTACCGCTACGGCACCGTCCTTAGGACAATGGATTATAGGGATTGGGGAGCCCCAATAACGCTGCCGGCTTATTAGCCAATCGCGTATCTTGTAATTAACCTTCTCACTGCCAAGTTTCTTGTCGGTCAGCTCGGCTGTTATCTTCTCGCGTGTTTCACTGGAACTTTTACCGTTATATTTACCAGAGTTAATCATTAGACCTTCGCCCACAAAGCAATCTATGGATTCAGATCTAGAAGACAGCGGCCTTATAACTGGCACAATTGGTAGCTTAAACTTTTTAGCAAACTCAAAGTCACGTTCATCATGGGCTGGTACCGCCATAATTGCGCCAGTTCCATATCCCATCAACACGTAATCAGCTACCCAGATTGGAATCTTTTTGTTGTTAGTTGGATTAACAGTATAGGCTCCAGTGAAGACCCCAGTCTTATCATGTTCTGTCTCCTGCCTCTCGATATCACTTTTTGTAAGCGAGTTCTTTACATACAGGTTAACTCTGGCCTTGTGCTCCGGAGTTGTAATATCTTCAACTAAGGGATGCTCCGGTGCTAGCACCATAAATGTTGCACCATGCAGAGTATCTGGCCTAGTAGTGAAGACATTTAAATGTTTCTTGCTGCCATCAATCTCAAAGTTAATCTCGGCTCCTACACTTCGCCCGATCCAGTTGCGCTGCATAGTTTTAATAGCCTCTGACCAATCCAAATCATCCAGGTCACCAAGTAATCGGTCAGCGTAATCTGTAATCTTGAAAAACCATTGCTTAAGTGACTTCTTTTCAACTTCACTGCCACAGCGCCAGCACTTGCCAGCTTCAACCTGCTCATTGGCCAAAACGGTCTTGTCGTTTGGGCACCACCACTGCAAACTTTCTTTCTGATAGGCTAAGCCTTTTTTGAACAGCAACGTGAAAAACCACTGAGTCCACTTGTAATAGTTTGGATCCGTAGAGTCAATTTCGCGGGACCAATCATAACCAAACCCCATCTGCATCAACTGCTGTTTGAATTTTTTAGTATTTATTTTGATAGCTTCGGCTGGATCGATACCGCTTTTGATGGCGTAATTTTCCGCCGGCAACCCGAAGGCGTCCCAGCCCATCGGATGAAGCACGTTGTATTGCCGCATTCTTGCGTGGCGGCTAACTACGTCACCGATGGTGTAGTTTCGTACATGGCCAACATGCATAGCGGCACCGCTAGGGTAAGGGAAGTACTCTAGTACATACTTCTTGGGCTTATTGGGGCCCTCTTTAACTTGGTAGATTTTTTCATCTTCCCAAATTTTCTGCCATTTTGGCTCAATTTCTTTAGGATTATATCTCTTCATCACATTTTATCCAGATTCTTAATAATTATACCTAAAAAGTCAGATTATACCTTAGGCAATCTGAGGATCTAGTTATCGATATTTAAAATTGTTGCAAATAGTTAGTGGTAAAGGTCGTTGCCAGTGCATCGCGTTCGCGTTGTCGCTCGATGGCTAGGTCAATTAATTTTTGTACCAGTTCAACGTTCGACAGGCCTTTAGCTCTCCAATTGTGGGCGTATAGGCTTCCGGGCAATGGATTAACTTCATTAAAATAAACGGTGTCCGTCTTGCTGTCGATTAACATATCTACTCTGGCAATTCCGCTACAACCCATAGCTTTATAGACATCACAGCCTAACTGCTCGGCCTTTTTATATAATTCTGGCGGCAATTTAGCCGGGATTTCACTGCTACCCTGTGAGCCTTTGGGGGCACCCCTTTTGCCTTTTTTGCCACCTTGCATATACTTAGTGTCAAAATCAAAAAAGTCTTCAGGTTTAGTCAAGGGGTGTTCAAGGTAGGCCGGCACAGGAGTTCGGTTGCCGATTATCGGCAGAGTTACTTCAATAAGATTATTTACGGCCTCTTCAACGATTATTTTATTATCATAGTGAATGGCTGTTTCCAGACCATTGCTCAGTGAATTATCATCTGTGACTCTTGATATACCGATACTCGAACCAAGATGAGCCGGTTTGATAAATAACGGAAATTTAAGGTCCTTTTTGATGGCTAGTATTGCAGCTTGAATTTCGCGTTCAATGTCGGTTCGGTCAAAAACCAAGAATTTGGATGTCGGTATATTATTAGCGACAGCCAGTTGTTTAGCCAGAATTTTGTCCATGGCTACTGCCGAAGCGCTCACTCCGCACCCGACATAAGCAACTCCCGCCATGTCTAAAAGCCCCATTAAGGCTCCGTCTTCGCCGTAAGTACCATGCATCGCCGGGAAGACTATGTCTATTTTTCGATGCAGTTTACGGCCAGCGATACCACTAGCCTTAACTAAAGTTAGTCCACCATTGAATTCAACGCTAGCCGGTTGAGCGCGATGGATAAAGTCTTGTATGCCGCCGGATGTGAAAAGTGAAATATTTTTTAGTTTATCATCCCAATACCAAGCGCCATCCTTGGCAATATAGATTGCCTCGACTCGATACTTGCGAGATAATTCTAGGGGTTTAATAATGCTCGCGATAGCTGTAATAATCGAGACATCGTGTTCGGCCGATCGGCCTCCGAAGATAACTGCGACTGTTTCCATGGTCTAAATTATACAATTCTTATATACAATTACAATATACAATTAGTGTGATATCCCCCACTTAGATATAATTGTCTGGCCAGTCGTTCTGCATCATAACCAGATCGCCGATTGCTACAAACTCGCCTAAATTAGTATAAAAGTCTAGTGGCTTAGGCTCAATTCTAATATCGCCGCCATACCCAGCTTCTTTTAGCCCGCTAACTATATTATCGGTTGTTGAATTCTTCATCAGAACTACAATGTCAGGTTTAGCCTCGGCTATTAGCTTACCGATGGTCATGTGGATTGATTTAGTATCCGAGCCTTGATCAACAAGTCCAGGCGTTACATACCATTTTCGCTTGGCTTTCAGGGCCCCCAATAACTTAGTGCCAGCCTTAATGCCCTCTATATTGCCGTTATAGGTATCGTCAACAACCCAGGCACCATTGAGCTGATATGGATTCATGCGGTGTTCAAATGGCTTGGTGTTGGCAACCCCGTCAATAATTTGCTCTTCACTAAGGCCAAACTGGTCCGCTAAAGCTGCCGCTAGACTTAAGGGACCAATGTTATGCTCACCAAGTAGCCCAGTACTTAGTTTTAGCGTCTTATTACCTTTAGTTAAATTAAAAGTGGTGCCATTTATGCTTGTCTTAACCTGGCTAACGTTCCAGCCCAATGCCCCATTTGAATCATATGGATGAAAAGATTTCTTGATGTGCGGCGTAAGTAAAGATGACTCGTTATTGGCATAAACGTTTTTGTCTTTTAGGTAATCGGCAATGCTCAGTATGTCTTCACTAATCTCATCCATGTTTTTGTAATGATCGAGGTGTGCTGGAGCAATTCCAGTTATAACGGCGTGAGTGGGGTGAGTTATTTTGGCAAAACGCTCAATATCACCCAGCCGGCCCTCGCCGTATTCGATAATTAAGATATCCTCGTCTCCGGCAATATTATTAATAAACTGGGCATGGGAAATCGGCACGTTTTTGTTGGCAGGCGTGGCTTCTACTTTTTTGCCTTCTTTTAAAACTGCGAGCAGAAGCTCTTTCATGCTTGTCTTGCCGTAACTACCAAGGATGGCTATCTTAATACCCTTAAACTTCTTAAACTGCTTTTCGGAAGCATCAATTTGACGCTTTTGGTTAGGCCCAACAATCAAGGCTCGCCCGATTGCTCTAGGTAATGCTATAAGGTGAGCAATAACCACTGGATAAGCGACGATCAGGGCAAAGCCAAAATACACCCCACCGGTCACATGGTGCCAATGGCCAAGATATATAAAGACGAGCCCGGCAAGCACTTCGATAAGTGCTGCTAAATAAATAGCTAGTAGTAAAAGCTTAGCCGCTTTGGTTCGCTCGAGCTGCCGTCTAACCATTACGTTGCGGAAATTTTGAGTTCGCCAATACCACTTAAGATAGGGTTTAACCTGATATTCAGTTGTCTGCAGCATATATACCAGCACAGAAGGGTAACTTGGCATATACAGGCTAGTAATCGCATCAATCATTTTAAGAAACCCTTAATTTTTTCTTCAACTAACGACGGTTGATCAAGATGTGCAAAGTGTCCGGCATCAGGGATAATCGTTAGTCTGGAGCCACTGATTTGACCGCTCAATAGTCCCCCAAATCTTTTAGGCGTAGTTTTGTCTTGCTCGCCGTATATTAATAGCGTTGGGATTTTTATATTACCGGCACTAGATTGGACATCATCGGTTACAACTTTCTTGAAAGTATCTTGCATGTGTTCGGCAACTAACATGTCCGATCCAATGGCTGAGTAGACCTTGGACTTTAGTTTCTTCTTGGAGCGGGCAGGCAAGGGTGACGTTAGAACCTTGCCAGTCTTTGCTATTAACCTTAAAGCTTTCTGGCGACCACGGTACTCGGAGCGGACCCCCGAGCTAGCTAGTAGAATTAATCTATCCGTTTTTAACAACCCCTCGCCTACCCCACGAATTGCTATCGCCCCACCGTTGCTGTGGCCGATTATGGCATATGTCTCTTCGATTTTAAGTTTTCCCAGAAAATGATTCATAAACTCTGCGTAATCCGTTAAGCCCCAGGCAGATGTCGGTTTTTCGGTAGCCCCGAATCCCGGCAAATCAGGCGCAATAACTCGATATTCTTCCGATAAGTCGGCCCGAAGTTGTTTAAGCCCATCGGCCTGATCGCCCCATCCATGCAAAATTAAGATTACCTTGCCTTTACCTGCATCGACGTATGTAGTTGCTAAATTGTTAACGATTACTTGCATTTCCTAAATTATAACTCTATAGCAGTTAATATAGAGAATGTGAGTTATAAAAATTAACGGTAAGTGTGGCTAAACTATCTTGTGGCGTATTTTAAATAGTAAGCAGGTTGAGAAATTACCAGTTACTATGTCTTAATAGAATTTAATTGAGTAGTTATATCCAAGGTGTTAGACTCTATCTATGGCTCAAGCAGAAAAACCTATTTTATGGTCTGGCGTTCTTATCATCCGAGACAGGCGAGTGCTAACTCTGAAAGAAAGAGACAAATCTTTCTATATAATGCCTGGCGGTAAGGTGGAAGCCAGGGAATCAGATGAAAATGCTGCGGCGCGAGAAGCTTTAGAAGAGTTAGGCGTTTCCGTAGAAATACAAAAAGCTTTTATTGAGATTGTTGAAAATTCTAAAAATACAGGAAAATTAATTAGATTTAAATTATTTACCGGAAATTTCACCAAGGAGCCTGATATCAAGAACCTACCGGGGAGAACTGAGAGTATTGCTTATATTAATAGCCAATACAAGCAAGATAATATTGATGTAGGTAATTTATTAATTAAGTTGCTACCCGAACTGGTAAAGCAAGATCTCATTGATTGAAAAATATAGGGCTAGTATTACGCCTATGCTTGGTGGGGATAAGAGGAGTTGAACCTCCATGAGCAAAAGCTCACCAACTCCTGAAGCTAGCGCGTCTACCAATTCCGCCATATCCCCGCAGCTTTAGACTACTTAATATGATACTTCTTGCTCTCTTATTTCCCAATTCTGGACATTATCAAAGCGATCGCCTGGGTCATTAATGGAATGAGTAGTTAGGCCATAAATTGGTTCGTCTGTTATGTACAGGAATCTCGGCTGGTATAGTCCAAGAGCCGGTGCATCCTCCTGCCAAGACGCTAGAAACGGTTGATATTTTACCGCCCTAAGCTGCGGGTTAATTCGGGTTCTACCAGCTTCCAGTGAACTATCAGCGGTTGCCGAGTTATATTCTGAATAATTAGTATGAAACGGCGAATCTAGATTTGCCTGAGAGCTGTCCCAGTAAACGAACACGTCCGGATCAACACCTATTGATATTCCATAAAGTAGAGCGTCGTATTCATGAAAAGTTATGGTATTTTCAAAGTCCGAAGCGTCTTGGAGATTAACCTGTAAATTGACCCCTATTGCTTGCCATTGTTTCTGTAGAGCCGAAGTAACGTACTGATTGTCTTTGTTGTCTAAAGCAGAAAGTTCAAATGTCAGCTGCTGACCAGCCTTATACCTTATACCATTTTTTAATATCCACCCATCAGCCTGTAGGGTAGCTGCTGCTTGGGTTGGATTATAGGCATATTGCTCGTAAGCCGGGTTAAAACCTATCTGGTTTATGAGCAAGGGTTCTTTGACGGGCACGACTGAGTAACCCAGATGATTAACGATTTGGGTAGTGTTCGCGCCCATTACTAGAGCTCTTCGCACCGAAGCATCGGCTAAAATTCCATCAGTAGTTCTAAAAAATACCATATTAGCGGCTGTCAGGGGTAGATTGTAGATGCGATTACTTTTATCTTTAGCTATTTGGCTGGGAACACTATTAAGACCGGATAGCCCGTTTAGCTGACCAGCTGTAAAGCTATTAACCAATGTGGTTTGATCATGAAAAGCTCGCACAATAAACTCATCCAGTTTTGGTTTCCCGCCGTTAAAATTACTGAAAGGGCTCATTACGATCTGCTCCTGACGAGTGGTTGGAGTGCCCCCGGCAACCGTAATGCCCCCCCATTTGAATGGACCGGCACCGACCGGATCGGTATTAAAAGAGGCGGTCCTAAGGGTCGACGCTGGTAATGAACCAAGTAGATGTTTTGGTAGGATACCGGTAGTTAACGAGTACGGGAATGAGGCCAGAGGATTAGATAAAGTAAAAGTAACCGTCAGAGGATTTACCTCACTAACCAAAACATCTTGCCATGATTCGTTAAGGGGTGACTGTGAATCTGGGTCCTGAATAGTCTGGAAGGTGAAGACCACGTCGGCAGCCGTTAGCGGCTGACCGTCCTGCCAAGTAAGATTAGACTTTAAATGAACTGTATACACCTTGCCGGTCGAGTCGGAACTCCAGCTTTGAGCCAAATCATCAACTAGCTGGTTTTGGTCGTTATAGTTTAATAGCCCGGCAAAGACAAGTCGAGAAACAGCGTCATCAACTGAGCCGGTCGCATAGATAGGGTTAGCAGTCGTAAAATCCCCTAAAATACCTTCAGAATATACTCCACCTGGACCCGGCTCAGGTCGCTGATAATAGTGGCTTAATGCCAAAGTCTGGGCAACAACTGAACCAATGAGAAGTACGAGTAGGCCAACCCATACCGACATAAATCTCCGGACATTGGGCAGGCGGCCTAGTCGATTAATAATATTCTCTTCAAAACCCTCGCTGGTTTGATTCCCAAAGTCTTCAACCTGTTTCTTGCCACGCCTAAAACGTCGTCTGATTCGCAATCTGGTAAGACGACTAATCATAGTAAATAGTAGATACTATTTGATAATTCCCAGAATGAGAGACACGATGAAAATAATTGCCGTAATAATGGTCATTTGGAAAAGGGTTTTATCGCTACCGCGTCTAGTCATGTTAACTTCACCGCTTCCGCCAAGTCCGGCGCCTAAGCTAGCTCCTCGAGTCTGAACCAATATCAAAAGCGTCATGATTAACATTGCGCCGATAGCTAAATAATTAAAAATGCTCATATATCCTCAATGATTGTTGTTACTAGATAGTTTACCAGCCCGATGATCATACCGGCAACTATTGCCGCAAAGAAATTGGTAACGTGTAGCGGTGTATATATCTTGCTAACTATATATACCATCAGTCCGTTTATAACGATCATAAAGAGGCCTAAGGTCAGAATTACGGCCGGTAGGGCTAATATAACCACTATAGGCTTTAGGATAGTGTTAACTATCGATAGAATAAGTCCAGAGACGATTATTGCTTCAGCGTCAGTATAGGTTAGTCTGTGCCCAAGTAATGCAGCAGCTATCCAAAGCCCAAGGCTAGATACCACCCAACGAACGACAAACCTAATCAATGGGTTTTTCATAACCTTTTTCATATCTATCTATTCTAGGCTAGGAGAGAGTACAGGGCAAGCTGCCGCTAAGAACTTTCACACCGCTAGTTGTTATCAAGACATTGTTTTCAATGCGAACGCCAATACTTTCTTCGGCTATATAGATTCCGGGCTCAACCGCCAAGACCATCCCGTCTTGGAGGGGTTTGGAATAGTCCCCGGCGTCATGTGGTTCCAGCCCTAAAAAATGTGAAGTGGCGTGAGGATAATACCTCATCAGTTTCTTAGGATTAATTATCTTGATTAACCCCAGTTCTTTTAGTTTTTTACCAATAAACTGACGAACGCTTAGCTCGTATTCTTTCATCATGACGCCTGGTTTAAGTTGTGATTTAGCATATTCACAAGCTTCTAGAACTGCGTTATATACGGCTTGGGATCGTTCTGAGGGATTTTTGTTAACGGATACGGTACGAGCGATGTCAGCAGCATAATTATTAAACTGAGCGCCGACATCCATAATAACCAGTTCATTTTTTCCTAGCTTGGCATTATTCGCATCATAATGGATGGTGCAGGCCCGTTTACCGCTGGCCACAATTGGCGTAAAAGCATCGCCATCAGCTCCTCGACGTCTAAAACCACCGCTAATATCAGCCTCGATCTCGTTTTCGTAACGGTATTTCTCAAAATTAGTTCGCTTTATGACCTCACTTAATGTCTCGGTCGTTATATCGATTGCTTTTTGTATAGCTTGGAGCTCAATAGGCTGCTTTAGAGACCTCATACTCGCTAGAGTAAGTCGTATATCAATAAATTCGACACTCCGTTCAATTGTCTTTAAGTGTTTAATTAAATTCTGTCTGGCAGGATTCGTATACATGCCAAGTTGTTTTATATAGCCCGGGTTAGCGGCGAGCGTGGCAACTTTCTTAGATTTTTTAATTATTTTAGACAGCATCTCCCAGCCAGCCTTTTGACCCACAACTGTTGTGATACCAGATGTCTTCTCGATAGATGAGGAGTCTGTTGCTCCGTCGAAAAACTCGCGGACTTCACTACGCCCTGGTATTATCAAAAATTCTTGGTTGGAGTCAATGACCAGAATTATGTCCGGTTCATTAATCCCAGTTAAATACCAAAAATTGGCATCCTGATGAAAAGGATAGGTAGCATCACTGCCTTTTTGGAGAAGTCCGTTGGCTACTATAACAATCGGCGTATTAGTACCTATATTATCGCGGAGTGTTTTACGGTTATTTTGGAAGAAGGTATCTGGAAAATTCATATATAACAACTACTAGGACTACAGTATACCAGTTAGCGTTAACCTACTTGAACCAGCGGTTTCTTTCAAACTGCCTTGCAACATCAAAGATAAATCTGATATTTCTATATTTTACTACTTTAGGTGTTGAAGTATGGCTTTTGCTCTAGATTTACCCACCACATCGCTAAGCTTTTCAAGGCTAGTTCCAGCGATCGCTTTTTGACCACCAAATTCTTTTAACAGTTTCCGACGCGTTAGCGGACCAATGCCGGGTATTTCATCCAAAACGCTAGATTTTTGTCTCTTTAACTTGAGAACGGAGTGGTAGCTAACGGCAAACCTATGAGATTCATCCCGCACCCTTTGGAGTAACTTCACAATGTCGGAACGGGGCGTAAGATAAAGCATTATGAAATCGTCGCTTTCCTTGTATATAGCGCGCTGCTCTTTAAGATCAGATACGCTAAGATCGACTTGAGATTTACCCTTCTGGACCACTATCTCCTCTTCCCTTTTTGCAAGCGCGATCATCGGCCTGTTGATGCCCAGTCGATCGCGGGCTTTAATTGCCGCACCGAGTTGTCCCTTGCCGCCATCAATTAAAAATAGATCCGGGAGGTCCCAGTCTTTAATATTTTTTCCGCTGAGACGCCGAGATATCGCTTCTTCCATGTGGCCAAAGTCGTCGTTCCCAGGAAGTCGCATTTTGAACTTCCTATAGGCCGCTTTATCGGGTATCCCATTACTAAACACCACCATGCTGGCTACATTGTCAGTTCCTTGCAGATGGCTAATATCATAACCTTCGATACGGCGTGGCACATTTTTTAGTCCAAGTAAGTCGCTGAGCATATTAAGAGCTCGGTCTTTACTTAGGTCGGTAAACTCTTTATCGGAAAATATTATTTGTTTAGAGAGGGCTCTTAGATTGTAAAGCTGGTCGCGCAGCTGGGCGGCCGATTCAAAGTCTTTTTTTCTGCTAGCTCTTTTCATGTCCCGCTCAAGCTCTTTGATAAGAGTTGCTCTTTCACCCTTAAGATACTGCATTATTTTACGCAAATTAGCCCGATAATCGTTTATGGTGGTTTTGTTCTCTTCGAGACCGGGGCATAGCCCAAGATGATACTGCAGACAGACTCTTTTCGGAATATTACTGATATGAGTTGAGTAGGGAAAGATTCGCCTCAGATAATGGAGAGCTTTTTTTACTTCAGCGCCGTTAAAGTATGGGCCAAAATACTTGGCTCCATCATCAAGCGGCTGCCTAGTCATGGTAAGAGTCGGGTGCTTAGAGTCGTAGCTTATGCGAACATAGCTGCTGCTTTTATCATCCCTAAGCAGAATATTATATCTGGGCATGTACCGCCGAACCATTTCAGCTTCAAGAAAAAGTGCATCCAGTTCAGTTTCTACCAAAGTCCAATCCAGATCGGCAATTTCAGATATAAGAGCGTCGGTCTTGGCATCTCTTTGACGGCTTTTTTGAAAGTATTGCCTGACTCTGTTTTTTAAACTCGCGGCTTTGCCGATATAAATAATTTCATCTTTTTTGTCTTTATAAAAATATATCCCTGGGCTTGCGGGCAGCTCCAGCAGTTTCTTTTCAATAACGCTATTCATATGGCTGAAAGTGCCGCTAGATTACAGGCCGAACTGCATGATTCGTGATTACTGCACTTCCCACAGATTAATATTAGTTTATTGCAAGTCTTGTTAGTGCAGTTTAAATAGCGACTGGTTTTAGATCGACACCTTACACAGCTACCGATATCCACCGAGGAATCGGAAAAGCCTACCGATATTCGGTCGTCGAAAACGAAACACTTACCTTCCCATAAGCCTTTGTCGCCGTAAATCTGGCCGTACTTAACAATCCCGCCGTCCAGCTGATAAACCTTAGTAAAACCTTCTTGTTTTAGGAGCGCCGTTAGGACTTCACACCTTATACCTCCGGTACAATACGTAACAACTGGTTTGGCTTTAAGCTTTTTGTATTTTGGTTTTTTTAGTTCTTTAGGAAAATCACGAAAGTTATCTATATCGGGGATAACAGCATTCTTAAATTTTCCGATGGCGCTTTCGTAGTTGTTGCGCCCATCGAACAAAACAGCGTCGGGATTGTCTTTGACGAAGTTTGCCAACTGGTTCGGCTTTAAACGTGCCCCTCCGTTAACTACCCCACTTTTAGTAACCTTAACGGCATCAGGCATCCCGAGCGTAACGGTTTCGGATCTAACTTTGACATTTAGCCTTGGAAAATCCTCTTTTGACCCATCATTCCATTTGAAATCTATATCCTTAAAACCTTGATAAGCCTTAATTTCTTTAACGTAATTACGTAGATTATCCAGCTCGCCGGCTAAAGTCCCGTTAATGCCTTTTGGAGACACTATAATCCGGCCCATAAGATCTAATTTTTCGCATAGGGCAATCTGCCATAACTTGACGACGTTCGGGTCTTTTATAGGCGTAAACTTATAGTACAAAATTATTTTTTGCATCTGTTTTATGATATCACTTGTTGGCTACTACTTGATGGCTAAAAACTAGTTTAAAGATCGTTATTCTTTAGCTTTAGGTTCAGCTTCAGTTTCAGATTCAGGTTCGGTATCACCCTCTTCAGCGGGGGTTTCTCCCTCGGCACCTTCTTCGCTCTCGACTTCTTCAGGCTCTTCAGCGTCACCGCCAGCGGCATCATTAGCTGCAGCTAGAGCACTCGGCTCGTAGACAGTAGCAATGGTATGTTCTGGCTCGGTGAGTATAGTTACGCCTTCCGGTACGATAATGTCAGCGACCGTTACTTTGTCGCCAATTTCAATAAGTTTTGAGGCGTCGACTATGAATTCGTCCGGTAATGCGCCAGGCAAAGCTTCAACGTTAACGCTATCGAGCTGGTTGATAATAATTAAGCTGGCTTTTTCTGCAGGAATTTCATCGGTTAACCTAATAGGGATTAAGGCCTCTACCTTCTCGTCAGCCTTAACAGCTCCAAAAACTATATGATTTAGCTGATGCTTATAGGGTTCGAATTCAGCGGTCTTTATAAGAGTTACGAAAGACTTGCCGCCAACGGTGATGTTTATAGGGTGGTGCTTGCCAGCTTCTTGGTAAGCGCGGTAGACATCTAGGTATTTACCCATGACGTGAATAGACGGTTTACCGTGATCATGAATAACCGCTGGCAAAAAACCATCGCGGCGTAACTTCTTAACCGCTTTGCCGACTACCGTACGTTCTTCCAAATTTAAGTTAACACTACCTGACATTAGTTTCCCTAGCGCTTGATTTCTATTAGAGATATTATACCAAAAATCGACGATCTAGACAAAAGAAGGTAAGATATAAACCATATGCTAAATCCCACTCAGCTCATACAAAGCGGCGGCCTACTGCTTATCGGTCTGCTGATCTTTGCGGAATCGGGTATGATGTTGGGGTTCTTCTTGCCCGGTGACACTTTGATCTTAAGTGCTGGTCTTTTTGCGGCACAGGGTAAGTTAAATCTACCGGCTCTCCTAGTAGTAGTTATCCTAGCGGCAATTTGCGGAGATAACGTTGGCTATACCATTGGAAGAACCGCTGGACGGAAATTGTTTAGAAAGCCGAACGGTCTTTTTTTCAGACAGAAATATTTAACCCAGTCCGAGAAATTCTACGAGCGCTACGGTCCTAAGGCCATGCTATTGGCTCACTTTTTACCAATTGTTAGAACTTTCGCTCCAGTAGCTGCCGGTATCGGCAAGATGAAACGTCTGCAATTTGTTATATTCGACGGCATAGGTGACGCCGCGTGGGGAGCGTTATTGATAATGCTGGGCTATTGGTTTGGAAGTAAATTACCTAAAAATATAGATAATTACATCCTGCCGCTAGTTATTGTGGTGGTAGTTCTTAGTTTCGGACCAATGTTCTGGCACATATTCAAGTCTTTACAAGAGAGAAAACACCCCAATGACCAGCCCAAGAAGAAGGGCTAGCAGTTTCATTTAAGCAAGGTTGTCTTCAGATATTGCCCAGTATAAGAATTCTTGTCTTTTGCTATATCTTCTGGCCGACCCTCAGCGATTATCTCGCCTCCAGCATCGCCCCCTTCCGGCCCCATATCTATTATCCAGTCGGCGTTTTTAATAACATCTAAGTTATGTTCTATGACGATCACGCTATTGCCGGCGTCCACTAGCGAATGGATAACGTGCAGTAACTTGTCAACATCAGCCATATGCAAACCAGTTGTCGGCTCATCTAGTATATATAGTGTCCGGCCTGTTGGACGACGGCTAAGTTCGCCGGCTAATTTAATGCGCTGAGCCTCGCCCCCGCTTAGTTGGGTAGCCGGTTGCCCTAGGTGGATATAGCCCAACCCAACATCCACCAAAGTTTGTAGTTTTCTAGCTATAGCTGGTATATTCTCGAAAAATTCTAGTCCCTGATCGCAGGTCATCTCCAAAATATCGCTTATGTTCTTACCCTTATAGTGGATCTCTAAAGCTTCCTTGTTATATCTTTTGCCATGACAGACTTCGCAGGATACATAAACGTCCGGTAAAAAATGCATTTCTATCTTAATAATACCGTCCCCGGAACAGTTTTCACATCTTCCGCCTTTTACATTAAAGCTAAAGCGGCCCGCGCTGTAGCCTCTTAGCCTTGCTTCGGGAACTCGAGCGTACAGATCACGTATTGGCGTAAATAAGCCGGTGTAGGTGGCCGGGTTGGACCGTGGAGTGCGTCCTATTGGCGACTGGTCAATAATTATGGCTTTATCTAGCTCTTTAATGCCAAGTATCTCGTCATGGCGTCCCGATACGGTATTGGCCCGATGCAACCTGGCTAGTAGTTCTTTGGCCAAAATGTCATTAATTAGAGTCGACTTGCCCGACCCGCTAACACCGCTAACCACGACAAATTTACCTAAAGGCACCGTTACCGATATGTTTTTTAGATTATTCTCGGTAGCCCCTTTGATAATCAAGCTTTTACCATTACCCTGACGCCTTTTTTTAGGAGTTGCAATCGTTCTAGCGCCTATAAGGTACTGCGCAGTGATGCTCCTTTTTTGTTTCTCAACGTCTTTCGGAGTTCCGGCGGCCACAACCTCGCCGCCATGCACGCCCGCTCCCGGACCAATATCTACCAAGTAATCAGCGCTTCTGATCGTCTCTTCATCGTGCTCAACAACAATCACAGTATTGCCTAGATCTCTTAGATGCTCAAGGGTCTTAATTAGTCGAGCGTTATCTCTCTGGTGAAGGCCAATACTGGGTTCATCTAAAACATACAGCACGCCAATAAGTCCAGAACCGATTTGGGTGGCTAGTCTGATTCGCTGAGCCTCGCCCCCACTTAAAGTCGTTGCGCCCCTTAAAAGCGTAAGATAATTAAGTCCAACGTCTTGTAGAAACTTAAGCCGGGCGTTGATTTCTTTTAGGATTTGGTTGGCAATAAACATTCGCTGTTCGCCTAACTTCATGTTGGCCATAAATTCCCGAGCATTATCGATCGATAGGTTACATATCTCCATAATCGACTTGTCAGCTACAGTTACGGCTAGAACTTCAGGTTTTAATCTCAGACCGTTACAGGCATGACAGGGTTTTTCCTGCATAAACCTTTCGATATCGCGTTTGACGAAATCACTTTCAGTATCACGGTGACGCCTCTCAAGATCGCGAACCACGCCTTTATAAGTAGTTTCAAAACTTCGACCCATTCCTAAACTTATCCGATACGTCTCGTTACCGGTGCCATACATAATGCGGTCTATGTCTTCTGGTTTTAGTTCTGATGTCGGAACGTGCAGGCTAAAGCCATAGCGGTCAGCGACAGCTTGCAGTTTCTTCACATACCAAGCATCAGTGTTAATACGATTGTATGGCCGGACACCACCCTCGGCAATTGTCAGCCGCCCGTTAGGAATAACCAGTTCAGGATCAACCTCTAGGCGTGATCCTAGCCCAGTGCAAACCGGACAGGCACCGTGGGGGTTATTAAAGCTGAAGATTCTGGGTTCTAATTCGGGGATAGATACTTCAGGATGGTCGCTACAGGCATACATCAAAGAATATTCCAGCTCCTGCTTTTTATCGACATCAACCACCAAGACTTTGCCGTTGGCAATATCTAGAGCCTGTTCAACTGATTGGCTGAGACGGCTCTGGCTGTCGTCGTCATTAACCAGCCGATCAACAACTACTTCGATAGTATGTTTAAAATTCTTGCTTAGTTCCGGGAACTCATCGAGCGAATAGACTACCTTATCAACTCTTATTCGAGCGAAACCGGCTCGGCTATATTGCTCGGGGATATGCTCGAAAGCGCCTTTTTTGTCGATAACCACTGGTGCCAATATCATAAGCTTGGAATCTTTAGGCAAAGATTTTATCTGATTGGTAACGTCAGTGATGGTCTGTTGCTTCACCGGCTTAAAACAAATCGGACAGTGAGGTATGCCTACTCTGGCAAATAAAAGCCGTAGGTAATCATATATTTCAGTTACTGTTGCGACGGTACTGCGCGGATTCCGACTGGTGGACTTTTGATCAATACTTATTGCCGGCGAAAGCCCGTCGATCTGATCAACGTCAGGTTTCTCCATAAGCCCTAAAAATTGACGCGCATAACTACTGAGCGACTCAACGTAACGGCGTTGGCCTTCGGCGTAAATGGTATCAAAAGCCAGACTAGATTTACCCGACCCGCTAAGGCCAGTTATAACTACTAGCTTATTTCTCGGGATTGTAACATCTATGTCTTTTAGGTTATGCTCCCGAGCACCTTTTACAACAATATTATCAGCCATATTTAGTCGGTCAATTATACAGCTTTTTAGACAAAAAAACTAGTGTTAAACACCTACTTTGGTGAAAAAAGAGAAAGGATAAGCATAATAAGATATATTATTGACTAAAATACAATCTTATGTATAATTAGCAACAACAAATTATTTTTTGTGGGAGCTTACGATGTGGAACTTCATAATCCTGGGGCTGATTCCAGGAACACATATTCAAATTTCTTTCATGCTCTGGATAGATCTGATTGTCTTATTGTCTATGCTGGCGGTTTTCTGGCTGTTCACTAAATCGAGATTGTTCCACGATTGGTTTATTTCAACGATTCTTTATCTAACTCTTCATCAAAAGATGAAGGCTTAACACTTTCGCCGTAAGCTAAGAGATCTTTTAGTATACCTTCTGATTTTGAGGTAGTCGTTTGGCTTAACATATACTGGATTTGAGTCACGAATTTAGCGTACTGACTGCTTGGACCACCAGAAAAAAGTTTATTAACCCGATATTTCTCCCAAGCTTTAACCTCCTCAGGCGTCAGAGAATCCCTAAAATTTCGGGCTTTATATAGCGGCAGCATTGATTTTAGCCGCTGATCGCTTAACTTAGCGCCAATCTGATCTAAATTTTCGGGCTGAGACTTTTGGATAGCAACGATAACATTTTTGTCGACTGCCGGTAAAAAGCCTTCGTAAAGCTCATTGTCCTTAGGATAGTCAGGGGCTATTAAATTAGTTTGGGTGCTAGCCTCATCTAAAATATCAATCGCCTGGTATAGTTTACCCGGCCAATTTTTTATAGCTAGAAGCTTTTCATAATTCTTGTGGATCTTTTTTAGATCAATCTTTAGTCTTTCTTGACTGTCTTTGTCGAGCGTGCTAAGGGGAGCGATTGCCGGCGACCGATTAAACTGCAAAGTCTTTACGGGTAATTTGCGCCGTTTCTCTTCGGGTTGCCATTTCCAGTAAGAAGCTAGGGTCTGCGGACTAAGCTCTGAAAACTCGGTCGGGTCAAAACGTAAGTCATAGACTAATGCGCCATTACTTTTGGGGTGTTCGCCAACTGAAGCAACAACCGTGGTTTTTTCAAACTCCGAATCATATTTTCCAGAGGTATAGATAAATGGTTCACCTTTATTAACAAGCTCCTTTACCCTGTCTTTACTGCGCATCTGAAGCAGAAAAGAGAAAAGCTTTAGCTGTTTATCCATTATCAATTGAGCCACCGCAACGGTGGCATTGGCATCACTTAGCGCATCATGTGCCTTGATGTGGATCAAATTATTTATCTCGGCGAGATATTCAAGTCTATTTGAGGGGTTCCCTTCAGAATCAAACGGCCATTTAATCCCCAAGGGACGGAGTGCGCGGGTCATTCTGGCGACGTCTAACATATCCCAACGCAAACGCCCATCTTTCCACTGCCACTCATAAGGTTCATAAAAATTACGATACTGAATAAACCGGATAAACTCGTCATCAAACCTAATATTGTTAAAGCCTACAAATATAGTCCCCGGAAGATTAACTTCCGAGTTAAAAACTTTTAAGAAATCGACTTCACTTATGCCATTTTTAAGTGTCGCTTGAGGAGTAATACCGGTCACCAGTACAGCCCCCGGATCAGGCAGGATATCTTCCGTTATTTTAATAAGTTTGTCTACTGGATTACCGATAGGTTTTAAATCCAGACTGGTTCGTTGACCGGCAAACTGGACAATTCTGGCTTCGCGAGAATTAAAGCCAGTGGTCTCTAGATCGTAGAAGAAAAAGGTTTGAGTCACTAGTTGTAGCCCATAAATTAAGTCTTAGTTTAGTAGCGAAGCTGCCTGTCCTTGGCAATTATAATCTTAGTACCGTGTTTAGCTCCTTGTCTGGCCAGCTCATGAGTGATACCCATTTTTTTCATGATATCTTTGAGCCTTTGGACACCTTCTGGGCTACTAAAATCTGTACGCTTCGCGAACCGTTCAATTTTTTTACCCGTAACCAGGAATAGGCCCGGCTGTTTAGACACTTCCCAGCCATCATCCATATTCGTAAGCCTAAGGATCGGCATGACCTCGGCTTTATTTTTGGATTTAAGTCTCTTGGTTTTTAGTTTTTCGGCTTTTACAATAGTGTTGACTCGGCGGATTAACTCGTCAACCCCTTGACCTGATTTGGCGGATACCGCTAAAATCTCAGTCTTTTTGGGGACAACTTCTTTAATGCTCTGGATAAGATCATCGGTGTCATCTTCCCCAAGCCCCTCGGCTTTATTTAGGGCTATGATTTGAGGAAGCTTGGTTAGATTTACTCGGTAGTTTTTGAGTTCATTTTGAATAATTTTGTACGACTTAACGATATCTTTCTCGTAAACATCGATCATATGTACTAAAACTGATGTTCTCTCGATGTGCCTTAGGAATTCATCGCCTAGACCTTTGCCGCTAGCCGCACCTTCAATCAACCCAGGGATATCGGCAAACAGCAGACTATCCTCTTTACCAATATCGACAACTCCCAGGTTAGGGGTTAGGGTAGTGAAGGGATAGTCAGCGATTTCCGGTCGGGCATGACTGATTACGCTAAGCAAGGTTGATTTGCCGGCATTAGGCAGACCAACTAGACCAACGTCAGCGATCATTTTGAGTTCCAAACTAGCCATAAATTGCTCGCCCTCTTCGCCTTTTTCGGCGATTCTTGGGGCTTGCCTAACAGAAGAAATAAAGTGAGCGTTGCCGAAACCACCATTGCCGCCTTTAGCTATAATCGATTGCTGACCATCGTTCACTAAATCAGCTAAGAGCTTACCGTCTCCATCCAGCACGGCCGTCCCCACTGGCACATGAGCGATTAGATCAACTCCGCTTTTGCCATGTTTCTTCGAGCGGCTACCGCGCGAACCAGACTCTGCCTTTAATTCTTTCTGGAACCTGAAGTTTGCCAGAGTGTTTTGGTTGCGACTGGCCATGAAAATTACGTCCCCGCCGCTACCGCCATCCCCGCCGTCCGGACCACCACGATCTATAAATTTCTCGTGCCGGAAACTACTAAATCCATCACCGCCGTCACCGGCGTGAATAATAACCTGAGTCTTGTCAACAAATATCATTACATGAAGTATAGAAATATAATCTAACTAATGCCAGCGCTTGTTAATGGGTTATGTAATTCGGGAAGTAGCTTGTTGACACCCATCCTTCACCAACTTTGTCATAGCCACCACCATCCCCGTAATTATTCATATCCTTGATTTCGATGTTAGTGCCGGATACGGCGACAACAATTGCTACGTGTCCCTGGCCTCCTGCAGCAAACGGAGTCTGGGCAATTGACCCAATCGTGGGAGTAGAGCTGACGGTCCAGCCGCTTAATCGCGCGTAGTAAGCCCAGCTAGAGGCGTTACCCCAGTTAGTGGGAACGGCGATCTGGCTAGCAACATAATACGTGCAATAGCCAAAATCGTAGCCGTTACTGCCGTAAGTAGCATAGAAGTTATACGTCGGGCCGGAAGGTACCAGAGCCTGGACTGTCTGAGCCTGGCCGCCGGGTATGACAATTAGCTCGCCTGGGTGAATCCCCGATATTTCGGCATCATTAAATGACGTTATAAGCGTTGCGCTCGTACCATACTTTTGAGCAAGACTTTGAATCGTATCACCCGACTTTACGGTATAAACAATGCCCGTAACCGGAGGTATAAGCAACTTGCTGCCGACAATTAAATTACCGGTCAAAAGCCCGTTTGACCACTCAATACTGTTTGATGTGATATCGAATTTGTTAGCCAAACTAGCAACAGTGTC
Organism: Saccharimonadales bacterium (SeqCode); assembly: GCA_035510455.1. Lineage (GTDB taxonomy): Bacteria > Patescibacteriota > Saccharimonadia > Saccharimonadales > UBA4665 > DATKGL01. The sequence continues at coordinate 39,839 of DATKHB010000020.1, read as the reverse complement.
GCTGGACTTTACGACATACGACCGAATAGCTTGGTTAGATTCAAAATTCGTAGCTACGACTTGCGGTTTTTGAGCAATAAGATTATCAGCCGGAGTTATGGCTAGTTCAGCATTGACCGAATCGGCTTGGTTGCGAATGGCAGTGGCCTCCGGTAGATTAGCGACTTCAGCAATAGTCTCAGCAACATCGGCTGAAGCTAGTTGGTCTAGGGGGTTTACGGTCGTTGAAGATTGGCCTGAAGCTGGCAGCTGATTAACCGCCTGGGTGGATTGCGGTCGACTTAAAACTAAAAATACAATTGCTAAAAATAACAGATTAACAACTAGCAAGCTATACCTTACAGCTCGTCGACGGGAGCTGGTTGTGTCTTTCGTTCTAGTTAAGCGCTGCCACAGCTTGACTGTGGTTGGCAGGTGCCGTAGACGAACGTTCGCCGTTTGAGACGTGGTGCGAATACAAACTCCTCTTTAAATGATGAACTCTTGCTTCACCTTTTGTAAAAAACTGCGGGCGTGTGTGTTTCTAAAATTCATTGTTTTGCAGTTATAACAGTGCTCATCAGTCGACTATAAGAAGCTTGGTTAGCGGATGGCTTGTTATAAGTACTCAGTTTAGACAATTGTGTGTTTTTTTTCAAGCAAAAATTCAGTTAGCGGCCGCTGTTATTGGCCACCCTGGCTACACAAGTTATGGCAATACTGGGCAATGTTTGCTTGCTGCTGCTGGAGCGTCTGCGAGAAGTAGGTGACGCCATTGTCTCCAGACACAAAATACAACCAAGTTGTTGGCGCAGGGCTTGCAACAGCTTCTAAAGCTGCCATCGAGACAGTGCTGATCGGGGTGGGAGGTAGCCCGGTGTGTAACAGAGTGTTATAAGGCGAATTGTATGTTAGGCTGGGTGCTTGCCCGGCAATAATCGATCCGTAGTAAGCGGTAACATCGGAGTCTAAAGACATGTCTGTACTTAGGCGCTTTAAAAATACTTGAGCAACCTGAGCTTGATCGCTCGGGTTACTAACCTCTTGCTGAACAATCGAAGCCAGAACGATGCCTTGGTAGGTACTAAGCCCTTCGCGGGCGAAAGCCGTCTGTAGGCTTGGCGTTAGTTTCTGGCCCATTTCAGTCAATGATTCCCTGATGATTACATCTGGGTTAGTGGTGGCAGTCTTTTGGAATGAATCAGGATACAAAAGCCCCTCAAGATCCGATCCAGCTGGGGCAAATGCCATGATCGGTAGCCCTTGGTACTGAGCCGGCTGCAGGGCTTGGCTAACGGAGCTCGGTGAAAATCCATCATTAATTAAATAGGATTGTATCTGATCCAGCCTCTTACCGGGCAGTATGGTAACTAATTTGGTGGCAATCTTACCCAAAGTAATGGTTTGGACAATGCTAGCTGTACTTTGGCTGGGGCTAAGTGCATAAGTGCCGGCTAGAAGGTCAGGTCTAAGATTATGGGTGCGAACATACCACTCAAGCGCCCAGCTAGTCCTGGTTAAGGAGTCCTTGTGGAGCAGGTCGGCTATCTGATCAACTGACGATCCCGAGTTAATCGTTACTATCTGGGTCTTTTGACTGTCGCTGACTGGAAGTAGATTCTGATCATAAACGTGACGGATAAGTATTATCGCCGCAATCAGGCAAATCACTATTGCCGTAACGACTACTAAAAAAAGCTTAAACCTTTGGCGACGACTTCGGTGTTTTGGGTATCTCTTGGACACTACCAGTTCTCCTTGTGACTTTGTAAGAAATCTTCCAGTATATATACGGCGGCTAACTTATCAATATCTGATTTTTGGTATGGTTTACCTCGACTAATAAGCTCTTGTTCAGCTTTATAAGAGGTCACCGCCTCATCCTGTGTATATACAGGTATCTTTACATTCTCCTTTAGCCTGTCGATAAAGTCTAGCGTATAACGAGTTTGCTCTGTGTCTTGGCCCTCGATGCCCCGAGGTAACCCGCAGACCAAACAATCGGTGTTGTTTTCCGCAATTAACTTACTTAAGCCTCTCATTATGCCCGGGGTAACATCAAGCGTAACTAACGGCTGAGCCATTTTAGTATCTGAATCGGCGATAGCAACACCGATCCTCCTGCTGCCGATATCCAAGGCTAATAGCTTTTTAGCCACCATTCGCATTTGATTTAGTGGACTTGAATTCTATATGGATCTTGCTAACGTTCTTAGGAGTTGAGCTAATCCAGAACGGACTATAATGAACAGTAACGGTAGTTACCCCTGGGTAAGCATTGATTATATTTTGGACATCGCCTGGTTTTAGTCCTGCAATTTGCTTTTTTAGAGCCGGAATATCAATCTTCGTACCAGTAACAGCAGAAGCTTGTAAACCAACCACAGCTCCAGTAGAAGACTGACTTACCAGGCTATAAGTTGCTTTGCTGAGACCGTCGTTTAGTATGGCTTGTTTTGAAGTATCAATTTGCTGATCCACGTTGTCGTTTAATAGGGTCTGTAGGCCACTTTTGGGAACGCCGAACATCGTATAGGTTATGGTCTGAGTGACCGTAACGGTTGACGCCTGGGCACCGGCAGCAGCACTTGAAGTATTCGATGGTGTACCAGAATTAAAGCTAGTTTGTATCGGGAAAAGCCCAGCCTGCTGCAGACTAGCCTCAAGAGACGATTTTATTAGTGTTGTGTTGGGAGCGGGTATTTTCTGGGTAGCATTAGTAATGTCTGCTTGAGCTACGATTTGGACAATATTGTCGGTACCGCCGGCCGTAGCTGTAGAGGCCGTGGCAGTTATGGCTGAATTATTGGGATCAGTAAAATTGGTTTGATTATTATAATTAGATCCTGGACTTTGGGCATCTATCGGGGTCGTGCTACTGCCCTCAAATGTACATTTACTATGTGAAATGGTAGGAGTAAAAGAAGTGTCTTGTTGAGTAATAAATGTTAGCCCGCTAGAGCTACTTAATTGGCTTCCAGACGGTACGTCAGAGGGTACTGTACCGCTACATTCCCCGGCAGACATTTGTACAACGCCTGACGCAGAGTTACCTTGATTCTTTTGTCCGGTAGTTGCTACTTGCTGTGATTGAGTTTTCTGAGAAGATTGGATCTGGGCGGGGATAGTTTCCTGGGCAGCGCTTATCGATTTAGCCGTGGTATCAAGATTAAGAGTCAATGTCGCGTTAACGGTGGAGGTATTAGTACCAATATCAACGATTGCTTTAGGTAAAATTATATTAGCCAGTATCCAGCCGACTATCAAAATAACTATCAGTAGTATCCCTAAAATAAGTTTTAGTCGAAACCTTTGGAAGTTAGGTACTTTAAGCTTTTTGTCCTTAGAATCTTTGGACTTTTTGTCTGATTCTTTAGAGTCTTCCTTCTTGTCGGTGTTATCTAGCTCTACCGATTCATCAGCATTATCTTTATCTTTGGCACGGGGGATTGGAAGTGGGGTTAGCTCGGGCTTAACGGGGCCAGACTGAGCGCCTGCAGCGGCTCCAGCTCCGGCTAGTTCGCCAACTGGTTTTTTGCCAGCTTTATCCGGGTCAAAGTCGGCCGGTTCTCCCTGATCGACATGCAAAAGTTCATCCAGCTCTTCGTTATGAGAAGCATCAAGAATCGGAACTTCTGGTTTGGACTCTAAGGTCTTAGCTACCGGTAATTTTGTGGCTGCGGCCAGCGGCATCAGACTAGCCTCACTAGTAATTAAAACTAGCTGCTTCTTGGCATTGCCAGCAGCTCTTTTTAACAGTTTCATATTGACGCTGCTTTGTAAAACTGTCGCCCGCTTAGGTAAAACCAGGGCGATTAAATTGTGACCTGAGCTTCGAACCTTATCGATAATGCTGGTAATTTCATCATCTATGTCAACATAGATAACATCTTTTTGGTTCATACTCTTAACATCCTATCTAGTTTCTCCCTAACGCTACCCGTTGACGAATCACTCGATTGTTGAAGAGTGTCTAGACCAACCCTCAGCAGCCCCATGGCGGTTATAAAAGTATGGTCGTTTGCGTGACCGGTTTTGTCAATTATACCGACCACTTGATTGGGGTGGATGTGCTGGACCGTAGGTTTTCTAGTGAAAGGCAGCTGCTTATACCAGGAAGAATCCTGAAGCTCGTCCATAAGCATGTCTAATGATGAGCCGCCACCGCAAAGTAAGATTCGGTGCGGCAAATGATCGAGTTTTGTGAATTCACCGAGCGCCAATTCAACCCCGTCTGTCCAAACATTTAAGGTTTTGTTGAGTGCAGCCTCTACTACCGGCACTTTATTGGGGGGTAGCTTATGAGACCCTAGATCAAGTTTTAGCTCTTCGGCCTTAGGGAAATCAACACCAAGCTCTCGTTCAACCGAACGAGTAAATCCGCGGCCGCCAATCCCAAACATTTCCGTTCCCTGTACCCCGCCTTCATCAACTACCGCAATATCAGTGGTGCCACCGCCCACATCCATAAGTATCGCACTCATTGAGGCATTGGGGTCATCGCCAATTACCGAACGGGAAACTGCAAACGGTTCAGCGGCAACGGCTAGTAATTCTAAGTCTAGTTCCTGGGCGGTTTTCTCTAAAGCTCCGATATGTATTAACGGCGCAAAGGCTGTATATAGCTGAACCAAAACTTCTTTGCCCTGGAAGCCGATTGGATTGGTAACCTTATAGCCGTCTATATCAATACTAACGAGAGCGCTATTAACCAAGCGAACTTCTACGTCTTTACCGCCCAACTCCATAGCTAAATGTTTCTTGGCACGGTTTTCTGCTTTTTCTTGGACTAGACGTATTATTTGTTCGACTTCGGCTAAATCCATTGGTTTATCCGATTGCTTTCTGGTAAAGCGAATGGTGCTGGTCGTGCCTTTGACTAGCTCGCCGGCAATCCCAATCATTGCCATTCGAGCCGATACTCCAGCTTCTTCTTCAGCTTGTGTTAAGGCCTTGTCACAATTTTCAACGACACTCGAGATGTCAGCTATCGCCCCAGCTTGCATGTCGCTTAATGATTGATGGGTACGGCCAACGCCGATTATCTCAGCCTGATTGCTTTCAACAACCCGCGCTAGTAGCGCTTTAACAAATTCGGTACCAATATCAAGTGCCACAATGTACTTTTCGCCATCGTCATCCTTTTTTCTGTTTTTAATCTTACCGGTAATTTCGTTGCCAGCGCGGCTAGCGCCGGAAGCTGCCTTACTAGCCAACGACTGGCTTAAGCCCTTAAGTTTATCTAGCATAATCCTTTCGATTATAGCACGCTAAAGCTTGAATTATTACTGAAGAACGGCCTTAATCCTGCGAACTCCAGAACTTGATGACTCTTCTTTTATGATCTTAAATTTCTTGCCGCCCCCGCCAAGCTGCCCAGTATGTTCGACGTGAGGACCACCGCAAATTTCGCGCGAAAAATTGTCGCCATCGGGGTCGCCTACTGTGTAAACCTTAACAACACCTTCGTAACGATCACCAAATGCACCACTAACACCGCTCGATAGAGCTTCTTTGGTGTTCTCTTCTCGCCAGCTCACTGGCCAATCTCTAGCTATCTGCTCGTTAACCATCTTCTCGACTTGTTCTATCTCCTGATCGGTCACTTTGCTCGGGTGAGAAAAGTCAAAACGTATGCGTTCGGGCGTAATATTGCTACCTCGCTGTATAACATGGTCGCCAAGTACGTTTTTAAGAGCCTTATACATAATATGGGTAGCCGTATGGTATTTGGTGGTGATTTCGCCTTTATCCGCCAAGCCGCCTTTGAATTCACCCTTAGTAGCCGTTCGAGACCTATTGCGTTGATCATCCATTAGCCGGTCAAATTCTGTGCGCCAGTCATCATCAACCTTAATTGATCGCTGGAAGGCTTCTTCTACGCTGAGCTCAACAGGGAAGCCGTAAGTATCATAAAGCTTGAAGATAGAGGCTCCGGATAAATTATCCTTGGCTATTTTTTCAAACTCCCGTACACCAGCCCGAAGTGTCTGGCGGAATACCTTTTCTTCCTTAATTAAAGCATCGCTCACCTGAGTAGATTTTTGGCTGACTTCTGGATAATCTGCCTTATATAAGTCAGTTATCACTGGGACTAATGACTGACAGAGATTGTGCTCAATACCAAGGTCAAAGGAGAATCTAATAGCTCGACGAATTAATCGACGCATAACATAGCCCTGCTCTTTGTTGCTGGGGACTACGTTATCAACTGCTAAAAAAACGGCGGCTCGCAGATGATCAGCGATTATTCTCATACTGTTGGTGTGAGCGTCATATTTTTCGCCTGATAATCTTTCTAGTTTCTCAATAATCGGCCAAAGCAAACTCATTTTAAAAATATCCGGATCATCAATAGCTGCCGCAGCTATTCGCTCTAGGCCTCCACCGTAATCAACGTTTCTCTTAGGTAGTTTTTCAAAACCGCGGGCAGTCTTTAAGTACTCCATGAAGACTGAGTTACCGATCTCCATGTATCTGCCACAGTCACAATTAGGATGACAAAGCTCTCCGTAATCCTTGTTGTGAGTTACAGCAGGGAAGAAGTAAAACATTTCCGTGTCTGGACCGCCTGGCTCCCCTACCGGCATCGCGTCAGCAGTGCCGGCTCGGCACCACCAATTTTTATCACCGTAGAAAAATATTCGACCATCTTGCTCGCCAACCTTGTAGCCATTCTCTTGAGTGCCAATATCAACCTCTTTGGCGTCAATGCCGGCACCAGCAAACAGCTTCTTCCAGACTTCAGCGCTCTCGGTATCTTTTGGTATGTTTGCGGCCGGATTACCAATATAACAACTAGTGAATATGCGCCCAGGATTAAGTCCTAGCGTTTTAGTCAAAAACTCCCAAAACCAATCGATCTGATCCTTCTTAAAGTAATCGCCAAGACTCCAGTTCCCCAGCATTTCAAAGAAAGTCGTGTGACGATTGTCGCCGACTTCTTCAATGTCTTGCGCTCTAAAGCAAGGTTGACTGTCTACGAGCCTAGTCCCGCGTGGGTGCTCTTCACCGAGTAAATAAGGAATCAACGGCTGCATGCCTGAACCGGTAAATAGAGTTGTTGGGTCGTTCTGGGGCACTAATAAAGATCTAGGTATCAAGGCATGTTTTTTGTCCTCAAAGAACTTTAGGTAGGCACTTCTGATTTCTTGAGCGGTCATTATGAATATTGTAACAGAGAAGGGGGTATTTATTCGAGACCAGAACGGAGACTTGAGTATCAGTCACGCCTTAGCATAACGGTAAACGCGTCTGCCGGTATATCAACCTTACCAAATCGTTTCATCCTTTCTTTGCCTTTTTTCTGTTTAGCTAAAACTTTCTTTTTGCGCGTAACATCACCTCCATAAAGCCCAGTTGTCACGTCCTTACGAAAAGCGCTAACGTCTTCCCTGGCGATAAACTTGCCGCCAATAGCCGCCTGTAAGCTAACTTGGAATTGCTGCCTAGGAATAACTTCTTTTAGTTTGTCGACAATACTCCTGCCAAGCGATAACGATTCACTGCGATGAGCAACCACACTGAGAGCATCGACTTTCTCGCCAGCTACATAAAAATCTAACCTTACGAGATCTTCCGTGCGGTAATCATCTAGTTCATAGTTAAAAGATCCGTAGCCGCTGGTTAGACTTTTCAGGGCATCGTAAAAGTCAGTCAAAAGATTAGAAAGTGGTGCCTCAAAATTAATTACCGCCAGCTGCGAGTCAACATAGTGAATATCTTTTTGCAGACCGCGCCTTTGTACTACCAACTGCAAGACGGGGCCAATGTAATCTTTAGGGCAGACAATTTCGCCCTTAACCCAGGGTTCTCTGATTTCTTTAATCGTAGTTTGATCTGGTAAATCGGCTGCTGACTTAATGATTATTTCTTCACCGCTAAGAAGCGTTACCTGATAATCAGTCGATGGATTAGTGATTATCAATTCGAGGCTATATTCCCTCTCCAGTCTTTCTTTTACGATATCCAGATGAAGCAGACCCAAAAAGCCAATCCGAAAGCCATATCCTAGAACAGGAGAGTTTTCGGGGCTAAATTGCATTGACGAATCGCTTAGGCTCAATTTATCAATGGCATCTTTTAGCGCACCATAAAATTCGTTGCTGCTAGGAAAAAAACCGGCGTAGACAAACGGCCGCACATCACGGTAGCCAGGCAATGGTTCGACTATTTCGTCAGAGACCAATGTTATGGTGTCGCCAACTTTTGCCTCACGGGTACTTTTTAGATTGGTAACCACATAGCCGATTTCGCCGGTTAATAATCCGTTGCCGGCCACTGGCTGCGGAGAAAGACTGCCGATTTCTAGAGCGATACCCGGGATGTTGGTTGATGTTACCCTGATATTTGATCCCTTAAGTAACTGACCGTCAACAACCCGCACATAAACAATTACTCCGCGGTAATCATCATACCTAGTGTCGAAAATTAGAGCCCGAAGTGGCTTATCAGGACTGCCTGATGGCGGTGGTACATCTTTTATGATCCTTTCAAGAACAAGGTCTACGCCCTCACCGGTTTTGGCGCTAACTGGCAGTATGTCTTCCGGCTTACAACCAAGAAGGCTGCAGACCTCACCAGTCGTGCGTTTAATATCAGCTGCCGGTAAATCAATTTTATTAATTATTGGTATTATTTTTAGATTCGCTCCAAGAGCTAGATAGACATTAGCCAGAGTTTGAGCTTGGATGCCTTGCGTGGCGTCCACAACCAATAGAGCGCCCTCGCAGGCTTCAAGACTCCGAGAAACTTCGTAGCTAAAATCAACATGACCAGGGGTATCTATAAGATTAAGCTCGAAATCTTCGTGATACATCCGAACCGGTGCCAATTTAATAGTAATGCCCCGTTCTCTCTCTAAATCCATCTGGTCAAGAAGCTGAGCTTTCATCTGGCGTTTTTCAACGGTGCCAGTTAACTCAAGTAAACGATCGGCCAGAGTGGATTTACCGTGGTCTATGTGGGCAATAATACAAAAATTGCGAATATCAGAACTCTTCATGCTAGTCAGCATTATACCTGTAACAATACTTAAGTTGTAGCGACTTGGAATAACACTACTATTGTTTGAATACGTTGACTTTTTAATCTGTTTATGCTAATACATTAACCATTCTTCAAATTGGAGAATTGTCCTTTCAAGTACCGGAGGAAATAAGTATGGAAAATCTTAGCGAGGAATCCAGCGCGGTATTGGACGCAACACGAGCCAGGCTCACAAATCAACACCGCAACGCGGCTGCTGTATGTCTGTTTACGACCGCAGTGAGCTCGGGTGTGTTGGCGGCAGTGCTCTAGCTATACAACCTTGCATGGCACGTTCAACATGTTGGCACTAGCCATCACCGTAATCTCTGGAGTCGGGCTCCTGCTGTCGGATAGTTTTGCCATTGTCTTAGGAATATCCAACCTGGTTACGTTCATCAGGTTCAGCCACAACGACGCGGTTCAGCAAATCGAGACCGAGCGGCAACGCTTGCTCAAGGTCGATAAGAAGAAACTCTCTGAAGAGTTCTCGAACCAATAGGTCTGAACGGCCAGCCCTCAGGTACAGGAGTACATAAGTTCACTTTATGTGAACACTATGGGAACCCTGAGAGGCACAGGCCGTGTGAATAAGTAGTGTCATTTAGATGACGTTGAGCCGATACCGGTTCGTCCCCATCAAACAACACTAACAAACATCACACGGCTTTTTTCATGTCTTTTTTAGTAGCTGAGCTTAACAGGTTTTGTAATAATTCTTTTTATACGATTGAATATCGGCTGGCTTTCTTCCAGGCCGAATAATGCCGACATAACTATGTGAACTGTAGCGACTACACCAACAATTAGCATCAGCTTGCCGCCGAGTGTTACGATTCCTCGATCATTAACCCCAAGCGGCAATAAGGTAATCATTATAAAGCCAGCTATCACACTAAATCCGGTAACAGCGATTGTTTTAAATATTCCAGTCCAGAATTCTACATTAAACAGCTTAGGATCTCTTATGGCGATAATGGTAGACAGGATAATCACTTCCGCCATGGCGACGATTGACTGAGTTATAGCCAAACCACTGGCACCGTAAGAATTCGCCCTAGCCAGGGAAGAAATTAGCAATATGTCGAATAAAATGGTAAATAATGAAACGAATAAAGGAGTCTTGGTGTCTTTATGAGCGTAGAACCAGCGTGAGATTATGGTGTAGATCGTCGTGAAGAAAATCGCTACCGCAAAGAATCCGAAAATTTCGGCGATCTGCGGGGCGTTTCTGGAGAAGATGAATCTGGCCAAATATCCTCTGGTGAAATAGCTAATGACCGCCGCTGGCATAGCTAGCCATACCATCAGTCTCAAAACTTTTGTGAAATCTTTTCTGAATAGATCTGGGCGGCCTTGAGCCAGGCGGTTATTAAGTTGCGGGAAAGCAGCCGTGCTGATAGCCGTACCTATAAGAAGTGTCGGAGCCGTGCTGAGTGTATAGGCGTTGTTGTAATAGCTTATGTTCCCAGCACCTAGTTCGCGGGCAAAGTGGGTCCCGACAATAGTCTCCACCTGATCAATACCCTGGTCCAATGAACGAGGCGGCAGTTGTCTTAGGATTTGCCGGAACTCGGAACTTCTCCACATTATCTTCGGATGCCACTGGAACTTTGTGCCAATTAAACCAAAACACACGACCCCTAGCTGGATTAGAGCTCCAGCTAGTGCCCCAATCCCCAGGCCAACTATTCCGATATTATGTCTAAATACAAATATACTAATAATGATTGCTAGGTTATAAAACAATGGCGCTAGTGCATAGAAGAAGAATCGGCCGAATGTCTGTTGTACCCCAACTAACACCCCGGAAATAGTAAATAGGAGAGGGTTAAAAGCAAGAAGCCTCATGATATCGACGGTAGTAGTGAGTTGAGCTTTCGTTAAATCAGGAGCTACTATGTAGTGAATTAGGGGTTGAGCGAAAACTAGAATAATGACTCCTATTGCGGTCATTATTATCATCAGGAGATTAAGTAGACTGGTTGATAATTCCCAGACGCCTTTCCGGTCACCCTTACTCAGGCGGTCGGCCAATACCGGCATGAAAGCTACCCCAAGCGCTCCGGCAGCAATCGTGAAGAAAAAGAAGTCAGGTATGTTAAAAGCGGCAAAGTACGCATCAGTGCTATGGGGACCAACAGGGTAAAAATTGGCATTAACTAGTTTGGTACGGATAAAGCCTAAAATCGTACCAAAAACCGAAGAAGCTATAAGTAGCGTAGCCGCACTACTTAAAGAAAGTCGCTTTTTGGCTGGTTTGGTCGTTGTGTTACTCATTAATGCTTATTTGCTTCAAGTATAAAACAGATACGCTAATGAAGACACCCTATTTTGCTATGATGTAGATTTTTTACAGCTAAATAACGATGCCGCCGCCTACTACCCGGTCGTCTTCGTATATAACCGCCGATTGACCCGGCGTTAGTGCTTTAATCTGCTCAGCAAGCTTTGCTGTCCAACTTCCCTCGTCCAATTCTTCCAAAGACTTTAGCTTTACGAGAGGTGCTCGATAGCGTGTCCTAACTGATAGGTTTTTAGCATTTTTCGGGGGGCCATTAAGCCAGTGGGCTAAACCAAAATTCAGCTGGTCATGCCATAAATCCTTATCTGAAATATCATTGGTTACGTGAACCTCATTAAGCCTCATATTCTTGCCGGTAACATAATAAGGCAACCCGCCGCCGATTTTAAGACCGTGACGTTGCCCGATCGTATAAAACAACGCGCCGTCGTGTTCACCGATAGTCTTGCCGTTTTGGTCAACAATCGAACCTGGTTTGGTGGTTACGAACTGCTGCAAAAAGTTCTTAACATTAACGTTGCCAACAAAACATACACCTTGACTATCTTTCTTGTCAGCCGTAGCCAGGCGGTACTTAGCGGCTATTTTACGGACTTCTGGTTTGGTGTATTCGCCAATCGGCATTAAAGAATACTCCAGAGATTTCGGGCTTATACGATACAGGAAATAGCTCTGGTCTTTGTTGCTATCCTTGGCAACTCTGAGTTCACCGTTGACAACCCGCGAATAATGACCGGTAGCTATGTACTCGGCTCCATCTTTTAGTGCCGTATCTAAAAACAGCTTAAATTTAACTTCCTCGTTACAGCGAATATCGGGGTTAGGGGTCCGTCCAGACTTGTACTCATCAATCATATAATCAACCACAAAATGGCGATATTTAGTTTCAAAGTCATAGACTTTAAACGGGATGTCGAGCTCTACTGCAACTCTCTTGGCATCTTGGTAATCTTCTTCCCAAGGACACTTAAAGCCCGGAAAGTCTTGAGTCCAATTTTTCATAAAAACACCAGTGACATCAAAACCACGATTTTTAAGCAGCAGAGCAGTCACCGAGCTGTCAACTCCACCGGACATACCAACGTATACTTTCTTTCCAGCCATAGTCAAGTAATGTTAACAGCCGACTTCGGATGTTTCAACTGCTAAAATTCATCTCCTGGCGGGCTTAAGTTGCGTCTTAGATAGAGTTGCTCGTAGCGCCGACCTAGCCAAAACGACGAAATAATTATCGGTATAAAAATTAGCATTGGCCACCAGATAACCTTATTAACTGTTTTTGTGGTGGTAGAACTAGAGGCGGTTGATTGCTTAACCGGCCCATTGGCTACGGCAACGACCTGCAAAAATGCCATCTCGCCGTTTTTATCGGTAGCTACGATGGTAACCGTATAGGTACCTGCCTGAGCGTATGTGTGTGACAGAGTGATATTACCCGACAGGCCTTCACTTAGCAGCTGCGGAGTGGAACCATCTCCCCAGTTTATGCTTAGGGCGTACGGTGAGGTCCCGCCGTTTAGGCTAATCGGCCAAGTGAGTTGCTGGCCAGGATTGGCACCACGCTTGGCATAGCTTGAAGTCAGTGTTAGGAGGGTACCAAACTGCAAGAACGAGCCGCTACTATATGAAACCGAAACGGTAGCAGAGCTCGGACCGGCTTGATTTAGGGCGTCATAATCAATCGCTACCAAACTGTTTTGTCCACTAAACAAATCTATTTTTAGGGTGTAGCTACCATTAGTACAATTTGTAGACCCAGCAAAGATATTATTGTCAAAAATTTCTATTAGAAGACCGCTAGGGCACAAGCCGGCAACGGTAATCGGTTCAGAGGAAAAAGACTGACCATTCGATGGGGTGATAATTGTTGCTCCGGTACTCGGCGGTGGGGCTGAAATCGTTCCGGAAAGCCCAATTGAACCATTTTGCGGGTTAACTAGTGCCTTGGCACCGCTTACTAAAAACAGTTGAACCCCCAGTGCAATCAAAAAAGAGACTAGGATAATTTTTGTTAGTTTATGACCCATATTAAAGATGCTTACCTGGTAATCATCATAACGTAAGCGTGATAAAAAACAATGCTCAGGTTTTGGGAGATTTTGCGGCTTGGCGTTTTTGTTTCTTTTTATTTTTGCGGACTACCCAGACAATAATCAACGCTACAATTACTAACACCAGAATTACAAACCATATAGGGAAGTACCAAAAACTCGTGCTTGCATAAAGAATGTTCCCTGATCCCTGAGACCACGCAAGATACTCACTAACCGTGTAATGACCAAGCCAGCCTTTATATGAGAGCGGATCAACGAATTTTCTAACACTATCAGGTAAAATATTACCTTGAGTGCTATTAAAGTTATAGTGATAAACTTCGTGCCCCTCCATATTCTTTACTTGCACCGAGCCGTAGGGTGCTAAGTGAATATTGCCGGTGTTATCAATTCTGTTCATTAGCGAGACATCCCCGCCGAAAAACACCGATTCTGGGGTACCGGAAGAATTCACTGAAGCAAGCTGTACAATGCTTAAATGCTCGACCAAGTGCCCTGGAACGGTAATTAAGAAGAGCGTGCCTACGCTTGCAGTTAGTCCAACGTTGCCACCAGATATATTAGTGCTGGTTGGTACAAAACGAATTGCGCCATAATAGCCCCCGCTCGCACCATTAGCAGGCACACTTATGGTAACTAAAAAGTAGACTTTTTGACCGGGCTTTAGAGACAAGTTATTGAGCGGTAAAACTAGTGACCTAAAATCATTTACTGGGAAAGGCGGCTTGTTATTCAAAAGTAGATCTGGCACGCCACTTTCGTTAGGGTTAGCTTCAAAATCATTGACTACTGGTTCAGCTGTCAGAGGAGCGGTAGTCGGATTCTGGACAGACATCTGGATAGAAACGGACTGCCCTTTTTTAACTGTCAGCTCTTCGCGAACCGGCGATACTATAAATCCGTTACCAGAGGCCGCATACGTAGTTTTAGTAGACAGGATAAAAATTGCGGCAAACAACACGAATCCTAAAGCCGCAACGCGTGTAATACGATTAGTTATTGTCCCCTGCATAATGTTATTAATAGCCATAATAGCAGAGTCTTTAGAAGTTGCCTAGGCAGATATATGATATTGTTGTAACGTATACACCCGGTGCTTGTTGATTGCTAATATTGGCAATGTAGCTTACCGTAAAAGTCTGGGGGTTACTGACTGTCGAGCTGCTTACCACAACGTCTCCAGCGTTGAATAAGTACTTATTGGGTAGATCGTAGTCAGCCGATACGATCCCATTACCGTTACCTGTTGGAGAACTGCCAGTCGGCGGAGTGCTATTGATAGTCAAATTTATACCAAACTGGCTAACGCCTGATGTCGATGACGTGGGTGTACTCAATGGAGGCAAATAATTATTCCCTGAGGTCAACGTGGTACCTTGGTCGGTAACCGAATAACCAGAGCCAGCGTTAGTGGCTGCTGTAAACTGGGAAGCCCCGTCAGAGGTTGTGTTGGGCGTAAAAGTACCGAAATCAATCGAAGACCCCGTAGCCGTCGAGCAATCCTGATTAGATATAGTGATGGCCGCACAAAAACTAAGATACGGTGGCACTACAGTATTAAGCGTCAACTGATTGGCGGTAGAAAGCGCCAATCCTCCGAACTCATTGTCTGCGGAGGTAGCAAAGTTTGATGTGTGAATGCTAATTCTGATATAGAAGGTACCGACTGCGCTTGGGTTAACTAGATCATCAAATTGATAGACGTTCGTGGCGGAAGTTGGGACCCTTGGGATTCTATCAATTATTAGATCGCTAGTGGTTGTATCTGCACTAATATAAAAACCAATATTACCGCTCTGATTGCTAAGCACCGCATTGGTGACATTTACTCCCGGAGGGGCGGTGCAGGAATCGCCTTGCAGTGGGCTATTAGAACAATATTGGAATTCAATTGAGCCTAGGATATCTGTGGTATCTAGTATCTGAAAACTAAATACTTGGGTGCCAGTGGCGCCCGGAACAGAGGTTGATAGTTCATCAGAGCGGTTCGGAAATGGAAAATAAGCAGCGTGGACCAAGGGAACACTAAGAATGCTGGAGACAAACAAAAAACTAACTATATAGATTGTTAGTATGACAAATCTAAAACCGCGCATAAGGTAAAAGCCTTATTAGAATGTACCGGTGGCAATGAAGGTCAACGTAGTAGCGTAAGTACCTTCTTGCTGAGAGGCTGATGCGTTACCCAAGAACGCCAGGTAGGCGATCCCCTGCGAGCCGGCAGATTCAGTGCCTATCTGGTCACCGAACGTTCCGGTGGTAGCCGCCTGAAAAGCAAAGGTAGCACTTCCGGCCGCGCCGCTGGTTAATGTCCCTCCGGCATCCGGGGTGATAGTCGAACAGTTGCCGCCCTGATTATAGGCTGTAGTGATTGACAAATTAGTCGTATAACCAGTAACCCCATAACTACACATGCCAAATTGCGATGAGCCTGGCGAACTAGTCGCTCCGGTGGTGGTGGAGGCAATGCTGATACCCGAACAGTTGCCGCCAATATAGAGCGTGCAGCCCGACATTCTGATGGCCGCCCCCGAACCGGCGTTAGTCTGAACTATATATTCAGCCGCGTTACTGACTGCTGGGAAAGTTGTGCTCAAAACGTCTTGGGCATCACCCAGGAGAACCGTTGTACCGCTGGCCGAACCACAACTGGTTGCACCGTTGGTGTCAATACAAAAGGTTAACTGTTCCTGAACCTTGGCGGTTATTGTTAGCTGGTTGGCGGTACTTAAGGCTACTCCGCCGCCGTCTATATACGTACCCGGTGTCCCAGAAGTATAGGCAGCAGCTAGGGTAGGAGTAGCAAAGGTTAATATCCTAACATAGAAAGTACCGAGCGTTGAAGTGTTGGTGGGTGCTGTACCAGTGCCACCGAGGGTAAAGATTATTGAAGCACCGCTCGTTAGTGATCCACCGGTGGCATCAGAAAGCTCTAGTGTCTGGCCGCTTTGTATGGATGCTGGCACCCAGGTTCCAGTTAGTCCGGTGTTAGCCCCCCCAGAAGTCGCAACTTGATAGGTTCCGAGGCTAAAGCCGGTTGGCTTTGTGCAGGTTTCACCGATAATCGGGCTAGTTGTGCCGGAACAAAAGTCAACGTCTATGCCCTGAACCACACCGGTTGTAGCGATAGTAAAACCAATTTGGTAGATATCTGAAGCACTGACCTGCGAGGTACTCATTTCGACACTTCGGGCGGTCAAAAGGCCACTAGTGGCGCTGACGTTACTAACGATAAGCGGAAATATCGCCCCGCTTGTTAGTATCGTTGCAGCTACCAATGCCAAGAACCGTTTCGCCCAAAATGACTTTTTTAGTTTAAACATTTTTATGTGCTCCGATCAAATCCTGCTTGTCTGAGTAAAACTTTAGCGCAATAAGCTCAAATTTCAAAATACTTTTCCACAGGAATATAAAGTACGATCGATAGCAACGTTGCTTAATATGTGCTAGTAGCAACTAGCGTTTGGTTAAAAATATAAGTTCCGCCGGGGGTAGCTGTCGATATATTAAATAGATATGAAATGGTGTAATCGGTTTCGCCAGTGCTTTGGTTAGAATAGGCAATTTCATTTCCGGCGGTATATTTAAAGTTATTAGCTGTGTTATAGCCGGTATAAGCGTTTCCAAAACTATATACATTACTCGGATTCTGGGAAGGGTTGGCTCCCACCGAAGGAGTATTATTAAGCACAAGGTTCATGCCAAATTGTTCTGTGCCGGGGGAAGAAGTAAAGTCCGAGGTCGTACTAGGAAAACTATGACCGCCCCCGGCGTCTGTCGGTGGAGGCCCGACCGTGTAGACAGCATAGCCGCTAGCCAAATAGGTTTTAACATAGAAAGTTGCTGTGCCGGTTGAGGCAGTGGCGGTTGTTAAATCTGGAATTGTAAGGCTAGTGGTGTTGACCACAAATTGTATATACGGCTGAGCCGGGGTGTTAAAACCGTTTTGGGTGCGGTAGGCTACGCCAACTTCAGGCCCTACTCCAGTTTCACCAACCGATACCTGAGCGTCGTAAGTGCCATCTGTATATCCCTCACCACCTCCTGCGCCAAAGAGTACTTCATTGACCGCATAGTTTGTTGAGTTGTATCTAGCAGTAGCCGCATTAGTAATCGGATCAAAAATGCTCATAGCAGCTAAAACAACCACTAAGGAAAAAATCCCTACCCTGAACTTGTTTTTATATATATTTGTCATTATTGTAACGGCTTGCTGTACTATCAGTTTGACGCTCTTCGAACAAAAATTCAATGCGTTTACGCTAATCCTTCGATCTAGTATCATGTATAGGATATTAATAAGAACCTATAGTTATGAACCCACCGTCCCAGGATCCTTCTGCATCACCTGAAAATAATGAGGATTCTCTTGAAAACCCTACTACATCCGTCGAGCGGCCGATAAAGAGTTCTTCGGATACTCCTTCCAATACTTCAAACAGCCCGTCAAAACCGCCTCTAAAAATCACTAAGGTCTATAAACTAAACTTCTTTCAGAGAATAATTAGAAGAGTAAACGTCTACCTAATGATTTTCATTCTGCTTATTTTTATTTCGATCGTTATAATAATCATTTCCCTAAGTGCGGCTTCTAAAAATAATCACCCCACCGGAATCGGTACCAAGACCTTAAGCGAAAGTCAGTTAGAGCAGCTAGCGACTTCTGGCAGTACTATCGGTAATTCCAGCCAAGTTCTAAATATTGCCGCTAATACGGTATTTAGCAATCAGGTCTTGGCTCGTCAATCGTTAGACGTTGCCGGATCGTTAAAAATAGGCGGCAGTTTAAGTTCGGCGGCGATTACCGCTTCGGGGACTAGTAATCTTCAGCAGTTGGCTACTAGCGGCCTGGTAGTCAACGGTGCGACGACTCTTGATGGCGCCTTAACTGTAGCTCAAGCGTTGACAGTCGCTGGTACGGGGTCATTTAACGGAATACTGACAGCCAATCAACTAAACGTCCAGAGCCTTCAGCTGACCGGTGATTTAACGGTCACTCACCACATCGTTACTGGCGGATCAACTCCAACAAGTTCTCCCGGAAACGCCCTGGGAAGCGGTGGGACAGCTTCTTTAAGCGGCTCTGACACTGCCGGCACGATAAATGTTAACACTGGTTCGTCGCCCTCGGCAGGCTGTTTTATAGCCATTACCTTTAGCCATTCCTTTGGCCATACGCCCTACGTATCAATTTCACCTGTCGGTTCTGCTGGAGGCGGGTTGGGCTATTATGCCCAAGTATCAGCTACCGGGATGAGTGTCTGCACGAACACAGCCGCTCCGCAAGGCAGTTCTTTCCAGATAGATTACATCGTTATCGGCTAGTTAAACGTCCAAAAAGACTACGGTTTTGTCAGCTTTAACGTGCATCACTCCCTGGCTAATACGGATCCGTTGAACGATGTTTTTGTCCTGAGAACGAATTATTATTTCGCAGGGCACTAAAAGAGTCATAAAGTTATGGTGCCCCGGCAGAATGTCAAATGGACCGGTATTATTAAGCGCCGATATGCTATAGGCATCCTCATCAAAATATATTTGGTAAGGTGAATAAACCTTAACGTGCATCATTGACTGGTTAGTGGCTGATAACGAAACTTTTTTGGCGGTTTTAAAGCGTGAACTCATACGATTATTTCTTCAATGCCATTTAGGTTTTGCTCCAAAGTGAAACGTTCACCTTTTTGGGCGTTCATACCTTCCATAACAAACATATTTTGTGAGAAATAAGTAATCAGTTTCAAAGCTTTAGCATAATCTTCCCTGTCATCAGGGGAAAGTTCGTTTTGGCCAATAATGGCTACGATGCCTTTTAGTGATTCGTATTTTTGAAGCAACGACTGTACTTGGACGCTTAAAACGTAATGACGATCGCCAACAATTTCGGGAGATAGAAGGGAAGAGCTAGAATTTATTAGATCGACTGCCGGTCTTATGCCCTGTTCAGCGACCTTACGGCTTAGAACTATAGTACTGTCGAGCTCATGCTGGATCATCTGGACAGCCGGATCGGTAAGGTCATCAGCTGGAACGTATATGGTTTCAACCGCTGTTATAGAGCCATTTTCGTTGGAACTTAGTCGGTCTTGGAAAATTTTCACATCGCTAAAAATTGTCGGTTCATATCCGCCCTCACCTGGGATTTGATCGATGATCGTTGACACTTCGTTCTTGGCTTGGACATAACGGTACATATTGTCAACAAAAAACAGGACATTCATTTTCTTTTCGTCTCTGAAGTACTCGGCCGCAGCGGTAGATGATAGACCAACCAAAGCTCTTTGGACCGGGTTCTCGTTCATCTGGCCAAAGAACATGCACGTGCTTTTTAGAAGATCACGCTCTTTAAGTGTCTCGTATAGTTCATGGCCTTCGCGGATACGCTCACCGATCCCCGTAAAAAAGCTAATCCCGGCTCCGCCAGTTGAAACGTTATGAACCAGTTCCATCATCAGCACCGTCTTACCAACCCCAGCCCCGCCTATAATCCCAATTTTACGTCCCTTAACAAAGGGCGTGAAGAAATCAATAGCTTTTATGCCGGTCTCCAAAATCTCTGGTTTAATGCCCTTTAAAGCCGTAGATTTTGACGGTAAGCCAAATATGCTACGCATCTCAATGCCCGAGCCTTGAAGCGGCGGTAAGCCGTCGATAGTCGAGCCAAAGGCGTTGAACATTCGTCCTACTATCTGATCACCAACTGCTATTTCTATGCTTTTTTTAGTACGATTTGCTTTCATGCCCTTTTGCAGTGATTTGTCTGAGAGAACATTAAGGCAATTAACATAGCCGCCCGGTAAAAGACTGTCAACTAATAGAGCTGTTTTATTGGGGTTATCGACTATTAAGAGCTCGTTGATTTCAGGCGGATTATCATCAAAAACAACCTTTACTACCAAATCTTTAACAACTCTGACTACACCTTGGCTCATGACCCACCTGTTTTCTGGGATTTAGCATTAATGATACGTAAATCGTTAATTATCATCTTGAGCTGAGTATCGCGACGTTCGCGCCTTGTTCGATTGTAAAGAGTCCTAACCTCGCCTAGAGACTCGACGGAACGGTTATTGGCTAGTGTCATGGCCCGAAAACGACTGGCATATTGAGCTAGTTGGGAATCAAAAATTACCTGACTAAGCATAATCTGCAACATTGAACGTTCAAGGTGGATAATAACGTCGTAGGAACTTGGCTCAAAGATATAAGTTTCTTCGCTTATTATTTCCGTATCGCCTTCGTTGTTCTTGCTCAGTTCCTTAAGAGCGGCACTGGCTTCTATCTGTTTAATATCCTGGGTCATAAGCGATACGTACGATTGGTAGAAAATTATAGTGTTTTTATATTGGCTAATCTCTTTGATAAGCGGCTCGACGTTGAGATTCCGACTATGCGCTGGTATCTTGAAATATTTTTTGTAGGGTATTTTAGATTGTGATAAAAGCAAAGCGCCGTGATAACCAATAACAATTATGTCGTTATCGCCGGGTTTATATACTTTGAGCATCTCTTTAATCAGACGTTGATCGATATCACCGCTAAACCCACCGGCCGACGTAACGATTATATATAGTTCCTTGTTGTTCACCACCTCATCTTTTTGACGGCCAAATCTAAACAATTTATCAACTCTTATCTGGCTATATATTTTCCATAGTTCATTAAAGAAATCCTGGGCGTGAAGAACTTGATCTTTAATATCGGAGATATGGGTGCTGGCTATGGCTTCAAACACGCCAGTCAACTGGACAATAGTGCCCATATCGGCTTGGTCGTTTAGAATATCTTGAAGCTTTCTCATGTTTTAGCCTCTTCGGACTTAGGCGGGGCTTGTGGCGTTTGCGGCGCTTTAGGAGCCGTGGACTTAACTAGACTTTCAGCTTTTAGTTGGTCGCGTAGTTTATCGAAGTCGCTATCGTCTTTCATTTTACTGGCGAAATCTTTAACCTTGCTCTTAAGCGTAGCTATGTCTACCAGTTCGTCGTCGCCCAGGTTAAGAACAATGTCCAGCATCAATTGCTGGGCGGTCAGGCTGTACGTTTCGTTAGCTTTTTGGGTAAATAGCCCATACAAATTATTGCCCCTGGTTAGATCCTTTTGGGCTCCACCAGCCATTTCCGATCCAAAGTGAGAGAACTCCACGGCTTGATCATAAGCCGATAAGTACTTGAGGGCTTGAACGCCCTGGTTTTTTTGGCGAGTATTTTGCCCTCTTCCGCCGACACGAGTAACACTTAGCCCGACATTAACTGCTGGTCTAATACTATTTCTAAAAACCTGCATATCAAGTATCCATTGGCCATCGGTAATTGACATTATGTTAGTTGGCAGATAGGCAGTAATGTCGCCGTCAGGAGTCAGTACTAACGGAACGGCGGTTAATGACTTGTGGTTGTCGGAAATCTTTCCAGCCCTCTCTAAAAGACTGGAGTGAGAATAGAACATGTCTCCGGGGTACGATTCCCGCCCCGGACTAATCCCCGACAGCAGGGCGATCTCGCGGTACGCTTGGGCGTGGCTAGTTAGGTCATCATAGATAACTATCACATCCTG
Organism: Saccharimonadales bacterium (SeqCode); assembly: GCA_035510455.1. GTDB lineage: Bacteria > Patescibacteriota > Saccharimonadia > Saccharimonadales > UBA4665 > DATKGL01. Next base: position 17,921 of record DATKHB010000020.1, on the reverse strand, counting down.
GTTTAGTTTTTGCCACAAGAACTCTCCCATTGAACAGCCAACATAAGGAGCTAAGTAACTAAGTGCCAGTGATTCGGATAGCGTTGAAACCAGTATGATAGTGTTTTTTAGGGCATCGGCAGCCTCCAGCTGAGTTATGAGACTATCAATGTCTTTGACGCTTTTGGCAATTAGTACGTAAATTACTATGGCATCAGTATTTCTCTGGTTAATAGCTGTTTGGATAGCTAGAGTTGTTTTGCCTGATTTGCTATCACCTAGTAGCGCAATACGCTGGCCTCTTAGAAGCGGGAAAAGACTGTCTAGTACGGTCACGCCGGTCTCCAGCTGGGTATCTAGTAGCTCACGTTTATAGAGCATTGGCGCTGGAGAAAAAACTGGCCAAATAGCATCAGCGACGATCGGCCCTTTGCCGTCTAGCGGCTCTCCAGTAACCGAGATTACCCGACCGATATAACCTTTACCAGCCTTTGTGACCAGTTCACTATGCTGCTCAACTACAGTCATACCGACCGATAAATTTTTATTACCAAGATGCAATACGGATACATAGTCTTCAAAAACGTGCTGCACGAAACCTTTACTGCCGTCTTCGAACATAACAAGAGCGCGGTTGTTTACCGGTTGAAGTCCTTTAACCTTTATTAAGAACCTTTCAATGGCGATAATCTCACCAACCGATTTGCCAGCAGCTACTAATTTATCAAAATCAACGTTCCTAGCCATTTCTACCTTCAACGCTGGCGGTAATCAAGTCCCTTAGCATGTCCTGTTTTGAGCTGAGAAGCTGACGAATGCTAAAGTCAAAATTTTTACTGGTAGTACGTACCACGCAGCCAGCCACAAGATCAGGCATTAAACCTATTCTTAATAACACTTCGGGGTGAATATTCAATCTCAACCAGCGAGCCAGCTTATTGGTAAATTCCATTTGCGGTTCGGTGGCAAAACTTATAGTTATAACTGGCGCTTTGGACTGCACCCCCCGCAAATAGGATTTGGCGATCCTTAGTTGGTCTTCGTGTAAGAGGTTAATTTTATTATGGGAGGTAAAGTCTTCCAAAGACCGGCTCATGTGCGGTAGCGCCACACCTTGGCCTGGTTGACGTATCTTAGTCTGTCGAAAAAAATCCTCGACTAGTTCAAGTTCGCGGACCAAATTGTTAACATCAGAGATTCTTATGATGTTGTCAGTCAGCTCTAGTTGGCGCGGTTCAGTGTTTTCATGAGCCATTAGTAATGTCCTCTATTATGGCTTGTTTATTGGCTTCCAAATCAGCCAGGATAGAATCTAGCTGGCTGTCTAGGCTAATGCTGTCACCGATCGCCGTTTGGACATAATGGCTAACTATTTTTGTCATATTCTCTTCAAAACGTTTAAGCTGCTGCTGCTTACTGTCGCTGATTTCTTTTTTGACGCGCTCGTCTAAAGCTTCTTGATAATCTTTTAGAGTTCCGTTGGTCCTTTGGATATAATCGATGGCTGTCTGCTTGGCGTCACCGATCGCTTGCTCATATTTAGAAAACTCTTCCTCGAGTTTTTTGGTGACCTCAGACTTAACATAATCATTTAACTCAGATACAGTCATTCTCAGATCCTGCTGCAGGAACATAGCGTTTTCGCGCATAACGCTTTCAAACTGCAAACGTCCCTTGTTCTTTACCTCTTCCCTAAAATTGCTATCGAAGATACGCTCAATCTCTCTCTTGATACTTTGATCATAAATTAATCTAGCGTCATCGCCCTTGGTATGTTTTTTACCGGAATTTTCACTAAAGACCAGCAGTATGCCGCCGACAGCGGCAATGGCTAGCGCGCAGGCTATTCCAATTATCCACCATATATTCATGTTTATATCTATCCCACCGTATCTGATTTGCTTATGCTAGAACCTCAGTAGTAAATATACCGCAAATATGCCAAGAATAAAAACAAAGAAGCTCGATATGGTGACCTGGATCAGCCCCTTAATTATCGCCGGCCGAGACAATGGGTTGCGTCCAATGGCGGTTATGCTTGACTTGACGCCCCCATAAAGCATTGATCCAGCAATTATTAAGCTGGCTATTAGAACCACAAGCGACAAGTAAGCCTTGACGGTACTGACGGGCTTGTTAACAACCGATGCACCGGTTTGCCTTAGAAAGCTCGGGAAGTCACTGACGTTTTGAGATACCAGATTGGGGTTACGATTTATGTCTATATTAACCGACACTACCCCTATACTTAGAGTTACACTACTGCCGGCTGAGTTTTTTGTAGTAATACTGCTAATGCTGTCTTTCGAGCCCGAAAAACTGGTAGTAGCTTTGCCAATCACGGTGGTATCGCTAGACGAAGCCACGTCTCCGATCCCAGGCAGTGATGAAACGCTAATATAGTCACCTGTAGCTATCGGCCCATTTTCATTATCCACAAGCACCGGGTAAGTGCCTGACGCCGAGACGTAATACTGCTCGCTACTTGACCCACCAGAAAGAGTTATTGGGCTGTTGGCAGGATTAACGACTGCTCCAAACATTTTAGCTTCGTTTTTTTGCTCGACGGCCTCAATCTTATTTGGTGAACCCGGTACTGTCTGGACAATTTGGCCATCCTCTAAAGTCGAAGAAGACGAATATCCTTGGACTACGGTTTGGGCACTGGCGCGTCCCATGCCAATAATTAGCATTCCTAGAAAAATTCCGCTTGTCAGACGGATAAGCTTTATCATTATTAATTCTTAGTATACTATTTTTGAGTTTTTATGAACTAATTGACCAAGAACCCTTAACACTTCGTCGATGTCTTGCAAAGAGGTATTTTTGCCCATCGTAAAACGGACACTGCTGCGAGCCTGTTTGTCACTAATCCCCATAGCCCTAAGTACGTGTGACGACTCCTGCTTACTGGCACTGCAGGCCGAGCCGGAGGCTGCTAAGATTCCGGCTTCATCAAGTTTAATAAGCAGCCATTCATTATCAATGTTGGGAAACGTCACGTGCACATTGTTCGGAAGGCGATTTTTTTTATCACCGTTAATTACTGCTTTTGGGAATTTATTTTTGAGTTCACTGAAGAAATGTTCCTGAATTTTTCTCAACCGCAACTTTTCTGAGTCACTAACAGATCGGGCAAGTTCCAGAGCTTTAGCTAGACCAATATCGGCCGCCACATTCTCTGTCCCATTTCTAAGGCCCAGCTCCTGGCCGCCGCCCGAGATCAGGGGTTTCAGCTTTACACCGCTAGCAACGAACAGTATGCCGGATTGTTTAGGACCATATATCTTGCCGCCGTTTAGAGTCATCAGGTCTACCCCGATACTATGAGCGTGCAGGTCTAGATAATTGGCCGCTTGAGTGGCATCAGTGTGAAAGTAAATCGGAGTTTTGTTGCCTTTTTTAAGCCGTTCGCCGCGAATTTGTTTTAGACCTTCGCTTAATTTTCTTAAGGGCTGAATGGTGCCGACTTCGTTATTGGCATAGATTACGCTTATAAGTACCGTGCGATCAGTAACCAAGGACAGTAGCTGGTTAACTATTAGAGTTCCGGTAGCCGAAACTTCAGCAATTGAATGTCGATAATTTAAGGCAGGCTCTACAACCGATTCGTGTTCGATTGAGCTAATGATTAGATGAGCATCTTTAAAAGAATCGAGGGTGCCTTTTATGGCCAGGTTATTAGCTTCTGTTCCGCCAGCTGTAAATATGATTTCGTGTGATTTCACGCCTAGTGTTAGAGCGATTTTATCCCGGGCATTTTCGAGGTCTTTTCTGACATTCCTGGCTTTTAAGTAGGTTGCCGATGGATTATAGAATTTGTCTTTTTGATAAGGCTGCATCGATTCTATTACCCGATCGTCTAGGGGAGTGGCAGCGGCATAGTCTAAATAGATAGGGTGCTTCATAAAACAACTACTTTGTTAGAAATGAATTTTCTAAATGGATACTGGTCGGCCGTAAACTTCACTACTGACACGCTGACAATACATCTTGATGGCTTGGTAAAGATTGACGGCTTCTTGTGAATCTATGTAGCGGAGATTCTGACCATTTTGAGCTTTTAAGATACCGTTGTTTCGTAGCTCATAACGGGTATTGACGATTCTTCGTTGCTTTGTCTGAGGGTCAGTCCATTCTTCGTGCCAAATCCAGGTATGGCCATTCATTCTAAAGAAGTAACGGCTGCCGCGTGGCGGTATAGGGCCAAATAGCTGACCGCCAATAGCAGCCTCCTGTCGGAGCAATTGCTGGCGTACTTTAGAGAGCCGATCGGTCTGGTGTTGAATTTTCATCTGGTCTAGCATTTTAATCATGCTGCTATCTCCTGATCCGCTTCAGGTTGTGTAGTAATGTTCGTCGGCTGGGAGTGTTGGTTGGCAGAATTGGGTTGGGAATTAGAGCCGTAAATATAGGCATGGAAACATGCATTGGCTTCGCTAATATCACGGTAGAACTCGTTGAAAACAATATTAACTTCGCCACTAATCTGCTCTTTTGAATTTGAGCTTGTGGTATCTTCACCTGGGTTGCGTTTGCTAAAACTGTTCATAAATTCACTCTATCCCAAAAAGCTTAAGCGCGTTTTTTGTGGTTGCTAAAGCGAGCTCTTCTAGGGATTCGCCCCTTAATCCGCTCAAAAACTCAGCCACTCTTCGCACATGTTTTGGTTGATTTATTGTACCACGAAACGGAACAGGGGTCAAGTAGGGAGCGTCAGTTTCTAAAACCAAAGAGTTAAGCGGAATGGACTTAACGGCGTCTAATTGCTCGTTTTTTTTAGTAAATGTCACGATTCCATTAAGCCCAACTAGCAGTTCTCTGTCTAAAATCGCATGAAGATCGGCTTTAGTTGAGCTAAAACTATGTATTACTCCTTTGATTTTCGGCACGTATTCATCATAAATTGTCCAAAAATCATCAAAAGCCGATCGAACATGAAAGACAACCGGTAAATTGCTCTTTGCGGCCAGGTCCAGCTGATATCTCAATAGCTTTTTTTGGTCTTCAGCCGGTGAATTATTGTAGAAATAATCAAGACCGCATTCGCCGATGGCTACGACCCCCGGCTCCGTGACAATTTTAGCCACTTTTTCTAGAGATGGCTTGTCGTTGATGTATTTGCTAGCTTCGTGAGGATGTAGCCCGACGGTAGCGAACACGCCAGAATTATTCTCTGCCATATCGATGGCAGCGATGCTGTCTTGAAGCGTACAACCGATACATATTAGCCTCGTAACACCAGCTTCTTTAGCAGAACTCAATATTTCACTGACGCTAGTGCCGTCATTGTCATCAAATTGAATGTGACAGTGGGTGTCTATGAGTTCCATAGATCTCTAATTAAGCTTCTTGGTCTTTTTTGGGGAACAGAGTGCTTTCTGGCAACTTAACTTGACCCTGGTCAAATATCCCCTTTATTTTCATTACGGTATCTGGCATAAACGGCACTAATAAATCGGCGATTTCCAAAATACAAGCCACTTGATAGGCTAAAACCTCTTTTAATTTTGATTGATCATCAGATTTAGCGATTTCCCATGGCTTCTGCTCATCGATATATTGATTCAAACCTTTAACTAGTTCCCAAACCTCATCAAGCGCCCTATCGAATCGACATTTGGTCAGTGCATCGTGGTAGGCACCAAGATCGTGCTTTGTCGGAGGAATATCGCCAACGGTGCCTTTTTGATACTGCGTAATCATAACGGCTGTTCGCTGGACAGCATTGCCCAGTTGGTTGGCTAGTTCGCTGTCATAGGCCGATTTCATATTCTCCCAAGTGAAATCTCCATCGTTATAGCTTGGGATATGGCGCAGGAAATAGTAGCGATAAGCATCCACCCCGTATTTATCAACAATGTCCTTGGGCGGGATTCCGTTACCGAGACTTTTGCTCATCGTCTGACCGTTGACGTTGATAAAGCTATGGACGTACAACATCTCAGGGAGCGGCAAGTTCAAGCTCATAAGCATTGCTGGCCAGATAGCCGCATGGAAGCGACTTATGTCCTTACCGATTACTTGAACATTTACCGGCCAAAAATCCTTAAAGTCTTGTTTATCGGGATACCCCAGGACAGTTATGTAGTTCATTAAGGCTTCAAACCAGACGTACATAACTTGGGTTGGGTCACCAGGCACTTCAATCCCCCAAGCCAGCTTCTCCTTAGGTCGACTAATGCTAATGTCCTCTAGCCCTTCGTTTAGCAGGCTTAATATTTCATTTCGTTTAGTCTTTGGGACTATCTTAAACTTACCACTCTCGATAGCTTCTTTTATCTTGTCTGTATATTTACTCAATTTGAAGAAGTAGTTATCTTCCTCGAGCTTTTGGTAGGCTTGTGGTTGATCGGGTTTCATTCTCTCGGGATCAGCGTGACCTTCTGGGACAAATTCTTCCTGTTTGACATCATACCAACCAGTGTATTTTGACTTATAGATGTCAGTTTCAAGGTTTTTCCAGATGATTTTAGCAATTTTTTCGTGTTTGGGGTCTGTGGTTCTTATAAACCTGTCGTTACTAATATTTAGTAGTTTAGCCAAGGTTAGGAAGTGCTTACTCATTTGATCGGCAAATTCTTCCGGTGTTAATCCCATCGATTCAGCTTTTTGGGCGTTTTTCGTACCGTGCTCATCGGTACCAGTACAAAATAGTACCGTTTTGCCTTGTTGTCTTGCATATCGTGCCAGTGCATCAGCCATGAGAAACTCAAGCCCAGTGCCTAAATGAGGTTCGCCGTTGATGTATGGTATAGAGGTTGTTACGTAGTAATTCATAGTTTTATAAATTTATGGTGCGCGGGGCGGGACTCGAACCCGCACGTCCTTACGGACAAGAGATTTTAAGTCTCTCGTGTAAACCAGTTCCACCACCCGCGCTTAAGCCTGTTAGTCTACTCTTATAAGTCTAAATTAAATCGTCCTTAGAGTAAAAGTAAATGGAGGCGCCGACCAGAATTGAACTGGCATAAAAGGTTTTGCAGACCTCTGCGTAACCACTCCGCCACGACGCCAATAATAGAAATTATACCCGATATCCTTATTTTGACCTCATAACTTACGGAGTCATCTATATAGATAGGATTAATGTTAATATTATTATGTTCTACGGGGCATTAGCGAAGAGGTTAACGCGTATCCATGGCATGGATAAGGCATCGGTTCGATTCCGATATGCTCCACCAGAACGTTCAAGCGCGAACCGCGGCCACTCTCACAGGGGTCACGGTTCTCATTTGTCGCCCCCAGGCTCGCCATCACGTCAGCCGCCACGAGTGCCGCCAACCAGCGCTTCCACCATGGCAGCAGTAGCCCGGACAGCCCGCTGAGGAAGGCCTCCACGCCGTCGCAATCAAGGCCTCGAGGAAACTTCAGCTGATAGGCAACGAGCGTCCGTCGCTGTCGCTTGGATTCGGCGGCACGCACTAGCAGCAGCGAAGCTGGCAGAGCGACGGCGTCGCCGACGAGCAGTTCGGCCGTCATGCCGCCCCCTCCCTCTTGCTGATCTTCGCCCGGGCCTCGGCATCAGCGATCAGCTTGGCGCCCCCGGCTGCCAGCCGGTCGCGTTGACTCTCTGGGAGGCGCTTCACGATTTCAAGGAGGACCAGGGCCAGCCGATCGACATCTATCCCATCGGCTCGCGGGCGAGCAGTTACGCGGATGATCTGGTCTGACACGTGGTACCTCCTTTCCTTCTTCGTTATGAAATACCGGTCCTTTTTGGACGACGGTCATGGAGAGGGGTCGGCAGCGCAGCGCCAGATCGGCTTCGGCTGTTCGCTGCCGCCCCTCTACTACGACATACCGCAGTTGTCGGACCAGTGTCAATAGTAATATACAGTCCGACTGCCATTACCTGTGGAAAAGCCCGCCGCCCGCTCTTGGACCGCGGAAGATGCGGGTCAAGATCGCCCCGACTATGAGCAGCACCACGAGCAGAGGGAGCAGTGGCCCGAGCAGTCCGAAGACCACCCGGGCCACGATCGCTAGCGCCACGACGACTAACAAGGCCTCGCCGAGCTTGGTTATCAACGCTCAGCCCTGTCTCGCAGTTCTGCGTACTCCTGCATGGCGACCAGCGCTCCACGAGATCAGCCATCCCACGCGACGACGCATCCTCTGCGCGACGCTGAACTTTCTTGGATGGAAGGAGAATCTGACCGACCGCGAGTACCGGCTGATGCGCGAACTCGAAATCAAAGGAAGGAACAACTACCACGAGCGACAGAAAACCGCGTATGAGGAACTGGCTGGAATCCTGCTGATCGCTCAAGAAAGTCCATGTGCCGGACAGTCTTTACCCCGGTTCTTCGACTTCGTTGCCTCGGCGATGCTGGACGCCGCAAAGGACAGCATCACCGTGTCAATCCCGACTGCGCCGATCGTCGAGGAGGTACTCCGACTTTGGACTACTGCCACCGGTAAAGACGAGGCGACCACGTACGCTCAGTCGTTGCTGGCGGCGCTTCCTAAGCTGCGAGAAGCACTAACACAGCTACTGCCGGCTGATTTGGGCCGAGACCCGTTCTTGTTCGAGAACTTTGATGACACGCTGCGTTGGATCATTCGCAATATCTACGTAGGTGAGCGCGACTTCTTCGATGGGCTGGCTTTGAAGTTGGCGGAGAAGCAATTTCTCATGGTCTTTGTCAGTGACGAGTTGATCGAGAGCTTCTCTTATCGCCGGAAGGAGGCCGCACGCCTCGATGCTGCTCACTACGACCTGACGCCTATACCAGGCGAAAGTCATAACCAGAAGTTGGACGCCAACCAGTACGCCGGTTACCAGCTCTCGATCACGAGCGGCACCGGCTCGGGGCAGTACGTCACGGTCATCTCGAACGCGGCGACGACCCTGACCTTCGCCGCCATCACGACGGCGCCGGACAGCACCTCGCACTTCACGCTCGCCAAGATCTACGCCGTCAACGGCACCGTGACCGGCTGCAAGATCGCCAACAATACGCAGAATGGCTTATGGGCGAACTACTGCTCGGGCCTAACGATCGTCGGCAACGAGATTTGCGGCAACGGAGCCATCGGGATCGACTGCGTAGCTCAGTACCTGACGATCGTCGGCAACGACATTCACGACATGCGAACGCTGCGCTGCACGTGGATGTGTTGGCCGGGCTCGAACACCCCACCAAAGTACTGCCCGGTGTACTTTCTGGAGTGATGGCGCCTTCTCACCCGGCCGATCCAACTGTGAATCTTGCTTTCCAACTCATAACGGCCTTTGAAACCGACGATATGCAGCAGGTCGGGGCGCTCTGGAATGAGGCAAGCGACAAGCGAGCATTGATGATGGCGGTGCTCTCGATCATGACCACGCTCGTCGAGCGCGTACATGACTCAGCCGGCGCCGAACCAGGCGACCTATTTCGCGACCTCGCTCGTGGGTGGGCAGATCGGCAGGTCGGCTGAGCTTAGCTTGGCTCAAGAACAAACGAAATAACGAAAAGGTGTATGACATACAACAATACCGCGCATAGCTACCTCACGAGAGAAGCGGCGAGATCAAGAAGGCCCTGCACAGGGGCGGTGAGATGGCGGTTCGCGAAGTGTCCGTTTAGGTCCACCAAGATAGACCTAAACGCCTCTACTTAAACCATTTTAAGAATCACCAGTTAGAATTACACTAGCTATCAATTTAGATTTTATATATTTGACAAATTCCCAACTCGAGCGCATAAAGAGTTATATGGGCGAGACTTTAGATGATCATCACGAACCCGTGGTTCTCCAAGACTGGGTCGGACAAGTCGGCTGGATTAAGGGTGAAGAATGGTTTGATACCCGTCTAGTGCCATTTGATAGAGAAGACCGCAGAGACGCTACGAAACGATTCCCGGTGTCTGCTGTTGGCGAACAAGACGTCCCGTTGAAGGTCGGCACTTACTTTAGGTGGAGAGAATGGGACGTCCCAGAAGGTGGTCCGCATCCACGTTTCATGATCGAGCTTTATCCTCACCCCGAACATTCAGGACAACTTTCTCCGGAAGGGCTTGAGTGGGCAAAACGCTTCGTCAAGCCAATTCTTGAAGCACCCGATATTACTGATGACGCGTCTGGGGTTGATGGAGCTCTACCAGAGGTAGCACCACCAGGATCTTTTCCGACTGCTAGTGAAAGCGAGACTAGTACGGAAAGGTACTCAGCAGGAGGTCCTCCGACCGATACCTACTCGGCAATAGTGCAGCAAGCTCGTGAGCGTTGACGAGATCGTCTAGAGCAGCAAGAGAGCGACGGTTTACCAGTGCAGACGATCACACTAATCGGCTGAGAGGTGATCGAGAAGCGTGATTGGCGTGGATGACAAGGGTCACGAACCAGCTGTGTCAACACGAAATGCCGAGAGATACACAGAGATCAGACAAAAGTTGACCAAAGTCGCGGTTTGAATAAACTCCGGTTAGCTCCACCAGATAACCAATGGTTAAACCACTGTCAAAACTACAGGGGTCGCGGGTCTCGTTTGTACCCCCCCAGGCTACGTGTTTATATATTATAAGTAACAACATAATAAAAATACCCGATATAACTCGGATATTTTTATTTCGTGCGCGCTCACCCGGCGGCGGGCTTTTGTTTAGATTTTTTGTTTCACGCGCCGCGTAGCGCACGATTCACTTTTTAGCATAACGTTTTTCTAGTGTCTGTCAAGCAATTTGATCAGGTCTTTTTCATCTATTTGTTTAGTGCCTAGTTTTTGAGCATTAACCAATTTATTTTCACCAACGTTCTTTCCGACTACCAGGTAATCGGTTTCTTTGCCGACACTTGTTTGGAAAGTACCGCCAAGTATTTGGATTCTCTCGGCGGCTATCTCACGGCTCATTGTCTCTAAACCGCCAGTGATAGCAAAGTTGATGTTTTTTAGCGGACCCATTTTATGAGACTTAAAGACCGGTTTCATGCCCAAGCGCTCAAATTTATTAAGAAGATCCTGGTTGTCAGTGTCGGCAAACCAACCCAGTATTGACTCGGCAACGATTTTACCTACACCCTCAACTTCTTCGAGATCATCCAAAGTGGCTTGCGCCAACTTATCCAGCGACCCAAAATTTTCAGAAAGGTCTATAGCCGTTTGTGATCCAACGTGTCTAATACCCAGCCCATATATAAATCTAGGTAACTGAGGGCTTTTTGAGGACTTTATGGCGGTTACTAAATTCTTAGCCGATAATTCAGCAAATCGGTCTAGTTTTATAACCTTGTCTTTGTTTATCAGGTAAATGTCTGCTAGATCATGGACCAGACCAGCGTTAACAAGAGCCATGACATTTTTTTCTCCTAAAGTGTCGATATCCAGCGCGCTTTTACTGGCAAAATGTTCTAGAGCTTTTGATAGCAAAATGCGTCGGGTGGCACCCTTAATTCTATACACCGCTTCACCTTCAGGCCGCACGAAAGCTAGTTCGGGATATTGTCTTTTTAGTTCCTTTTCCATATCAAATTTCTTAGAAGATTTACGCCGGAGTTCGATTATGATCCGATCAATCTGTGGGATTATGTCACCAGCCTTGAAGATTACCGCCGTATCGCCTACGCGCACGTCTTTTCGAGCAATTTCATCGGAGTTATGAAGACTGGCGTGCTTAACCGTGGAACCAGCAACTACCACCGGGTCAAATACGGCTACCGGCGTAACTGCACCGGTACGCCCGATGCTTAGTACTATGTCTTTAACGGTAGTGGTGGCTTCTACGGCCGGGTACTTATAGGCGACCGCCGCTCGAGGGTTTTTACCAACCACGCCAAGTTGTCTATAAAGTTCACGGTCATTTATTTTAACCACTATGCCATCCGTGTTAAAAGACAAGTCGTGTCGTTTAGTGTCCCATTTTTCAATAAAAGTCATCAGCTTGTTTAAATCCTTGCAAGTAGTAGCTTGGGGGTTGATAGTAAGCCCAAGATTACTGAGACTTTTATAAACTAGTTCGTTGGATTTTGGAGCAATTAAGTTGTTCTTAGGAAGTAGATCAAATGCCCGAAACCCAAGCGGCCTTGCGGCTACTAATTTTGGGTCGAGCTGGCGGATAGTCCCGGCCGCTAGATTTCGGGGGTTAGCGAATGTTGCTAGACCGAGCCTTTCTCTTTCCTTGTTGAGGGCCTCGAAGTCCTTTTTATACATAATTATCTCGCCCCTTACTTCGGTGCGACCAGTTAAAAATTGTTCATAGCCTTTATGTGATCGGAGAGACAATGGAACACTCTTTATTGTTTTAACATTCATAGTTACGTCTTCGCCGACTAAACCATCGCCGCGGGTAATAGCCTGAACGAATAGCCCATCTTCATAGACAAGCACACAGCCCAATCCATCCATCTTAATATCAGCAAAAAATTCAGTTTTCGTTTCTGGTACAAGTTTGGTGATACGTTTCACCCAAGCAATAACGTCATCGCGACTAAAAACATCATTGAGGCTAAGTACCCGACTAGAATGCTGAACCTTGGTAAACTCTTTTAGGGTTTCACCGCCTACTCTTTGGGTTGGTGAATCACCAGTAATTAAATCCGAATGCTTCGACTCAAGGTCTTTAAGCTCATTCATCAGCCCATCATAGATGGCATCGGAAGCACTGGGCTCATCTAGAACATGATACTCGTGGCTATACTGGTTCAAAAGTTTACGGAGTTCCATCAGCCGTTTCTTAGCCTGAGGCAGGCTTAGTTTGGTCATAGCATTAGTTCCCTATATAAAGAATACATATAGCTGTGGACTACCGGCAACGCGACGATAGTCAAAACGAAAAAGATCCAGCCAGCTAAGGACGTTGCGATTAACAAAAATGGCAGTGTGATAATCGATCCGATAACTGCTAAAGCTAGCACTAAAAAGAAAATCTTTCTAAAAATAATTATCCGGCGATAACGGACAAGCAACCTCGTAGACCTTAGGGCTTTCATGGGCGTCATGTCCGGCAGGGTAACAGCGTAAAAGGCAAAAATTGACGAGCATACCATGTAGAAACTCAAGCAGGCAAGAGCTATAAAGACAATGCCCCATATTATTTGTTCCAGACCAGACGCTGCTATGCCGTTAGCTTCTACGGTACTAAAGAATAAGGCCCCGATTAATACCGGAATCAACTGGATAACAACCACTATCATTACCAGCATGAATTGGATAAGCGGGTACATGCCTCTATAGAAGGAGTCTCGGGCTCGGATCTTGGCACTATTATAGAGCTGGCGCAAAGACCAGATAAAAGCCAAGCTAAATACGATCAGTAGTATTGTTTGGTAAGTCCCGGCCGCCGCTGGGGCGTTGTTAGGATTTGCTCCTCCGCCAACTATATAGACAAGAAGCGCCGTGGACGTAGACACGTTGCCGCCGGTCCCACCAGATGAACTGTTTAGCGATGATTTTAGGGAATTTAGGCTGGTGCTGTTAGATATGCCATGTACTAGCAGTAAACTCAATATGGCGTAGGCAATTGTTATTACTAAAAATACTTTCCAACTACGTTTCAAAACCAGCAATGATCTGCCGAAGATCTTAAAAGCGCTGGGCAGTGGTTTTTTTGAGACAAATTCAATCTTATTTTTTTTAAGTACTTTGTGTTTTGATGGCTTAAGTCTTCTTGCAGCGCTTTGACTAGCACTGCTTGAACCCGCAGTCTTGCTAACCTTCCCGGTTTTGCTGCCTTTAGCAGGGACTTTTTTATTTTTGCGGGGTGACGATGAAGATTTAGGCATTTTTTATATCCCGCATCCTTTAAAAATTTACGCGTGATCCTCCATGCGTTCCAGCCTGGCAATTCTATCGGGTATTGGTGGGTGAGTACTAAAAAGATTGGTTATGCTGTGCCCTCTCAATGGATTAACGAAGAAAAAATGAGCAGTAGCCGTGTTTTGTTTCTTCAAAACGCTACCGGTTTGTTCGATTTTTTTCAGAGCACTAATTAACCCTTCAGGATACCTGGTAGTCAAGGCGCTGGTGGCGTCTGCCAGATATTCTCTTTGGCGTGAAACGGCCAATTGGATAAGCGTAGCAATGATTGGAGCTAAAACGGCGGCAATTATACCGACAATCAAGAATATCTGCCCGCCCTGCCCTTGATTTTGTCTTTCTCTGTCGCCGACTCCAAAAAAAGTAAAACGCAGAATTACGTCGGCGAGCAATGCGACCACTGCCACTAATGCAAAAGCGATCATGCTAACCCTGATATCATAATTCTTTACGTGTCCGAGTTCATGGGCAAACACTGATTCAAGTTCATTATCATTCATAATGTCTAAAAGACCACTAGTGGCGCAAACGGCGGCATGCGAGGGATCGCGACCGGTAGCAAAGGCGTTAGGAGAAGGATCATCAATTATAAATACCCGGGGCGTCGATAGTCCGTCAGCTATGCTCAAATTTTCGATTATTCGCCAAAGTCTGGGATTATCTTTCTTTGTTATCTCCTGGGCTCCGTTAACCGCCAGTGAAGTTCGGCTGCCGACAAAATAACTGATTATGGCATAGACGATACCGGCGGTTAAAACGATGTATGCCGTCTGCGGTTGGCCTAAATATTCAGCAAAAACCCAAGACAAGGCTCCAATGAAAAGCAAGAAAACGAACATAATTAATACTGTGCGGCGTTTATTAGCGGCAATCTGGCTGTACATAAATAAGATTCAAATAGGTTAAAACTTCACTTTTACTGGCTCTTGGATGCTGGCATTTTCTGCTTCATCAACTTCAAAGAATTGCTTGTCTTCGTTGAACCCAAGCCTGTTGGCAAAAATCCTAGTCGGAAAAACCTTGCGCTTCGTGTTGAAATCTCTGACTACGCCGTTATAAAAGCGTCTGGAAGCCTGGATCTTGTCTTCGGTGTCAACCAATTCTGCCTGCAGCTGGCGGAAGTTCTCGCTAGCCTTAAGATCTGGATAATTTTCAGCGATAGCAAACAAACTCTTCATGGTTTGCTGGAATTGATTCTCGGCCTTAGCCGTATCAGCCGGTCCTTCGGCTTTTAGTAAGTTCGCCCGAGCCTTAGCTACATCTTCGAAAATAGATTTTTCGTGAGCAGCGTATGCCTTAACACTTTCTACAAGATTTGGTATAAGATCTGCTCGTCTTTTGAGCTGAACTGTTATATCGCTCCAGGCTTCAGTGCTGCGTACGTTTAGTCTTACTAGGCCGTTATACATACTAGCCGCTATTGCCAGCAATATAACTATTACAACTATTACGATTATGACTTCAATCAAGCGTAAAACTCCCTTTGTCCCTTGTCTACATTATAGCACGAAGACAACTTGTATATCACCTTTAGATTGCTAATTTGTTGTAACTTTAAGGTAGATATTCAGCTGATCTTGGGCCCGTCTAATAACCCTAAAAAGCAACTGCTTGGACTACCGGTCCAGGGGGCACCCCCGCCGATGGACCAGAAGGCGTAACCACTGGTGGGCCGGCAGGCATTACTGGTGGTGGTTGAGGGCTATTAGTCCCGTCGCTAGATAACATGTCATTGAAGCTATCTTGGACTATCGCTACGCCGATGAAATGGAGTAACCATAACAGCAGGAAAGTAACACCGGTTCCCATCAGCCCATGGGTATACTGGTTAATAGCTTTTGAAAATTTAAAGAACCAGAAAAAAGTAATAAACATAAAAGCAACGATAGCTACAATATAAACCAGGAAGAATACGAGCAACGACTTGCCGGTACCAGTAGGGGTGGTGCTATTTAGGTTCTGGCCATAAAGCGAAGTTGTCATGGTGGTAGAGTTCATAGCATTATTCCCAGCAACGGCAAATACTAAAATCAATGCTACAAAACCTATTATTGCCGGCAAGAAAAGCAGCCAGATTGTGGGGGTATGGATAGTTGTTTTCCTGTTAAGGACTTTTTTTGTTTTAACTAGCCAGCAGATAATGGACCAGAGTATTCCAGGTACTTTGAGGAAGTACTAAGAAGAAAAGGTATACCTACTAGACACTCTAGACTACATAGACCTAATGACAATGCTCACATTGAGAGATACAACAGGATTATCCAGGATGAGTGTCTTGGTAGGTATCTAACTTACAGGGATACAAACCAACGTTTGCAAACAAAGATTAACAAATACCTAGAGTTCTACAATACTAAACGTGTACACTTAAGTCTGCAGTACAGGACACCACTGGAAATGTTGCAAAGCTCCTGAGTTCTATACGAGCCAGTATATGTCATATATACCAAGGGTTACTATGCTGAGTGCGAACACCGCAAATGGGTTTCTTTTTTTCATGTTTTTCTCTTTTTAGTTAATTTCAAGAGGAAGTATATATTATCGTTAACCTTATAACAATCTATTTTCATCTTAGCCAAAACCGAGTAAATTACGGCCGCAGTCGTTTTCAATAGAGAGCTTAGCGACTGACATCAAAATTATTGTGTGTTATATTCGTCAATAGATAATGCAAACGATGGGCAAATTACAAAGAAGATCAGCCGGGTTCACAATAGTGGAAGTTTTGGTTTTGCTGTTTGTGGTTATAATACTGGCAACGATTAGTCTTTTGGTTATCCACGCTAACACCAAGCCCGATAAGGCCTCTTCATCCAGCAGTTCTACTGCGACAAATAAGTCTGCCCCATCCACTAATTCTTCCTACGCCATATTGTCACCGGCAACTGTCCCCTCCAAAACTCCAGAATGTAGTCAAACCCTGACTTACCAAAGTAACGGCAACTCAGAGCCAGTAAAATGTGCAAACGGTTATCTGAACACCTTGGAATGGAATGCTTTGGCAGCCCTCGAACCCAAGGTAATGACTCTGGGATACGGTGCTACTGAGTCTCAGGTACAAACTGACCTCTGTAGTGATGCGTCTGATTCTGATTCAGATGCTAATACTGGCTCCAGTAACGTTATTGAGGACACTACTTACCAGATATCAGCACTTTACTATGGCTGGAATTTTTCGAGTGATCCAAGCGTGGTTCTTAGGAACGGTACTTGCTAGCTACTTCAAGTCAAATTTCTAAGAATCGCTTTTTTTGAACGCTTCTCTAACCTTTGGCCTGGTTAGATATACTATTATCACGACAATTCAAAACGGTTATGCTTGGTGCAGCAAGTGGGAAAAAGTTTCAACCTTATTAGAGAAGAAATTTCGTCATGGAGGAAAATTTTGGATATTCCTTATCAAGAGTATGTAAACCTCAAGCAACGTTAAGTGGGACTAGGGAGTTACACAGTACTTAAAATAAGGTAATTAGACTAAACGACCAGCAATTCAAGTTGACTTTCAGTTGCTACTGGCTCAAGAACTTCTTGTGTTTCGTGGTCATACTTACCGTCTAAAGTTGAGATAGCTGCTAAACCCATGTGATAACCCAGGTTAACTGGAACTGCATTACCTATTTGTTTGTATTGTGATGATACTGAGCCACTAAATTCCCATTCATCAGGAAACATCTGAATCCTTGCGTACTCACGAACATTTAATGGACGAGTAAATTCAGGGTGACATCTTTCAGTCTGCTTCTGTGCTGGTGTACAAGTTAGTGTAAGACTAGGTTCGTCCCATGATAATCTTCTAGCCATACCAGTCTTACCTCCGCCCATGTAATAACTTGTCATCATATATTCTTTTTGTATATCTTCAGGTAAGCTTCTCCAATACCCGCCTTCGGGGACTAGGGACATTATCTCCTTTTTTCTGCCTGAGTACTCTTGACCTGCCGATTTTGGATAATCACCAATCGCTTCTTTTAAGGAAACTGTGTAGTCTTTCTCTTTGGGATAAATTATTGGATTTTTAATGTCGTTTCTCAATGCAAATATAACAAGACGTTCACGCTTTTGAGGGACATCAAGGTACTGCGCTCTTAGAACTTTATAAGTTACTTTATATCCGAGTTCTTCCAGTATATTAACCATTGATCGTAAAGTATTGCCATTTTCGTGAGTTAGTAAACCCTTAACATTCTCACCTATTGCT
>DATKHB010000019.1:0-25868 GCA_035510455.1 Saccharimonadales bacterium (SeqCode) | reverse complement strand
GTTAGAACTGATGGCATTGCCTAGATTTAGGTTACCATTGGCTTGTACGGTGGTATTACCAGCGGTGGCATTAGCTCCGGTACCAATAGTTACGTTGGTGGTGCCAGCAAGGTTTAGATCGCCTATATTAATTGCTTGGGTATTGCCGGTGTTAACAGCTGTATCACCTATTTGGATAGTACTAGCTAATGCAGCAGTACCCAGATTAACAGTTGTAGCATTAGTAGCCCCTAGGTTAAGGGTGGAAGCACCGCCGGTGTCGATAGATAGGCTGGAAGCGCCATCACTAGATATAGAATCAGTAGCTGCTCCGAAGGTTAGAGTCGTGGAGTTGAAGGTGTTAGTGTTAATAGTACTACTGGTAGATATGGTAGTAATACCACTTAGGGCACCAGCGACTGATACATCAAAAGCTGTAGAGTTAATTATTAGAGGAGCACTGCCTCCACCTATAGATACTGTACCTGTACTGCCACCAGTATTAATACTTGTTGCGAAGTTACTAGAAGCATTGAGACTGACAGCTGCGCCAGTGATGGTCAAACCATCACTACCTTGTAGAAGTCCTGCACCACTGTTGACGCCAACAGCAGTTATGGCACCGGCAGTGACATTACCCGCAGCAGTTACTTGGAAGTTACCGGTTGTGCCCCCTACTGAGAACAGGGCTCCTGGGGCACCGGTAATGCCTATACCTACGTTGCCGTCTAGGGAGTCTACTAATAATAGGTTAGTCCCTGAGGCATTGTCTACCTGGAATTCAGATTGGGAGTTAGCGGTGTTTTCTAGGGTTAGAGGGTTGTTGACTACACCTCTTATTTGTACTGTGCCTATGTTATAAGGGGTAGGAGTCGATCCACTTTCTAGCTGTACAGCGTCAATGTAGATAGTCCTGGGTACTGAGTCGTTTTGAGCAATGGTTAGATAGACCAGGTTGTTAGTGGCTATGGCTACACTACAGTAAACCCTAATAAAGCCCGCGGTACTCAAGGTATTGGAGGCTGGGCTGCAGGTACTGGACGCACCGTTATTTAAGGTTATAGTGAAACCGCTGGCATTCATAGCTACGGTTGGCTTGGCGAAGAACGAGACAACGTAGGTTCCGGGAGTAACGGTTTGTTTGAAAGCCTCAGTCTCAGCGCCAGCGTTACCACTAAGGGTTGTTAAGTTTAGCGAGTATAAACCATTATAGGTGTTTGAAGGTGTGCTATTTTGGGTGATGTTTCCAGTGGCGCCACTCTCTATCCAACCAGTTGAAGCATTAGTGAAGCTGCCCGATTCAAAGCCTGGGTAGGTTAGCAGGTTAGTAGTAGCTTGGGTGCCAACATCAAAGATAGGCTCATCCGCAGCATTTTGAACTTGGAAGGCTAGAGTAGAGTTGGTGGTGTTCTGGAATACGGCCGCACCGCTACTACTTAACGATTCCACCACATTACTATCAGTCTCAATGTTAAGCCCAAAATTGCTAATTGTGCCGAGAGTAGCCGTCCCGGCAACGGTGTTACCTCCTACCAAGAAGGCTGTCCCGCTTCCTGAGGTAAAACCACATGCCGAGGAACTGTCCAGACAGATCGTTCCGCTAGCATCGGGTAGAGTAAGAGTGTCATTTGCTGAAGCCGGTGCCGTAAATTGCAGAACAGCTGAAAACCCGCTGACGCTATTGAAAGTCTGGAGCTGTCCGGCCGTGAAAGCATATGGGAGCGCGGTAAGTTGGATACGAGGAGTCATTTCACCGTCCCACGTAGGTGATGCCCCGATACCACCGATATTCATCGTTAACCATTGTTGCTGATTCCAGTTAATGGTACTCGGGAATGCCGTGATACTGCCTAGATTAGCGGATAGATAGCCGTCAGAGACCGAGATTCTATTGGTGCTAGTATGATTCTCTTCCCATTCACAATCGAATCCACCGGTGTCTGTACAGGTACCAACAGCTTGACCGCCACCAGTGCTTTGAGTGCTATAGAGCTTGAAGTCAACGTTATAAGTTCCATCGGGTACCACGGCTCCGCCGATAGTAAGTAGTCTGGCTTGAAAGTTAATGTCTCCGTTGGTGGCAGCGTTAGCTATCTGTGGCTTTAGGCCAACTAAGAGAACCAGGACAAACGCAAAAGAAATAACAAAAACTGGCGCTAGTGTGCGTCTGAACAGTTCTCGTCCTAACGGTTTTCGTTTATGCATTTTTGTTTGTTTTGGTTTATATTTTTGTTTTATATGAACCGTGACTTAATTATTGATCTTATTGACCCCTTATACAATACTTAAACTGAATAATTTGTGTCTTCTTTGGTCTCCTTAAAAAATGAAGAACTGATTAATTTTTTGTTATTGTTTCGCTGTAGTATTTACAAGATTTATAAATTTTAATCTGTTTCTCCGTAAACTAACAAAAACTTGAACACATAAATGTGTATTTTATAGTTGTTATGTTTACAACTATAAAAAATTGCACTTGATAAAATCACTTGAGTTTTCCACAATCACCCAAGATTGATGCCTTAATTATTAAACAATTTTCTTGATTTTGATAGACGTAAGTTTTTGGCGATGTCCTTGGATCTTACGAACTCGTTTTTTAGCTTTATATCTTATAGCAACTACTTTATCGGCTTTTATTTCGGGATCAATTATGTCGGCGGTGACCTTAACTCCGGCAACTAGAGGCTGACCAATGTTTACTTTAATATCATCAATTAACAGTAACGCATCGAAATCAACAGATTTCCCTTTGGCCTTAAGGAGTTCAACCTCTAGGGATTGACCTTCGAACACGATATACTGTTTACCACCGCTGGCGATGACTGCTTTTTTCATCTATATTTTCCCTTTATAAAAATACTATCAATTAACTCTAACAGAGATAGCTGAACCTGTAAAGTCCTATCCGACTAGGCCTTACCCAGCTTAATTTCAACGTAACGGTCTTCAATCTTGACCTTAGTTTTGAAGCTATAGGACTTCTGATCGTTGATTGTTTTAGCTAAAGTTTCGTGTTTTATGATTTCAGAGTACCTTCTTAGACTGTCGGCTATTTGTTTATCCCCCGACTCAATAGCTAGGTTTATTCTGTCATCTACGTTCAGATTTGCTTCCTTACGGGCATTTTGGACTTGCCTGATTAACTCCCTAGCTAGACCTTCGAGTCTTAGGCCATCAGTTATGTTTAGATCTAACTTTATCGAGGCATCCTTGCCGGCTTTGTAGGAAACATCTTTGATGTTTAACTCTTCGGCCACTATCTTCTTTAGCTCTTCAGCATCCAACTCGGTCACCTCAAATGGCAGGACTAGACTTGCAGATCCTAGGGGTTGTCTTACTTTTAATCCTGAAGTCGCCCTAATAGATAGCCCCTGAGTTACAAGTTCCCTGACCACCTTCATCTCACTTGTAAGTATTTCATTGGTGTGCCCCGACTCAGGCCAGTCGCAAAGGTGCACTGATAGCTGACCGGTAAGCTGTTTATACAACTCCTCGGCCAGAAAAGGCGTAAACGGTGCGAGTACTAGCGATAGTTTAACTAAGATGTAATGGAGCGTCTTGTAAGCGTTATCTTTGTCTGTGTCGTTCTCGGTCTTCCAAAAACGCTTTCGACTCCGACGAACGTACCAATTAGAAGCATCATCAATAAAATCAAAAACTGGTTTCAGTGCCTGGGCAATGTTATAGGACTGCATATCACGATCCACATCCGATATAAGCTGATGGATCCTCGAAACAATCCACTTATCCAGGGGGTTACTTAGTCCTTGAGATGGGTCTGTTAGCTTTCCGTCCCACTCCCAACCATCAACAGATGCATATAGCGTAAAGAAATCATACATATTCCAAATCATCGATAGTTTACGATATACATCGGCAACATCTTTATCCTTAAGAGAAAAATCTTCTCCATTTAAAAGTGGCGAAGATAGTAGTAAAAATCTCAACGCATCAGCACTGTATAAATTAATCAGTTCTGACGGGTCAGTAAAATTGCTGAATGACTTACTCATCTTACGACCATCATTGCCGGCTACTGTCCCTGTTACAATAACGTTTTTGAAAGCTGACTTATTAAACAAACCTGTTGATATAGAGTGTAGGTAGTAAAACCAAGCTCTGACCTGGCCTACATATTCAGCTATAAAGTCTCCGGGGAAGTTCTCTTCAAATTTAGCTTGGTTTTCAAAAGGGTAATGGAACTGAGCAAAAGGCATTGAGCCCGACTCAAACCAACAATCCATGACTTTATCTATTCTTTTATAAACAACGTTGTCAATTTTAAAAGTAATGTCGTCAACCCAAGGACGATGATAATCTTCAAGTTCCTTACCTGATAGCTCTTTCAGTTCAGCATAACTACCGACTACTTTGATGTGTTCTTTACCTTTCCCATCAACTCCCTTCCAAACCGGCATTGCGGTTGCCCAAAAACGGTCACGGCTAATGTTCCAATCTGGGGCTGTTTTAACAATATACTCAAACCTCCCCTCTTTAAAGTGTTCAGGGAACCAGTTGATCTGGCTATTTACTTCTAGCATTTGGCTTCGTTGTGAATCGATTCTCATAAACCAACTAGGGTGAGCTCGATACATTAATTTAGTCCCACAGCGGTAGCAATGCGGATAGCTATGGGTCACGTAAGAAATTTTCCAAACTGATCCATCTTTATAAAGTTTGTTAGCTATATCCTTATTGCAGTCCCAGACCAGCTTACCCTCCCATTCGCCAGATTTATAAAAGCCATTGTCGTCGATGTTCGATACGATCGGTAAGCCTTCTTTCTTAGCTAGTTCGTAATCCTCTTCGCCGTAAGCTGGAGCCAGATGAACGACACCCGTTCCCTCATCGACCGTTACGTAGTCAGCAGCGTATACTTTATGAGCCTTATCGCTTTTTTGGGCTTCAAATAAAGGTTCATACGCCTCGCCAACCAGCTCCTTCCCCTTAAACTCTCTGATTAGCTTATAGTCTATGGTTTTATGTTTATCGTCTGTCAGGGCTACTTTGACTAATGATTTCGCTAAAACAAAGCGCTGCTTACCTACCTCAACTTCTACATAATCCAACTTAGGATTAACTGCTACAGCTGTGTTAGCCAGTAACGTCCAGGGTGTTGTGGTCCAAGCTAGAAGATAACTATCCCTATTTTTTAGTTTAAACTTTACATAGACCGACGGGTCAACTGAATCCTGATAGGAATTATCCATAGCGACCTCGGCCTTAGAAAGCGGTGTAGCGTCCCTAGTGCAATAAAGTAGTACTTTTTCCCCTTCATAGATCTTTCCCTCGTCATAGAGCTTCTTAAAGGCCCACCAGACCGATTCCATGTAATCTTTGTCCATGGTTCTATAAGCACCTTTAAAATCCACCCACCGGCCTATTCGATCAATTATCTCTTCCCACTCGCCTCCCGTTTGAACCATGTTGGCCCGGCAAGTATTGATATATTTTTCTAAGCCTATCTTGTAGACATCCCGTTTATCTTTGATACCTAATTTCTTCTCGGTAAAGACTTCTGCCGGCAATCCATGACAATCCCATCCCCAAACCCGTTCTACTCTCTTGCCTTTCATTGTCCAATACCTGGGCATCGCATCTTTAACGATGCTACTCAAGAGCGTTCCGTAATGAGGAACGCCGGTTATGAAGGGTGGCCCATCATAGAAAACATACGAGTTGTCGGCCGGACGTTCATCGACTGATCTCTCAAAAATGTGATTTTTCTTCCAATAGTCAATTAGGTCCTTTTCGTAAACCTGCACTGGTCTCTTGCTTCCGGATTTAAATTTCATAGCACTCCTTAAAAAATAAAAACACCTCACTAGGATTTACTGGAACCCTTGCAGGGTGGTACCATCCAGTTTCCTTTGAGGCGTTTCTCAAAAGCACTTTGTTGTAGCTGTTTTTACGGACTTCTCCGGCGGGGTCTAATATTGATTAAGTCAATTTCTTCCCGCTGCTAAATGATTGATAGTCATTTTCCTATCTGTTTAGGGATAGGCCGCATTTCCCAAATTACAAGTTAAACTATAGCTTATGATTAATGGATTATCAACCTTTAGCGGACGTAGCTGACTACCTCATCCATTAGAGGTAAGGTCGGGCCCATCCAGCCATTTAACATTGATCCATCCTCAGTCATTGCCAGGATCGCTGGATAGCTAGTGATGTCGTATAGACCAGCTAGATTTATACCTTGAGCGCTGTCTACATCGATAACTTCAACTTTTTTTTCAGGATATTGTCTTTTAAACCTAGCTACAAATTCTTCAACTACCCGAGAATATTCAGATTGAGGACGATACAAGACAACTAACTTCATCTTAGAATTGTAGCATAAGCTTAACGCTCTGGAGAGACGTGGTCTTACACTAAGAGCAACCGGTTGTTGAGCCACAAGAGGTACAAACGAAACAGTTACCGGCTCTTTGAGTCTGATTACCGCAGCTGTAACAAAGCGGCGCGGTAGAATCCTGAGCCTTGAGCGTTGAAGTTACGGTAACCTTGGATGTCTGATCATTAGCTATATCGTCAACTGACTGATCAACACCAACCGACTTAACCTCTTGTTTATCCTGAGAGATAGCCTTGTCTTCAGCATCCAGAAAAGTGATTTGGGCATCTGACTTGTCTGCTAGCGATGCTAGACCTAGTTCTAATTGATCATCGAAAGACAAGTAATCCTTAGCTAATCTACGAACAATATAATCTGTTATGGAACTAGCAGTGCGGATATCTGGATCGTCAGTGATGCCATAGGGAGCAAAACTGGTGCCCATTAAGCCCCTTACTAAACTCTTAAGCGGGACTCCATACTGTAGACCGTGGCTGATGGTAATCGCAAAGGAGTCCATGAGTCCGTGTAGAGTTGATCCCTGTTTCGATACAATTATAAATATCTCCCCAGGGGTACCGTCATCGAATTCACCAACCGTAAAGAAACCCTTAAGATCGGCTATGCGGAATTTATAGGTCCGGCTATTGCGGCGTCTTGGCAAGAGTCTTCGGACTGCACCCTTAACAATCACTAGATCTTCAGAAGGAACAGCTGCGGCGGCTGTAATTCCAGGTACGGCTCCATCTTTCTTGGCCATACTTAGAGGCTGACCGACTTTAGAGTTGTTTCTATAAATAGCTACTGACTTTATCCCCATTTTCCAGGCGTCGATATGAAGCTGTTCGATATCCTCAACGGTTACTTCTTCTGGCACATTGACAGTTTTACTAATAGCCCCTGACAAAAAGGGCTGGACTGCAGACATCATTTTTACATGGCCTAGGTAGTGAATGGCATTGTCACCCATAGAACAAGCAAACACTTGGTAATGCTCTTTCTTGAGGTGAGGTGCACCGATCATTGTCTTTTCAACATCAATATATCTTACAACATCGTCAACTTGGTCGTCCGAATAGCCTAAAGCTCTTAACGCTCTGGGCACCGTTTGGTTAACAATGCTCATAGTGCCTCCGCCAACCAGTTTCTTAACCTTTACTAGTCCTAAATCCGGCTCTATGCCAGTAGTATCACAGTCCATCATCAGCCCAATTGTCCCGGTGGGCGCTAGAAGGCTAGCTTGTGAATTGCGTACTCCGTATAGCTCACCAAGTTCAACCGCTTCATCCCAGCTACTAGCTGCGGCGCTAAGTAACTCTTCGGAGACTAAGCTAGCATCAATCTTGGAAACTTCCTTACGGTGCATCCTCAGAACTTCAAGCATTTTCTCTTTGTCCTTATGGAATCCGGCAAATGGTCCGACTTTTCGGGCTATTTTGGCACTGGCCGCGTAGGCTCTACCAGTCATAAGTGCTGTAATAGCGGCCGCTTGAGCGCGCCCCTCGTCAGAGTCGTAAGGTAGACCCTGAGCCATTAACAGCGCTCCGAGGTTGGCATAACCCAGACCAAGCTCTCTATAAGCCTTGGCGTTTTTGGTTATTTTCTCAGTTGGATACTCACTGTAGCCAACCAAGATTTCTTGGGCGGTAAATATCAGGTCAACGGTGTGCTCAAAGGCTCGAATATCAAAAGTGTTGTCATCTTTTAGATACTTAAGCAGATTGATACTGGCTAGATTGCAGGCCGAATTATCAATATGCATGTACTCACTACAGGGGTTGCTGCCGTTTATGCGACCAGCGTTGGGTGTCGTGTGCCACTTATTTATAGTTGAATCGTATTGCATGCCCGGATCAGCACATTCCCAGGCAGCTTCGGCAAATTGCCTCATTATGTCACGAGCCTTAAGAGTCTTAAGTACTTTTCCGGTGGTGACCGCTCTAAGATCCCAATCCAGATCATTCTCGACGGCTTCCATGAATTCATCCGTTACGCGAACCGATATATTGGCATTTTGGTACTGTACCGAGAAGGAATCTTTGCCATCTAGGTCCATATCAAAACCAGCCGATTGTAATACTCTGGCCTTACGTTCCTCAATAGCTTTACTCCATATAAAGCTAACGACGTCGGGATGATCGACGTTGAGAATCACCATTTTGGCAGCTCGTCTTGTCTTCCCGCCGCTTTTTATGGCCCCAGCCGAAGAATCAGCTCCACGCATAAAGCTAAGTGGCCCCGAGGCCGTACCGGCGCTTTTACCTAGAGGCTCAATTGATGACCGTATCGAACTAATATTAATCCCGGATCCAGATCCACCCTTGAATATCATGCCTTCTTCAACGTACCAGTTTAAAATGGCTGGCATGGTATCCTCAATACCCAAAATAAAGCAGGCGCTAGCCTGTTGAGCGCGTTCTGGAGCACCAATGTTAAACCAAACCGGTGAGTTAAAAGCGGCCCGCTGGGTAGCTAGCACGTACTTTAACTCTTCTCGAAAGTTTTCTGTTTCGGTGTCGTTCTCAAAATAACCTTCTTGAACCCCTTGTCGGGTTATAGTGTCAGCCACACGATCAATTAATTCTTTAAGTGACGACTCTCGGCTTTTTGTACCCGGTGTACCTGTAAAATATTTTTGAGCAACTATATTAATAGCGTTTAGTGACCATCCTTCCGGGAAATCAACATCTTTCTGCTCAAATACTGGCTTCTTGTCTTGTGGATTTATGATTATTGAGTTACGTTTAACCCACTTAAGTTGTTCATAAGCACTTTTCTTGGGTTGAGTGAATAAACGCTCAACCGCTAAACTGGTTGTTTGTCCCATATTACCCTCACTTCGTTTAATGTTAATTGTTTTTGTTTAGAGTACGTGACATCTACGTGTCGCTGTTAGCTCTCACCGAGTCTCTCTTCTCGTAACTATTGTTATAGTACTTTTATTTTCGATATTCAAGACTTTTTTATTTTTGAAGAACTTTAGATAGTTTTCGTTGTCGAATATCTGACAGTTCCTTTTCAAAACCGGCTATATCCTTGAAGCGACGATATACGCTAGCAAATCTTACGTATGCCACTTCGTTCAGCTGGGCTAGGTTTTCCATCACCAGATCACCAATAAACGCCGACCGAACTTCCGGATCTCCGCAGGCTTGAAGCTCCTTTTCAATGTCGTTAACCAATCGCTCTAATTGCATGCTTGTAATAGTTGTTTTTTCAGATGCTCGGTAGAGTCCAGCTAATAATTTTTGCCGATTAAACAGTTCTCTAACTCCGCTATTCTTGATAACTACCAGTTGAGGTCTTTCTATACGTTCATAAGTTGTAAACCTATACTGGCAACTGGTGCATTCTCGACGACGACGAATTGCTTCGCCATCTGTCACATCTCGCGATTCAATAACCTTTGTATCGTCATTCTGACATTGGCTGCACTTCATGTTGCACACCTCCTTTATTCAATATAAATGTGCCATCGCTATAATTTTATACCATATATAGCGTCTATGTATAAGATCATAGCTCTATGTATAGCGCTTTGCAAATAATTTATGCTGTATTATTTAGTACAGAATTAACGCTAGCGTTTTGAATATTTTCTTCTTAGTTTTGGTCGTCTTCATCCTTGTGATGACGCTTGGATAACCTGCGCAGGAACGATGGCTTTTCGACCTCTTCTTCATCTATAACATTTGAGCCTGAAGAGTGGTCATCAGATTCATTGTCATTTTTACCTTCTGATTCAGAACCACTTTTATCAGATTCGTCTTTGTTGCTTTCCTCTTCGTGGTCCTCGTCCAGTGTCCAAATGTTGGCTATGGGGTGGTCTTTGTTAAATTCGTCTTCCTCATCGCTATTTTCATCTAAGGTCATGTCCAAATCGCTCATGTCCTTATCTTGGTCTCTTAATGAGCTCCCGGCAGTACGGGGGCTGTCTGGGGTTTTAGTTTTTCGTTCAGTTTCCTTACGATTCGAGAAATAAGAGGCGTCAAAACCAGTAGCTACAACCGTAATAATTACTTCGTCTTCTAGATCAGGATTTATGGTCGCTCCAAATATAATGTTAGCCTCGGGGTCAGCAGCTGAGGTGATTAGTTCAGCTGCACTGTTGATTTCGTGCATTGATAGATCTTTGCCGCCGATAACGTTAAATAGTACGCCTCTGGCGCCGTCAATCGAAACCTCCAATAGGGGCGATTCTATCGCTTGCTGGGCAGCTTGAACAGCTCGGTTCTCACCGCTAGCTCGGCCGATTCCCATCAGTGCTGAGCCAGCATTAACCATAACCGTCTTAACATCGGCAAAATCCAAATTAATTAAGCCGTGCACGGTTATAAGATCTGAAATGCCCTGCACTCCTTGGCGTAATACGTCGTCGGCAACCTTGAATGCTTCGAGAAGCGGAGTTTGGCGATCGATGGTCTGGAGCAAACGATCATTAGGTATAACTATTAAAGTGTCGACGCTTTTACGGAGATTATTTATAGCTGTTTCGGCGTTACGTTGACGTTTATCACCTTCAAAAGCAAATGGTTTGGTGGCAAAACCTACTACCAACACGCCTAGATCGCTGGCCGCCTGAGCAACAATTGGTCCGGCTCCGCTACCAGTACCACCTCCGGCACCGATAGTAATAAATATCATGTCTGCTCCCTCGAGAGCCTTGGTGATTTCCTCAATTGATTCTTCAGCAGCATGTTGGCCAATTAACGGATCAGCGCCAGAACCTAGGCCTTTAGTCGTATCCTTCCCGATATGAACCTTTGTTTGAGCTTTTGAGTGATGTAAGGCTTGGGCATCAGTATTAACGGCGATAAACTCTACGCCGTGAACCCCAGCATCAACCATTCGGTCAACTGCTGCTCCACCGGCTCCCCCGACTCCAACTACTTTAATACGGGCAAATGTCTCGATAGCAGGTACAACTTGTGGCATATTATTCAAATCCCCTTTTACTCAATCAATAAGAGCGAGTATAAACCATAGTAGATTAGACTTCAAGAAGTGATTGGCCGTAATTTTGCACAGTCAAGCAAAATATTAGCTCAGCGTCTAATGGACTTTAAAAGCCGATTAAACGATCCTAAAAATTTAGTGTTCTGCTTAAAAGCTCCCGATTGACCATCATGGCCAACTGGCGCCAGCAGCATATCAAGCAGCATCAGGCCGACTGCTGTGCTATTTGACGGGTCATTTACCGACTCAACTAGACCGCTAATGTTGTGTAGTTTACCTACCCGGACGGCCAGTTGAAGTTTCTCTCTCGTGAATTCGGCTATACCAGGCAGTTTAGCAGTCCCTCCAACCAGAACTACTCCTCCTGGAAGCTTGCGAGATCGTTGTATTAGACGCAACTCTTTCTCAATATAGTCTAGGATTTCGTCGACTCGTGCTTCAGTAATCATTACAATTTCACTAACTTTAAAAGTCTGGGTTTTTTTATTGGCTTCTAGGCTAATGGCTTCTTTTTTGGACTTATCCTCAAGCGTTGCGTAATTAATTTTTACCTTCTCGGCAATGTCCAGATCTGTTTTTAGACCGATCGCTAAATCGTTAGTTATATTTTGGCCGCCAATTGGCAAAACAGCTACGTGCTGTATCTCGCCGTCTTCGATTACCAGAAGATTGGTTGTGCCAGCTCCTATATCAAGCAGCAGCGTTCCAGCCTCTTTCTGTTGACGACTAAGCACCGCTTCAGCCGCAGCTAAGCTGGAAAATGTATGTCTGTTAGGAGTTATCTGGACCCTTTCCAGGGCCATGTCAAGATTTCTTAGACTGGGCAGCGAGGCAGTCACTATATGCGTATCGACCTCCAGCCGGACTCCTTGCATGCCAACTGGATCTTTAATATTATCCTGGCCATCTAGACGATAATTCTTAGCGAATACCTGAACAATCTCACGGTTAGGGGGTAATTGAACTATAGTAGCCGCTTCTTCGACTCTTAGTCTGTCGTTGTCGTTAATTTCACGGTTAGCGGCACTAATAGCTATGACGCCTTTTGAATTGATACCGCTGACGTGAGAACCATTAATGTTAACGGTAGCCTGGTGGATCTGCATACCAGATAGTCTCTCGGCCTCCGTAACGGCCTGAGCGATGGCTTCAGCAACATCATCAACGTAGATGACCGAACCTTTACGCATACCGTTATTAGGTGCCTTCCCGAAGCCTACGATTGAAGCTTTGGATGGGTCTTCTACGTCACCGACGCCAACGATACAGCGAACCGTACTTGTTCCTACATCAAGTCCGACATAATGCGGTAGGGACTGATCGTGCATGCATGAAGTATACCGCTTATTCTGGTTTTAGGGCAAGTTTGTTGTTCAGTAAGAATTTAGCTTATATTTTGGTCAGAATTTCCGCACCTTTATCTGTTATCAGGACGGTATGTTCAAAATGTGCGGCCCAGGAACCGTCCTGGGTTACTATCGTCCAATTGTCTTCCTTCACAAAAACCTTATAGGTACCGAGCGTTGCCATCGGTTCGATGGCTATGGTCATGCCGCTGCTTACGACGTCTCCAGTGCCCGGGTGTCCATAATTAGGTACATTGGGGTCTTCGTGAAGCTGGTGACCAACCCCGTGACCAACCAAATCCTGGACTATCCCATAACCCTTGGTGTCTAGAACTGACTGGATAGCATAGCCAATATCGCCGGTTTTAACTCCGTCTTTTACCTTTTTTATCCCGGTGTACATCGCTTCTTCGGTAGTACTAACCAGTGCCTGAACTTTTTTATCCGCGTTGCCGACAATAAAACTAAGAGCCGCATCAGTTATCAGGCCTTTATAGAGGACCCCAAAATCAACGCTGACAATATCCCCGGCATTAATTATCTTGTCGGTCCGAGGTATTCCATGAACCACTTCTTCACCGACCGATACGCAAAGTACATCTGGGAAACCTTGGTAATCTAAAAAGGCTGGCTGGCCACCGAGCTTAGATAGCTCTTTGGCAGCTCTATCAGCTAGTTGCTTGGTGTTCATCCCGACAGTAGTGGTTTTTTTGAGCATCTGTAAAACAGTCGCCAGCATCGCTCCACCCTCACGCATAGCCTTAATTTCACTGTCGGTCTTAACTTTGGTAAACATCAGCTCATCTACCCAATAGAATTCTTGCGAACTATTTCCATTATGGCATCATGCACTTGTCGCGGTTTGGCTGCCGCGTCAACGTTATAAACTCGAATCTTCTCTCTCTTAAAATGCTCCAGTATAGGTACGGTCACCGCTCTATATTCCTCAAATCTTTTAGTAATCGCTTCTTCGTTATCATCTTGTCGACCACGCTGTTTAAGCCTACCGTGAACCACCTTTTCATCAGCTGACATGTGTAAGATAGCTGTCAGGCCAAACCTAGATTTCTTTACTTGGGCCATCAACCAATCTGTTTGCTTGATAGTCCTAGGGAAACCGTCGAGCACAAACTCCTGTTTGGTGTCGATAAGATCCAAGACCTTGTCCATCACCTGAATCATTTCTTCATCACTCAGCAGCTTACCAGCCAACATTTCCTGCCGTCGCTTACCAGTTATTAAAACTCTTAAAATCTCACCGGTTGAGATCCAAGCGAACCCGTACTCATCAGCCAGCATTCGACTTTGTAAACTTTTTCCAGACCCGGCCACTCCCAGTAGAATGATCATAGTCCCAAACTTTCCTTAACTTTCTGGGCAACCAGAGCATTATCAGCTGCTCCCTGAGTCTTTTGTTTTACTAAAGAGATTACCGGCCCGATGGATGAAGCATCCTTAGCCCCAACTTCTGCTATGGCCTCGTTAACCACTTTAGAAAGTTGGTCATCAGATAATTTCGGTGGTAAATACTTTTCGATCAGTGCTTTTTCTTGGAGTTCCTCTTCGGCCCGATGGGCTTCACCGCCTTGGTTGTACAAATCGGCACTTTCTTGACGTTTTTTGGCCTCTTTAGAGAGTACGTCCTGAGTATCGGTTTCGCTTAGACCAGCATCTTTCACTCCCTTAGCAACCTCGGCATATAAGATAGCGCTCTTTAGACCTCTTAGCGTACTGACATCTTTGGAGTTGCCGCTAAGCAAGGCGGTTTTAATGTCTTGCTCGAGCCGCTCGCTTATAGTCATTTATCTCTGGCCGAGTTTAATCTTCTGGAGCTTGATTGCTTTTCGCTCACGACGAACTATTGCCTTTTGACGACGGTCAGGTTTACTTATAGGCTTCTCAAAATACTGGTTCTGCTTAACCGTCATAAGAACACCGGATTGTTGAACCTTACGATTAAATCGACGTAAAAGATTTTCAAGGGATTCTTTAGAATCCTTGCGAGTTACCTGTATCATAGGGGTTATTGTAAATAAATTAAACTGTTTTTGCAAGTAATAACTAGTCGCGGTCCACTAGTTATAGAATCTGTTGTTTCTTTTGGGTAGCTCGTTGTGACTTTAGGACGATACTTTGAAGTTCTTTAAATATCGGGAACTGTTTGTTGGTGTAATAGACTTTGGTGTTGGCCTGTTTTTCCGATATCAAAAAGCCGACTTTCTCTAGTCTCTTTAGTTCCCTCTGAATATTGCCGGCGTCTTCCTTAATAAGCTTGGCTAGCCCGCGGACGTGAGTCTTGAAATCAGGGTACTTAGCATAAATAACAATGATTTTTCTCCGAACCCTTGAAGTAATAAATACATCTAGCATAGTCTTATTGTAACTCAAACAACGTTGCTTTAACTAATTTTTAGTATAGTCACCTGGTAGTAGCTTTTCAAGCCGATTTAGTTAAAAATAGGAGCTGTGAGGTATTACCAAGTATTAATTGCCGACCAGATTTATCACGGCTCAGAGGCACTTACTTACTCTAGTGAATTGATGCTAGAGTCGGGTAGCCTAGTTAAGGTGCCGCTCAGAAACCGTCAGGTGCTGGGAATCGTTTATTCTTTGGTGGCTGAACCAAAGGGCAAGCAAATAAAGCCCGTCTCCCAGCTGCTTGATACGCCCAGCCTCAGTCCTGAGACGCTGGAGTTGATGGTCTGGATGCAAAAATTTTATTCAGCTTCGATTGGGGTGATATCGAAACATTTTTTGCCAAAACTGCTTCTTAAATCCGGCGTCGACATCCCTACTCCTCCGAAGACCAAGCCGAGCCTGCCGAGTCTCAAAAAATTGCCAGTTTTAAACAACGATCAAAAGCAAGTTATCGCGGCCGTCAAAGACCAAGGCACGTATATCCTGCACGGAGAGACCGGATCAGGCAAGACTAGAATCTATATTGAACTGGCTTATAAAGCCTTCGTAGATGGAAAATCCAGCATCATACTGACGCCTGAAATTGGCCTGACCAAACAGCTTTATCTGAGGTTCGAAGAAGTATTTGGTAATAACGTGGTTGTCTTTCACTCTCATTTAAGCGAAAACGAAAGATTTAAGATCTGGTTGAGAATTCTAAAGTCTCAAACGCCGCTAATCATAATCGGGCCGCGTTCGGCACTTTTCAGTCCGCTCCGAAAAATTGGTCTAATAGTCGTCGATGAATCCCACGA
Source organism: Saccharimonadales bacterium (SeqCode) (assembly GCA_035510455.1). Taxonomy (GTDB): domain Bacteria; phylum Patescibacteriota; class Saccharimonadia; order Saccharimonadales; family UBA4665; genus DATKGL01. Next base: position 10,035 of record DATKHB010000019.1, on the reverse strand, counting down.
AGATGCCTATAAACAGGAGCAGGGTCCTTATTACCACACCACCCGAGTAGCTACTAAGATGGGACAACTTTATAAAGCTACCACAATTTTGGGATCGGCTACTACAAACATTGTTGATTTTTATATCGCAACCCAGAAAAACATCCCAATTCTTAGGCTATCAGAATTGGCAGCCGCCAGCGGACCTGCTAAAAAGCTTAAAGTTCAAGTAGTTGACCTAAAAGATCGGTCGAAGTTCACCAAAAGCGGTCATCTTTCTGACGTGTTACTGTCGCGAATCAAAGAAACGCTCGACCGTAAGGAGCAGTCGCTAGTATTTCTTAACCGTCGTGGCACCGCTCGGAGCGTTATCTGTAATGTCTGCGGCTGGCAAGCGCTTTGCCCTAATTGTGATACGCCGCTGACTTACCACGCTGATGATCATCTGGTGCGTTGTCATATTTGTAGCTATCACGACGTCCCGCCATCGACCTGCCCGGTTTGCAGTAATACCGACATCATATTCAGGAGCATCGGCACTAAAGCGGTGGTAGCAGAACTAGAAAAACACTTCCCTAGCGCCCGAATTTTAAGGTTCGATAACGATAACAAAAAACTCGATCGGCTGGAAGCTCAGTATGAGAACGTTCATAAAGGAGCCGTCGACATTATTGTCGGCACCCAAACTCTGGCTAAAGGCCTGGATTTACCGAAGCTGAGCCTAGTTGGGGTAGTCACTGCCGACAGCAGCCTGTATATACCCGACTATACCGCTCAGGAAAAGATGTATCAGCTGATTACTCAAGTAATCGGCCGAGTGGGCCGGGGTTATCTCGATGGCCAAGCAGTAATTCAAACTTACTTGCCTAATAATCCAATCTTAAGAGCAGCTGTGAGTAAAGATTGGGCGGCTTTTTACAAACAGGAGATCGCTGAACGCCAGCAGTTTATGTTCCCGCCGTTTTGTTTTTTGTTAAAAATCTCCTGCAAACGCGTCGGTCGCTCCGCAGCCGAAAAAGCCGCTGCCAATCTGGTGGACGACTTAAAATCAAAAAAATTAAGACTGATCGTCAGCGACCCTACACCGTCCTTCCATGAAAAGATTGGCAATAAATACCAGTGGCAAATTATAATAAGGGCTAAGGAGCGCGATCAGTTACTCGGGGTTATAAAAATGTTACCCAGTGGCTGGTCCTACGATATTGATCCAATTAACCTGTTGTAATATTTCATTTTTAAGGATGGATGTAATATACTCGGCTCATGCCAAAGTTTAGGGATAAATTGATCACTCTACCCAATCCTGGTTTAGGTACGCCTTCTCAGAAAGTTGGTGTTGTAAATCAGGCTATAAAGGACTTGGTTACTGAAATGGAAGATACTGTTTTGGATTGGGAAGCCAGCCGTGAGCACGAAGTTGGAGTTGCCCTGGCCGCTATCCAGATTAATAGACCCCTAAAAGTAGTAGTTATACGTAATAATTTTGATGACAAAGAGGACAAAACGTTTACGGTCCTGATAAATCCGATAATTACCAAATACGAGGGCAAGATAGAGGACGACTACGAGGGTTGTCTAAGCGTCCAGGATGTCTACGGCAAGGTACCGCGCCACTCTAAAATCCGCCTTAAGGCCAAAGATTTAAGGGGTAAGGAGTTTAGGCTAAACGCTGAGGGCTTTTTAGCTCGGGTACTCCAACATGAAGTAGATCATACTAAGGGCATAATGTTCGTTGATCATATAATTGATGACCATGAAGCTTTTTATAAATTAACCGATAAAGGAAATTTGGAGCCGTTAAGTGAAAAAGATCCTATGTCCCATCGTATTTTTCGGTAGTGGTCCGGTAGCAGCTAAATCGCTTAGTTTACTGCTGGAGTTTTGCGAAATTGAAGTGATTATCACCAAACCAACAGTCCGATTGGCCACCAATCCGGTTCAAGACATTGCTAAAGAGCTAGGCATACCTATTTTTATACCGATAGACTCCGAACGACTCGATAAGATTTTCAAGAACAACAAATTTTCTAGTCATTTGGGCATAGTCATCGATTTTGGCCTAATTATTAGCCCGCAGGTAATCAATTACTTCCAAAACGGCATCCTAAATAGCCATTTTTCATTGCTCCCTGAGTGGCGAGGCGCTGATCCGATTACTTTCTCAATCCTAAGCGGCCAACTAGAGACCGGTGTCAGTCTGATGCTGATTAATGAGAAGATGGACGACGGACTCCTCCTTGCCCAGTCTGAGTACAAAATACCGCCCGATTACACTACCCCAGAATTAACCGATAAACTCATCAAACTCAGCAACAAACTGATTAAAGCCAGCCTCCGCAAATATTTAGCCGGCAAACTGAAGCCTTATCCGCAAGACTTAACTATACCCCCGTCTTATTCACGAAAATTAACTAAAGATGACGGTAGAATCGATTGGCAAAAGCCGGCTCGGCAAATCGAGCGCGAAATTAGAGCCTATATAGATTGGCCACGTAGCTATACCAGCTTGGGTGGTAAGCAAATAATCATAACCAAGGCTGCGGTTTCCGGCAGAGTTTTAGATAAGCCAGCCGGGGTATTCGTGGTAAGCGCTAAACAGCTCCTGGTTCAAACTGGCGAGAACTCACTAGATATCCTGGAAATTAAACCAGCCGGCAAACCAGCTATGGCGGCCGAGTCGTTTATCGCCGGCTATAAAGCCCTAATAGATAGCCAAGAATAAATTATTTTTGCTGGTAACTGGCTAAAATCTGCGGAGCGGTGGTTTTTATTTCTTCCTTAAGCTTATCGAGTTCTGACTTAACAACGTCTTTATAGGTCGGGAAGTTGGATTCCAACCAAGAAAGCGCTGATCTTTCCTTGTCTTTTATGGCTTCAGGGGTGTCGGTCTCAACTGGCATTAATCTCTCGAATTCATCAAGCTGCTCATCGGTCATCTTGCTGGCCAAGGTGGTACCAACGCGCATTTCCAAGGTTTCTAGGATATGAGCTAACATCGCCTTTTTGTCATCCGGCGGAAGACTCGATAGTCCGAGTTCGTCTAGTGTATTGTAGTCAAGTGTAAATGCCATAACAAACTCCTTGCTATTATAACCCAGCTCCTAATTTAATATCAAAGTTTACGTTCAACGGTTTCCCTTCTAAGGAATTCAATTGAGTCATTTTCCAGTAATTCAAGTTTCTTATCAGTTTTTAGGCTAATACCGCACATTTCACCTTCATTTACTTCGTTGACGTCTTGGGCGCCTTTTTTGAGGTTAGTAACTTCCGCTTCTCCAACCTTCTCCTTGCCCCTGGTTATTCTAGCGGTGGCTGGCAATGAAAGCTTGCCTTTAGTTATCTCACCGCCACAGATAATCGCAGTTTTAGTAGTGTTAAAGATCCCCTTAACTTTCATTTTAGCCAGCTCGGTCTCAACAATATCGGGGGTGAGTAGACGCGTAAGCTCTTCCTTGGCATTATCGATCAGCTCATAGATAACCTTATATTCCCTTATAACCACTTTGTCCCGGTTGGCCAGTCGGCGGATGTTGGCGGGCACCTCGATATTGAAAGCGTAGATAACCGCGTCAGTAGTATGAGCAAGATGGATATCGTTTTCGTTGACCACACCTACGCCGCTGCCGACTACCCGTACGGCAACCTCATCAGTAGCCAGAGCCTTCAAACTATCGCTGACCGAAGTCAGTGAACCCTGAACATCGGCCTTAATAACCACATCGAAAGTCGTTAGCTTATTGGACCGATTAATCATTTTTATCAGGTCAGTGCTATCAAGCGCCGACCGGCCGCTTCCGGATTGGCGTTCATCAGACTTATCTTGAGCTTTAGAGCGGGCTAGACGCTCATTCTCGACAGTTTCAAATTCATCGCCAAATTCTGGCAGTGTCTTAAAGCCGGTAATTACTACTGGTGTTGATGGAGTGGCTGTCAGGATAACTTTGCCATCGGGTGTTTCTAGGTTACGTATCTTGGCATAAGTCGAGCCAGCGACGATATAGTCGCCTCTCTTCATCGTACCGTTTTCAACTAACGCATGGGCCACTGGACCGCGTCCCTTTTGGGTATGCGACTCGATGATCAGTCCGGTAGCTGGGAGATCATTCTCGGCTCTTAGATCTTCAACATCAGATACCAAAAGTATCATATCCAGAAGATTATCGATGCCGTCTTTGGTCTTAGCTGAAACTGGCACGACGACTATGTCACCGCCCCACTCTTCAATCAGTAGATTATCATCAGATAGCTGCTGTTTGATCTTATTCTGGTCAGCTCCTGCCTTATCTATCTTGTTGATGGCCACGATTATTTTAGAACCAGCCTTACGGGCAAAGCGGATGGCCTCGCTTGTTTGGGGTTTAACCCCGTCATCAGCGGCTATAACGATCACTACGATGTCTGTTAGATGGGCTCCATGTTCCCTGATGGCAGCAAAGGCTTCGTGCCCGGGAGTATCTAAAAATGTTATGGCCCGATTGTTGTGTTCTACCTGGTAGGCTGTTATGTGCTGTGTTATGCCGCCAGCTTCACTTTCAGCCACCTTAGCACCCCTAATGGCGTCTAGTAAGCTAGTTTTGCCGTGATCGACATGGCCCATAACCGCAACAACCGGTGGGCGCGAGGTGGTCTTTTCCAGATCTTCATATACTTTCTTGGTTTTAGGTATAATTTTCTGCGCTGCTTCTTGCTTGACTAGCTCAACATCCATACCCAGCTCATCAATAATGATTTGGGCAGTGTCAAAGTCAATTCGTTCATTAACGGTGGCCATCACGCCGTTCTTCATAAGCTCGGTAATCAAGCGGCTGACCGGCATCGTCAACTGTTCAGCAAGGGTGCCGACGGTTATGTGATCTGAGATTTCTATTGTTTGGGCCATTCGACACTCCTTTCCGACCTTTATAAGGTCTATTTATTAAGCGGATGACATAGCTATGACTTGGACTTAGTTTTAGCCGGAGCCTTTTTAGCGGGCTCGGCATTTTTGAGACTAAGGGCAATTTTTCTGGTCTCGAGGTCAATATCTAGGACTTTAAAACGCTTTTTCTCGTTAAGCTGAAAGATTTTTTCAGGATCAACATTATCTTCATCGGAGTTATTCATTTCCGAAACGTGCACCAGTGCTTCGACGGACGGGCTAAGCTGCACGAAGGCCCCAAAAGGCGTAATCCGAGTGATTTTACCCTCCACACTATCGCCCTTGTTGAAGGCTTTCACTTCTTTAAGCCACGGGTCTTCGCTCATTTGCTTTAGGCTCAGGCTCAGACGGTCTTTGTCGATCGCTATGATCTTAGCTTTGACCGACTCTCCAACCTTAAGATAGTTACGTGGGTCCTCTACCCTTTCCCAAGATATTTCTGATATATGAATAAGGCCCTCGATGCCATCAACGTTTATGAATGCTCCAAAGTCGATTACACCGGTAACAATACCCTGTACTGAATCACCAATCTTTAAGTTGGTTAGTCGTTCTTGCATGTCGCCCTTAGTGGCTTCCTTTTCGGAGAAGATCAGTTTGTTATCCTTGCGGCTAACATCCAATATTCTGGCTCTTATCGGTTTATTTACTAGGGCGTGCAATTTCTGAAGGATCTCATCTTTATCGGCGCTTGATACTCTTGGATAGTTAGCGGTTGCCAGTTGGGAAACCGGCAAGAACCCGCGAATACCTTCAAGTTCGACTAACAGACCGCCACGATTGGCGTCGTAAGGCATAACATCGATAATTTCCTCTTCGTCGTGAATCCGCTGCAACTCGTCCCATCCCCTGTCTTTAACGGCTCTTCGCATACTAAGGAGCGCGTAGCCTTCTTCCATTTCAGGATCAACAACGCTAACCGTAATCTTGGCGCCAACTTCTAAATTCTGGCCGGAGCTAATCTCCCGACGCAAGACTACCCCTACCCCGTTAGCTCCTAGATCAACCCATAGCTCGTGTTTTTTTACTGAGCTTATTTCTCCCTCTACCGTATCGCCAACTTTTAGTGATTTTATGTCACTAGTAGCTAGCAGATCATCCATAGTTACTGCACTAGTCTGTTTTGACATGTTTGTTCATGCCTCCTTAAATAATATTTCTGGCAGGAGCCTTCTCCACCTAGTGTGTATAGATCACCTGCAAGTTTGGTCTTATTATACCTGTTTTTATCTTGGAGGTCAAAAACCTACTTCAATCAAACAGCGTACTCTAAAAATAATTATGCTAAACTGAATTTAATGTATTTGGGTATAGATGTTGGAGGTACGAAGACCCTGGTGGCAGCACTGGATAATGACGGTGTTATCGTTGAGCATTTGCGTTTTCCTACCCCTGTTAGATATGAGAATTTCATCTTAGAACTTGCCAAAACAATTGATAAATTAACAACGAAAAAATTCAAGTCCGCGGGCACTGGCATACCTGGTCGGATAGATAGAAAGAAAGGAGTGGCTATCGGTTTTGGTAGATTAACCTGGCCAGAAGTTCCCATAAAGAAAGACTTCGAAAAAATTACCCACTGTCCGGTAGTTATTGAGAATGACGCTAACTTGGCAGGGCTATCGGAGGCAATGCTAGTCAAGCGCGAATACAACCGGGTCTTATATGTAACTATCGGTACCGGTATCGGAACTGGCATTATTGACGACCAAAAGATAGATCCAAACTTTTTTGACACTGAAGGTGGTCAGATATTACTAGAACACGGCGGCAGGCTCCAGAAATGGGAAGATTTCGCTTCTGGGATGGCGATAGTTAAGCAGTTCGGCAAAAAAGCCCGTGATATTCATGACCAAAACACCTGGAAGCTGATAGCCACTAATATATACGTGGGGCTGATTGATCTGATCGCGGTTATACAACCAGAAATTATTATCCTAGGTGGCGGCGTAAGTTCCCACTATCGTCATTTTTCAAAGTTCCTTAAAGCTGACTTTAAGCACTACGAGAATGTTTTGGTACCGATACCGCCAATCATACAAGCCGAACGACCAGAAAATGCAGTACTATATGGTTGTTACGATTTAGCGAAGATGACTTATGGATAAATTCATAAAGCAACTATCTAAAGATTACCCTGGCGTTATTTTTAGGGCGTCCTCTTCCTTCTGTTGGTCCCCCAAAGGTCAAGAGATACTGTATGTGCCTTCTGGACGCGGTGAGCAGAAAATATGGTCGGTCTTGCACGAACTAGGTCATGCCCTGCTTAAACACACTATGTACGAATCGGATATCGAACTAGTCCAACTAGAAGTTTCAGCCTGGGCGCTGGCTGAAAAAATTAGCGGGAACTACAACTTAAAAATCGACCACGAACACGTCCAAAACTGTCTAGACACTTACCGAGATTGGCTGCATAGGAGAAGTAGTTGCCCGGTCTGTGGTAATGTAAGCCTTCAATCAAGCGTAAATCAGTACCAGTGTTTCAACTGCGCAACCAGCTGGAAAGTATCAAATTCTAGATTTTGTCGTCCGTATCGCCAACGAGATTCTAGTAATAAAAAATCGCCTGCCAAATCTCAGCAAGCGATTTTTATTTAGTTTTCTAGATATAAAACTTAAGCAGTTTTCTTAGATCGTCTAGAAATACGGCCGCCACGAGCACCAGCGATTCTTGCTAGTTCACGATTGGCGTAAAAGCCACCAGTGTGACCCTTTTTACCACCGATAGCACCAATTTTTGCGTAAAAATTAGAGCCGTACTTTGATACATTAGTTTTAGCGGCTAATTTACCGCCTGCTACTGTTCCAGCCATGATACTTTCTCCCTTAACTTAGTTTTTCCGAGGTAAACAAAAAGGTTTCGCTAAATGCAAAACCCTCTTTTATTTATTCGAAACTATTCTTATGTTATCACCCTATAGCGCTCGTGTCAATAACTAGTCATAATAATATTTCAGCTTTCTGGGAGAATAAAACCCCTCCTTATCGGAGGGGTTTTATATAATTCGGCACCGTGCTATTTTCCCAGGGGTGAACCCCAAGTATTGTAACCGCTGCGAGGCTTAACTTCTGTGTTCGGGATGGGAACAGGTGTTTCCCTCGCGCCATGGGCACCGATTTCGTTCCTATTATTAGGAACGCTTAACGATGTCCAGATCATATAATTAAAGCAACTTTAACAAACACGCGTTATCTTGATAAAAACCGATAACTAGTCAATGCACTCTCTCGCCCATATCCCAAAGGAATACAAGTGAGAGAACATAAAAAGTCAATGGACCTATTAGTACGCTTCGGCTACACATGTTGCCATGCTTAAACCTTGCGCCTATCAACCTGATCGTCTTTCAGGGGTCTCATGGGGAAATCTAATCTTGAGGTCAGTTTCGCGCTTAATATGCTTTCAGCGCTTATCTGGTCCGTACTTAGCTACCCAGCAATGCCCTTGGTAGAACAACTGGTACACCAGAGGTGCGTTCTTCTCGGTCCTCTCGTACTAGAGAAAAATCCTCTCAAATTTCCTATCGTCCACAGCGGATATAAACCGAACTGTCTCACGCACGTTAATCCATCATTACTGATGGCGTGGACTATATCTTCACCCTTCTGCAACTTGATGCAGTTAGGGGCTGACCTTATTATAGGTTTTTAGTTAAAAATCCTATCTCAAACTAGCTAGTTGCCAGTTATCAGTCTCTACGGGGACAGAAAATCTGTCTTCCCTCGGTATTGCCCTTCAAATCGTTCGTAATTTGGGTAGGGTTTCACCGATTTTAGTCAGTATTGGCACATATTGATGCGATGTACATCTGTGCCTTACTACCTTACGGTAGTAGAACGCAATGTTATTTACGTTCTGAACCCAGCTCACGTACCTCTTTAACCGGCGAACAGCCGGACCCTTGGAAGGTGCTCCCCCTCCAGGATGAGATGCACATTAATCTGCAGTTTCTTGCAGTGTAGACTATACCATCACCCAGACATGTAGCGTCTGGGGGTCAGCGTGTTATAGCGAATTTATATTGTTAACAGATTACCGTTAACTAGACACTATCGATCCCTTATTAGGGGATTCAGTCGTTACGGGGTCAAGCCAACTTATATTCCATCGATGGGACAATGTATGGTCGCACTTTACTACGAAGTACGTCCATAGATGAAGATGGAATGTAAGTTACAAGATATTTAGCTTGATGATGAATGGTTGACTCTATACCAAGCTTTTTAAGACTTCGCTTAATCACTTGGTGTTCGCGGTAACTGTATCCCTGAGTGTTTAATCTCATAGCGTTACAGTCATTACGCTTATAGCCGTCATCCATTATCCAAATAGCTAGTACTTGTGCGGAAATCATATCAGGTAAATTCTTAGGTATTATTCTACGATTATCTTTGTAAAAAAGGTCGTAAAACTCATCCCATAAAGGGGAGGTTACCGAACGAAGCTGAAAACCAGAATATATTCTATCATTTCGTGGATCTTGCCATGTTCTAGAATTTAATCTGCACTGGGTTAATTCACTTAACAGATTAAATTTCCACGTAATATATTCTTGCTGTTTCCAGCCATGGCCACAAACAAAACGCTTGTACCTACCATTTCGTTCTAAATATCCATCACCTAGTAATGTACCGATGATTATTTCTCGCAACTGACTTCCCACGGTATTGCCCATTGCACCTATTATCTTTCGATTTGGGCAAGAATGCAACTAGGGTTTCACCGTTATGAGCTAACTTTTTCTTGCCAGTTACCCAGCAAGAGGCCCTATGTCGAGCCGACATCGTACTTTTATCCATAGTTTCATATGGCGTAGACTATATCTTCTTCCTATCATCCGGATTTAGGTTAGATTTAAACCTAACCATACCCTTGGATTTTTATTAGATAGGAGGTGGCGTGTTATTCTGTCATTTTCTTGACCAGAATCTCGTTTTTCAACTCAGTCGTTACGGGGTCAATTCCAAAATTAATTGGAACGACTTCCCACGGTATTGCCCTTGTTTCTAATTTAATCACAAGAAACAGTCGGGTTTCACCGTTATAAGCCACATTTTTTGTACAGAATTACTTCTGCAGCACCCCAATGTTAAGGTGCCAAACAGCGCCGTCTATGTGAACTCTCTCTCCCTCC
>DATKHB010000018.1:0-5040 GCA_035510455.1 Saccharimonadales bacterium (SeqCode) | reverse complement strand
TGTTTTTCTCGATGACGAGCTTATAGATTCTGATTATAATCTATTAGAATAAAATAAAATATTTTTTAAAACTTACCGAGCTAAGTTTTCTTCAATTCTTTGTCCATTATTGCACCAATCTTTGGCACAGTGTTGTTTAATAATTGCTATCGCTTCATCTTTGGTTTTAGAGGATAACGCAATTTTAAACCAATCAGTCTTAGTATTATAAACCCAAGGGCCGTCAAGCCGACCCTCAGGTTTCCCACAATAATTCTTAGCTGCTGCTACATTCTTAGTACGTTCCCAATGTATACCTTTGTGTTTATCACCAACTAATTTGCTAGGTGTAGCAGTTTGATTTAACAGCGTAACATTACCTTGGTAATGTGGAGTCTTGCTGTCGCCTTCCTCTAATTGAAACCCAAAACACTTACAGCAAGCAGTAAATATTCCTATCAGCTCATCCTTCGCTTCAGGATGTTTAGGGTTATTATAAGTGAAGAACCAATGGTATGTTTCAGAAGAGGCATCCCTGTCAGTCTTCCTCTTCTTTGCTATCTTATCCTTTGCAGGATTGTTTGCTTTGCGCAAACGATCACGAGCTTTTCGTGCTTCACTCATAGCTCTGAGGGGAAACCAAATTTGAATTTGTGTATGCAATTCCTGAGGGGAAACTGGAATTTTAGTGCTAGGGCGTAATAATAGGGCCCTAGCACGTGGCATGATAGTTATCCTGCCGAGCATAATAAATTATGACTGGCGGCAAGATTATCATGCTTTGGTCGGTATGGTCGACATTGCGCAGGGGCCTTGCTAATGTCAATTATCCGGTATCTTCCGAGCCGACTCTGTAGCGGCTCGATCGGTCGGGGTGTCCCTTCACCGGCCAACTCGTGGCCAGGCCCTAAAGGGCCGGCCACTCACCGGCCAGGTGTGGTACCTCCCCCCGCCGATTCGCCTTTATCGATTTAGATAGGGATTCCCCCCATTAAATAGTGTTCCGCTTTATAAAAAAGCGGGAACGTGTATTTATATCGGGAACCAATCAGAAAAGGTCGACTATTTCAGAATGTCCTTAAGTAGTTACTCGTACCTACTCGGCCATTCGTTCAATGTCTCATTTTCCTACTGGAGTTTTAGTAAATACATATTTTATGTCACGTTCGCACGTACCTCGTATATATTTGTGTGGCAAATACTCTCGCTGTGAGCTCATAGCTATTTGCTCGAAACATAAGGCAATGTCTGACGAACTTAAGTTGCTTGATATCCCCTCTGAATATAACGTAACTGTACAGATCAGAAATAAAGTCGGTAACAAAGCCAATTTTGGCCTTACCGTTGATATTCCTCTTACTATATCTGATCTGTCGTCGCAGTTACAATCTACTATCGCGGAGTTATCCCAGTGGTTTATTAATTTATCTGCATCTGAAGCTCCTACTCCTCCTCCTCCATCAGATTCCGAAGAAGAAGATGCCAAAGTCAGTGAAGGTGACGACGAAGACGTTTACTAACAATCGTAAAGCTACAGCTTACTCACGTAGTAAAGCGGCCCGTCAAGTAGCTCATCGTTCTGCTCGTGGACCCAAGGCAAGTCATGGGTTCACTCCCCTCGCTTCCTGGAAGCGGGGTAAGGGTATAAAAGGTGAAACTAAGGCAGTTGATCTGGCCACGGCCACATACAACTTTACTACTACAACGTCCACTGCTGGGGTAGGACTTAATTTCATGAGTGCAGGCAGCTCATTTTTCAACCGCATCGGTAGAAAAGTTGCTATGCAAAGTTTATACGTTAATGGTTTACTCGGAGCTATTAATCCAGCGCTCGCCGCGGTGGATGAATACGTCCGAATGATAGTAGTTTATGACGCGCAAACCAATGGTGTTGCGCCTACTTGGGCTCAGGTAGTTCAAGCCTATACCCAGGCTGGCGCAGCGTCCAACCTGGTTACTGACGGCGTGAATTTAGATTACCGTGATAGATTTAGAATAATTTTAGATAAACGGGTGTTACTACCCGGTGCTATTGTTACTACTGGCGCTACGGTAGCACCTGGTCCTTTTCCCACATCCTGTGAGTTGACTATTCAAGAATTTCGCAAGCTCAATAATCTTGAGACCCAATTTAAAGCGGATTCATCCCCAGGAGTTATTGGGGATATCGCTACAGGGGGACTCTTCTTTTTAGCTCAAGGGTCAATCGGCGGTCAATATGCCTTTACAGGCACATTCCGCCTCAGATATACTGATAATTGATTTATAAATTTTAAAAATATGTAGTTTTCACCCTGCTTAGGGTTCAACCACCATCTTCTAATATGTACGAATCTTAACTGTGTTAACATTCCTGGTTTAATAAGTAATAAAGTGTTTGTGTTTTGATTAATGTACACAGCTTAGCATTCGCTACGCCGGAACATTAAAAACTGTTACGTTCAAGCAAAACAGTTGGCATTGTAATGCAGACCCTACTGATACCTTCACATGGATTAATAATTGGAACCAAGGGTACTCTATTTTTAATAGGACTGGCACAACATTTAGAAATATACGTTGCCGTCTGAAGATGTTTATACCTATTTCATGGAACGATATGGCGTCCCTACGTACAGTTCTTGTCTGGGACAAACAGCCTACGGCATCACCACCTATGTGGCAGGACGTGTTTCTAGATCTGTTCACGGATGGCACCTCGGCTAGCATCAGTGAATCGGGTCGTAACCCGAACAACTATGATAGATTCGAAATATTATGGGAAAAGTATGATGGAGTTGCAGGCCCAGACTCTGGGGGCACAAGTAATAACGTTACTACGGACCAAGCCCGTACTATCGATGTAACTATTCCGCTATTGGGCAGAAAAACTAACATTATAGCTTCCTCCGGAGCTTGTGCATCCGGAGCGCTATTGTTTATGTCATTTTGTAGTGATAATGCTGGTACACCTGCATGGCAGGGTATGGTGTCAGTAGATTTTATTGATAATTAAAACAACTATTAGGTTCGACCTAAAGGTCTCACTGTGCCTACCTTCGGTAGGGGTCGCAAGCAAGCTTGCATGGCCATATGTGGCCAACCATGGAGCTCGCACGCTCGCACCGGCATATATGCCGATCCCCCGGAATGGCCTTCGGCCACAGCCTTCGGCTGCTGGGGGGGTTTTCGGACCCCCCCAGACCCCCTCCAGAGTGCAACCCTGCGCGTTGACGGCTGTGACTTCGTCACTATGCGTAGCGCCGCAAACCACTTAGTTCCGCCAATTGGCGGGAAGCGTAACCCCGCTTTACCAGTCAAAAGCGTAACCCCGCTTTACCAGTTTGGTAGATCCCGTTCCACACACGGCTCCTGCGGAGAGCTCTTTCGGGCAACCGGGCAGCACTGCATTTGACTCTTGCGATTTTTTCCAAGGAAAAAATTCGCAATGAGCAAATTTCGTTTATTAAAATAACTTATGTTTTATTTTTATTACTACAGTATTGGCGGCCCAATAGCCTGAATTAAAAAAATAACCTAGCTGGTCGTATGACTCATCTAGGGGATTCATTATGAATATACAAGGTTTGTTTTGATATATATCTGTTGGGGCCATGTACTTTTGCACCACTGTAGCGTCTCCAGTGCCCAACAATACATTTTTCTTGATTACTTCAGGAATATATTGCCAATCGATATCATCTATGACGATATACTGATAGTCGCGATTCGTAGTCAGATTCTTGACATTAATACTGCCTTTCCAGTATATATGTCGGCCCAGACTGCGTGCCCATTGGGTCTTCCCCAATAGGGTCGGGCCAACCAGTACGATCAACTTATGGCGGTCCGGAATATCGCTGTCACATTTGGCATCTAACCAGAGATAATCATCAACCATCCGATTCAGCTCATCAGGCACCGTAAAGGTTTTCCGGTCATATCTCCCGCTAACTACACGCGGGATATAGTAGTGCCTGAGGTGTATATTTATATATTTATTTCAGAGAGAACAGTAACTACCTGGGTCGTAGACTTCCCCTGCCAGCGTCGCCACCCCTCCCTCCGGGGGGGCCCCCAAGTGGCTCCCTGGTCGGGGCCCCCAACTTCCCCGGTACGGTACAGTTCTGTTCTCTCTGAAAAGATATTTATAGAATTATATACATACTCAGGTCGCAATGTATATCGCTTTCGTGTGTAGACTTGGTTATACAACCGCATTAACCCCTTTAGCTCTTACCTGTAGAACTTTATTGGACGTGTATTGTGATACACTGGCTGAGTACAAATTATTTCAGCCGATGGGTCGTCACCCATTCTGGTTTCAGTTCGTGTGTATTGGCCATGTCCCTTATCTTAGTGACCACACTGGTCTCCGTGCAGAGTTGGTTGGTCATGGTATAGCTCCGAGAAATGTTTATCTTCTGTCAGATTATCAATATGAAGTCGCTGTTACACAGTTCTTCAATCGTCATTGTGTTTTTCTCGATGACGAGCTTATAGATTCTGATTATAATCTATTAGAATAAAATAAAATATTTTTTAAAACTTACCGAGCTAAGTTTTCTTCAATTCTTTGTCCATTATTGCACCAGTCTTTGGCGCATTTTGATTTGATTACCGCTAAAGCCTCTTCCTTCGTCTTCGACTGTAGCGCCACTACAAACCAATCCGTTTTTGTGTTGTAAACCCAGGGGCCGGCTAGCCGACCTTCTGGTTTACCACAATAATTTTTAGCTGCAGCCACATTTTTAGTACGTTCCCAGTGTATACCTTTGTGTAATTCACCAACTAATTTGCTAGGTGTGGCAGTCTTTTCTAACAGCGTCACATTACCTTGATAATGTGGTGTCTTGCTATCGCCTTCTTCTAATTGAAACCCAAAACATTTACAGCAAGCAGTAAATATCCCGACCAATTGATCTTTAGCTTCGGGATGTTTGGGGTTATTATAAGTGAAGAACCAATGGTATGTTTCAGAAGAGGCATCCCTGTCAGTCTTCCTCTTCTTTGCTATCTTATCCTTTGCAGGATTGTTTGCTTTGCGCAAACGATCACGAGCTTTTCGTGCTTCACTCATAG
>DATKHB010000017.1:0-7628 GCA_035510455.1 Saccharimonadales bacterium (SeqCode) | reverse complement strand
GGCAAAACAACTTGCCTGAACCAAAGATGGCATATCTTAAATACTTCTGAACCTTAGCTTCACTTGGGATTTGTCTTAAGTTGTACATGTCCATATTATTCTCCTTTTCTATGGATCTGTACCAATAGGGTGTGAGAACCCCCCGTAAATTACTTGACAGTAATGGTATAACACTTGTATAATATAGTTTTAGAACTCACAACGTGATAGAAAACACTTATAGCCAAACTAGAGGAGGTTGGATATGAAAGAATTTAATACACGCCCGTTAGTAAAAATTATACTAGCTGTTGTCTTTGTAATGAGTCTCACAGTACTAGCAGTGGCCCAGCACGCAGCGTATGCGGCACAGCCTACAGTTGACCTTCAAACTGCTGCTCCTTTTGCGATACTGGCTGGAACGGGTATCACCGACACTGGTAATACATCTGTAATCACTGGAGATGTTGGAGTAAGCCCAGCTACCGGTGCCGACATTGGACTATTCTGTCCTCAGGTGACAGGGACAATATACGGCGTTAACGCAGCGTATGTAGGTGACGGTATACATACATCATGTTATACGGACAATGGCCCCCTGCTAGTTACGGCTCAGGACGACTTGACTACCGCGTATAACGATGCAGCTGGACGAACGCCGGTGACCACTGTGCCTACCGAGCTCGGTGGTACTACTTTAGATGCGGGTGTCTACAACTCCGACTCAACCACCTTCCAAATTACTGCAGGAGCAGGTCCTCTGGTTCTCGATGGACAAGACAATCCAAATGCCATTTTCATCTTCCAAATGAACGCGGATGGGACTGGACTCACCGTAGGACCGGGCAGTACCGTGTCTCTGATCAACGACGCCTCGCCCTGTAATGTCTTTTGGGAACTGAACACAGCCGCCATCAATACTACCGCAGTGTTTAAGGGCAACATTTTAGCCCTTAACTCAATCACTGTTGCGAATGGCGCAAATATAGAAGGAAGGCTCTTAGCCCAAAATGGTGATGTCACACTAATTAATGACACAATTACCAATGCGGCCTGCACAGTATCAACCTCGTCTGGTAGCGGTAGGGGTGGCGGCTCGTCTACCACCACTAGTGCTGCTCTAGGTACGCCAAATACAGGTTTCGGGGTGCACACAACTAACCCTTGGCAAGCCCTTGCAGTAAGTGCTTTGGGAGCTATAGTCCTTCTCGATCTAGCTTTCTTAATTCGAAAAACCCAAAAAAGGCAATAACCACGGATTAAAGTGTTTTGTAATCACGGGGTATCACGGGGTGTCTAAGATAGAGCATTCTCTGGATAGCTGTTATAACGTTAACGGGGAGATATTCATTAATGAGCTTGCATAAAAAACCGACAGCTAAACAAGATCCCTTAAAAAAGAAAACCAGCGTTACCCTAGTCTCAAATATCTTCATAGTTATTGCGGTTGCTTTACTGATAATCGGGCTAGGAGTGAGCCTTTATGATTGGCAAGCCAATGAAGTCGCGAATCAGCATGCTGCTAAGCTAGTTAATGCAGCCAATCGCAACACCAAACGCACTATACCCAGTGCCCTAACTCAGACTACCACGGTGCCTAGTACCATAAAGCCCTCCACAAACGATCTAGCAAATTACGTTGTTGCCCCAAATTTGCCTCGCTATTTAATAATTCCAAAGCTTGCCGTCGACGCAAGAATCTTATCAGTTGGCGTGAATACCCAGGGGGCACTTGAAACACCCAATAATGTTTATGATACGGCCTGGTACAACGGATCAGCCCAGCCGGGCCAAATGGGGGCTATGTTGATTGACGGACATATTTCAAGTTGGACGGCACACGGTGTGTTTTATGGCCTGAACAAGTTACAGCCAGGGGATATCATAGAAGTCCAGCTTGGCGATGGTACGATATTCACTTATCAGGTCGTAAAGACCCAAGTGTATGATGCCAGTAATGTTGATATGACTGCTGCTATGACGCCGATTAACTTCAGTGAACCCGGTCTCAATCTCATTAGTTGCACCGGTGATGTTATTCAGGGCACAAGCGAGTTCAACGAACGCATTATTGTGTTTACTACACAAATATAAGACTCAATAACACAGATTGGCTGGGTATACGTCCCGCGTTTGGCACACCATCTTACTTGACTTTATCCGTGTGGCAGAACAGCTGGAACAGCTTGGTTTCACCTATTTTAAGGGGAAGGTTATCATTGTTGAGCCTATAGAGGAGCGAAAGTATGCTTAAGCTCCGAAAGACTCAGCGCAGTAATTATGACGATCTGGTAGCTTCCAAGCTATATGACCAAGACGACTTCTACAAAGCATTCCTGGATGATCTTAAAAAAGTTAAGCGAGAAGTTATAATCGAAAGCCCTTTTATCACCATGAAGCGTATGAATAGCTTATTACCTGTTTTCAGGCAGCTTGTTAAACATGGTAAGCACATAGTAATCAATACGAAGCCTTTAGACGAACTTGAGCCGTATTATCAAGCCCAGTCCGCGCATGCCATAGTTGAATTACAGGAGCTAGGAATACAAGTACTTTTGACAAGGGGCCACCACCGTAAATTAGCTGTGATTGACAAACAGATCACCTGGGAAGGAAGTTTGAATATATTGTCGCAAAATGATAGCTGTGAAGTCATGCGTCGATTACACTCTGAGCAGTTAGCAGGTCAGATGTTAGCCTTCCTGCATTTAGAGAAGTTTATAACCTGATGTAATATGGAGATGAATATGAGTGACTCAGAGTATCAATATCCACAAGAAGACATCGAGAGCATGTTGCGTTACTTGCGCTTAAATCTTCCTGCACATGCAACTCCAGAAAAGGCGATCTTTCTCCTAGAACAAAACAAGGTTCACATCGAAAGTCTTGAGGAATTACACCCGGAAGTGATTGAGGAAATGCTCAAGGACTTTGAAGAGCATTAAGTTAGGATAATAAAAATGACTTTTAACGACATACTGCAAAAGTACCGTAGCATATCTACATCGGAGCGAGATAAAGGTGACCGTTTTGAAAGGCTAATGCAGTCCTATCTCCTTACTGAGCCTCTTTACAGGAATAAATTTACTAAAGTTTGGATGTGGAATGATTTTCCGGGTAGGAAAGATTTAGGTTCAAAAGATACCGGCATAGACTTAGTAGCCAGGACATTTGACGGTGAATACTGGGCAATTCAATGTAAATGCTACCAGGACACTACATACATTGATAAACCCCACGTAGACTCGTTCTTGTCTACATCCAGTAGAAAATTTCATGATGACAAACATGATCTGGTAGGGTTTTCGAATCGACTCTGGATATCAACTACCAATAAATGGAGCAATAACGCATCTGGTGCATTAGAAAATCAACATCCGCCCGTAAGTAGGATTAACCTATACGACCTACAAGAAGCACCAATTGACTGGGAAGCACTTGAAAGAGGTATAGTCGGTGATAAATCACTATTATCTAAGAGGGATCTTCTTCCTCATCAAAGAAAGGCTCTAGATAGTACTTTAGAATATTTTAAGAATAACGACCGTGGAAAGATAATAATGGCCTGCGGTACCGGCAAAACTTTCACATCATTAAAAATTGCCGAAGCTCAGACGGACTCTAGTGGGTTTGTATTGTTTTTAGTTCCATCCATAGCGCTACTGGGGCAGACTTTACGTGAGTGGTCGACATTTGCTAAAGAACCATTCAATGCTATCTGCATCTGTTCTGATCCAAAGATTACAAAGAAGAGACAATTCTACGATGAAAGTAATATAAGTACCTTAGACTTAGCCATACCTGCATCAACTGACGTTGCTGATATTGAGGCTCAACTTTTAAATATTCAAAAAGCGCAAAAGTCAGGCATGACAGTTGTTTTCTCTACATATCAGTCAATTGACGTAATCTCGCGTACCTTAGAAGGAATGCGAGATAATAAAAGATTTAAGTCGTTTGACCTTATTATTTGCGATGAAGCCCACAGAACAACCGGAGTAACCTTAGCAGAAGAGGATAAGTCATCTTTCGTAAAGGTCCACTACAATAATTTTATACCAGCAAAAAAACGTTTATATATGACTGCAACACCACGCCTATATGGTGATGATGCTAAGAGTAAGGCAGATAGAAATAACGCAGTTATCTGTTCTATGGATGATGAGGCACTTTACGGTAGGGAGATCTATCGCATAGGATTTGGTGAAGCAGTAGAGAGAAATCTGCTCTCTGACTACAAGGTGCTGATACTCACACTAAGTGAAGATGACGTTTCAGAAACCGCCCAAAAGATTTTATCCAATCAGGATAGTGAGATAAATGTAAATGATGTCTCTAAATTGATAGGCAGTATAAACGCGCTATCAAAACAAATACTTGGGGATGAAGGATTAATTAAAGAGACAGACCCTGACCCAATGAGACGGAGTGTAGCCTTTTGCCAAAGTATAGATGCCTCTAAGACAATTTCTGGCACATTTAATATTGCCGGTGAAGAATACATTAAGACGCAGCCAAAATTGAAAAGAGACCAGTTAGTAGATATTTACTCTAAACATATTGATGGGACTATGTCAGCACCCGTAAGAGATGATTTGATGGGCTGGCTTAAAGGAGAAATGGATAACCCTAGAGAGTCTAGAGTATTAACTAACGTTCGCTGTTTAAGCGAGGGCGTAGATGTCCCGTCACTAGATGCTGTTCTATTCTTGTCGGCCAAGAACTCACAAGTCGATGTCGTGCAATCTGTTGGAAGAGTAATGAGAAAAGCGGAAGGTAAAAAGTACGGGTACATTATTATCCCCGTTGTTGTACCCTCCGATGTAGATCCAAATGTCGCACTAGATGACAATGAAAGATACAAAGTTGTATGGTCCGTGCTTAACGCATTACGTGCACATGATGATAGGTTCAATGCGACCATTAATAAGATCGACTTAAATAAAAATAGGCCTGAGCAAATAATCGTTGGTCAACCCGATCCAACAGGCGAAGGTGAAGAAATAAAAGATAAAAAAGAAGATACCGAAAAACCAAAACAGATTAAGTTCGCATTCGACGAATTACAAAATGCAATATTCGCAAAAATGGTACTGAAAGTAGGGGAAAGAGGCTATTGGGAACAATGGGCCGCAAGTGTCGCAGATATCGCAGAGCGACAAATTAAGCGAATTACAAAGATAGTTGAAGAAGACGATAAGGCGCACATGGCTATGCGGGAATTTATCAGAGGGCTTCGAAAAAATATAAACCCTTCCATTACTGAGCATCAAGCTATAGAGATGTTATCGCAGCACATCATCACCAAACCGGTGTTTGAAGCGTTATTTGAGGGCTACTCGTTTGTACAAAACAATGCTGTATCCATATCAATGCAAAAGGCTTTAGATGCTATTGAAGCGCAAGCAGTCGAGGATGTTGATGCAGAGCTGCTTGAAGGATTTTATAAATCCGTTCGTCAGCGTGCGGAGGGCATAGATAACTCAGCTGGTAAACAGCGTATAGTAGCTGAATTATATGAAAAGTTTTTCAAGACTGCTTTCCCGCAGATGGTTGAACAGCTTGGTATTGTCTACACGCCACCGGAAGTCGTGGACTTTATCATTCATTCGGTTAATGACGTGCTACAAAAAGAGTTCGGTCGCTCTCTGAGTGACGAAAACGTAAACATTCTAGACCCATTCACGGGCACGGGTACATTCATAACCCGTTTGCTGCAGACCGGCGTAATTAAGCGCGATGACCTTGAGCGCAAGTACAAACACGAGATATTCGCCAATGAGATTGTGTTGCTTGCGTACTACATTGCCGCAGTAAACATCGAGAACGCCTATCACGACCTGCTTGAAAAAGACGAGTATGAGAGTTTTGACGGTATCGTCTTGACCGACACGTTTCAGTTAAGCGAAGAGGACGACAATACTAAACTCTTTAGCGAGGCGCTGGCCGAAAACTCTGAAAGGCTTCAGCGCCAAAAGAATACACCACTGCGTGTAATTATTGGCAATCCGCCGTATTCTGTTGGTCAAAAATCAGAAAACGATAATGCCCAAAACCAACCATACCCCAAACTCGACAAACACATTGCTCAGACATATGTAAAGTTGTCAAATACCACGATGAATAAGGCTCTATATGATTCTTACATAAAAGCCTTTAGATGGGCGAGCAATCGATTAGATGATGGAGGTGGAATTATAGCTTTTGTGTCAAATGGGTCGTGGCTTGATGGCGGCGCTACATCAGGTTTTCGTAAATCACTGGAGAAGGAGTTCACAAGCGTTTATGTGTTTAATACCCGCGGAAACGCACGTACAAGTGGAGCATTACGTAAGCGAGAAGCAGGAAATGTGTTCCACAGCGGGTCACGAACCCCTATTTCAATCACCCTACTAGTAAAGGACGCCTGCTCGAAGCTGAGCGTGCTAAAGACGAAGTTCGTGACATACAAACCCGTATGATAGGAGCTCAAATACGCTATGCTCGTATGGGGTATTGGGTGAGACGACCTCTCTATGGCTTTGATAACATTCACACCGAAACCCGTGATGGCAAGCGTTGTGTCCTAAAACCAAACGATATTGAGGCTCCGCTCGTAATTAAGCTATTTGAACTCCGCGCTCGCAGCACTATGGAAGATATCGATATCGTCAATGAGCTTAATATGCTGGGGTTTCGCACCCGTGAACGGGTCATTCGGGATAAAAGCGACCGCACTAAAATAATAGACACACTTGGAGGGGAGCTTTTAAACCTTAAACAACTGTGGCGCATGGTTGAAAATCCAGTTTACGCCGGTGTAAACCCCGAGAAATGGACACAAGATAAGCCGGTAAAGTGTAAGTTTGACGGGCTAGTCTCTTATGAGTTTTTCAATGCGGCCAATAGGGGCAAGCTGATAATAACCGAGGATAACGACGGAGTGCATATATACAGGCGACAACCTCCCGCCTATCTTGTAAATAAAGGGGCTAAAAACTATATGTTTCCGTTTAAGCGCATAATCATGTGCTCTATATGCGAACAACCACTCTACGGCAGTGCTTCAAAGGGCAAGTGTAAATACTATCCTGTCTATCACTGCTGTCACCGTGGCCACCACTTTAGAAAACCCAAGCCAGAGTTCGACACTACTATGGAGAACTTTGTGAAGTGCATCAAGGTATCAGATGACTACATAGACACACTTATAAGCGGCGTAGGTGAGGCTTTTGATAAGCAGCAGCTCGACGTCCACAAAGATGCTGTGACGATAGATGTGCGCATTGCCATGTTGCGCAGCCAAATAAAACAGGCCGTTGATAAGATTAAGTTTTTAAACTCAGAAGCAACCATAAAATATATGGAGGAAGACGTCGTGAAGCTAGAAGCAGAGATTAGTGGGCTAATGGTAGAAAAACAAAAGACTGAGCCACAAGAACCGACCGATATGGAGAAAATGAAAGCTTATGTCCGCTACCTTTTGGCACACCTCGAAGAACTACTGTTACATTACGATAATCCGGTACTGCAAGCTAAGTTCTTTGGGGTGATGTTCAATAAAGCCCCTACGTACGACAATATCGTATTTGGCACACCAGACTGTACAAAAATAACAGGGGTGAATGAGATCTTTGTACCGAAAAGGTTCGATCCAAACCTCATGGCTG
>DATKHB010000016.1:0-62665 GCA_035510455.1 Saccharimonadales bacterium (SeqCode) | reverse complement strand
CTAGACTTCGCCGTCCCAAACCAACAAATACAATCTAAGATAAATAACTACCTGGAGTTCTACAATACTAAACGTGTACACTTAAGTCTGCAGTACAGGACACCTCAACAAATGTTGCAAAGCTCCTGAGTTCTATACGGTATGCTAGTAGCGGAGAGCTAAATATTTTTGAGGGCCTTTGGTTACAATCAGTACGACGAACCCCCAACATATAAGTAATATTATTCTTTGGATGTTCGCCTATAATGGTGTTAATGAAGATAATATTGCTTGGAAGCATGAGTATCGCTCCAATCATCAAGAAGACGAAAGAAAAGTTAGAGAAAAACGGGTTCGAGGTTTTAGTATCTAGCGATTTAGATCATATTATAGCTAACCCTCATCTCCCTGATGATCTCGATGCAGATTACAAACACTGCGTTGAGAATGATATTCAGAGAGATTTCTTCGACAAAATAGCAGACAGTGACGTTGTGCTTGCTTTAAATTACCCAAAAAACGGCATTGATGGATACTGCGGCACTTCTGTGCTTATGGAGCTTGGGTTAGCTTATTACCTAAGAAAAAAGATATATTTGTTAAACCCGCTACCAAATTATTACGACCACCGCTGGGCTCTAGAGGTAGCAATCCTGCGCCCAACTGTCATTGATGGTGATATAACTAAAGTTACACTTTAGTATCTTTCTATGAAGCCCCTCCCTTATCCCCAGATACCAGCCAATCTAACACCTCTTAATAAGTTAAGCTTAATTACCCATGATGCAACCTTGCTATCAATCGTAATTAGCGGCTCTAACCTACCTAAAGTTAAAGCCAAAGGCCTAGTAATAAATGAATCTGCGTTGGATAAAGTGATTCTGCTTGAAGCTGAGCTAGAGAAACTTGGGCTCCGTGACGTGATATTCTCTCACGGAGATCTAACGGCTGCTAATTGTGCCGAATCATCCTGGCAAAGAGTACAAGTTAAGCAGACTCGTTGTAGCGGCCTAAAGGTACAGTCCGGTACCTTTAAGGATGTTTTATTTGAGTCTTGTAAACTTAATCTAGCCAATTTTCGCTTTAGCAAAATTAAGAACGTTCAATTCATAGATTGCAACCTGGATGAATCAGATTTTTACCAAGCTGAGCTAGAGAATGTGCAATTCCAAAACTGTACGCTCCGTAAAACAGAGTTCTCGGGCGCTAAATTAAAACACGTTGATTTACGTAGCTCTGATTTAATTGACGTTCTGGGTGTAAGTGGGCTGGCAGGGGCGACCATTGGTGCTGCACAGCTTATTAGTTTAGCCCCATTACTGGCTAATGAAGCGCATATCAACGTTAAATGGGAGCAATGACTAAACCATGCGGCGCTTAAGAGCTATTTGGGTGCTCGTTTAAGCGGAATTTCTTTGATCCGATGACCACCGTTCTCACCGAATGTTCGTATAATTTCTGGCAACACAGCTGAGAGGACGCCGTTTGGTACATCCTGAACAAGACTTCCGCTATCGGCTCGCTTCCCGCCGCCTGCACTATTAAACGCTCGAAGAGGAAGTGTAAATATTTCCCAATCCTGCCAGGGTAGCTTGTCGGTAGGCGTCCAGGGCATTATGCCAATATTCCACTCAATTGGTTTGAGCATCTGGGTATCATGTGTCTTGACTCTTGGTCCTGCCCATAGATAACGATACTTTGGATTTGCGATAGAAAGTGCTCCGTGTGCACGTAAAAGAGATACGGCAAGTTCATTGGTATCGGGTAAAAGTTCGTACTCGGCAGTACGATCGAGTAGAATTGCCAACCCACCAGCTATGATGAACTTAGGTGCTGGATATCCATTGAGCCGATCGCGACCTTGCAGCAAAGTTGGCACAGCCGGGCGAACAACATGGTCAAAAGCTGAATCTGCAACCGTTTCATTTGCTCGAGCTGGTAGTTTGATTAAAAGACGTAGCCTTTGATTTTTCGTCGAATTAGTCCATGCAATATTCAGCCGCGCAAATGCTTCTCCAGACCGCTGGGTTATAGTGACGGGTAAATCACACTCAACTTCTTTACCCCTGGGATTAAACGTATAAGTGTCACCGTAATCTTTTTGTTTGGTGAAACGAAACTTTGGCACTTTGAGAGCTCGGGTCTTTGGAACCTCGGCCGGATGTACTCGCGCCCATCCCAGAGGAGGAACATTTTTAGCGAACCCATTCATTCCATCTGCTTGAACCCAAGCATCACGCGGGAAGTTGGATGGGTTCCAAACATATGTACCTTGGTTTTTAAGTTGTGCAGCCAGCTCTTGCAAGGCCCGTTCGCTGATTGATGAGCTAATTTCCATTATTTTGGCTATTCGTTTTTGAATATCTTTGGCTACCGTGTCAGTTACCGTAGCATTAGACGAATCATGCGCTGCTACCATGAGTCTTAACTTCCAGGCGTACCCAAAATCTTTTTTGGGATATTGTTTTAGTATCAAGGCGGCTAAAACTTCAGCGTAGCGTTCAAGTTCACGTTCAGCTTTAGCTTTTTCAATTCGTAAATCTACGCGGTTGCTGGTGACATTTGGAAGTAGGAAGTGGTCACCAGCGTAACGAAGTTCTCCCTCAATCGTAGTTTTTGGTTCATCCAAATCCAGTGCATCAAAATAATCAGGTAGAGCAGCGAGTCTAACCCTGGCTTTACGGGCGGCATATACTACATCAACTTTTGGG
The DNA here is from genome assembly GCA_035510455.1 of Saccharimonadales bacterium (SeqCode). Lineage (GTDB taxonomy): Bacteria > Patescibacteriota > Saccharimonadia > Saccharimonadales > UBA4665 > DATKGL01. The sequence continues at coordinate 59,975 of DATKHB010000016.1, read as the reverse complement.
ATTGTTTGGTCATAACCAGCGAGAAATAATGCTGGCTTGCCATGGTTTCGGCGGGCTACATTTAGAAAATCTCGAGTCCCGAGATTAGTATGGTTATAGCCTTCTTTTATATTTACCAAAGTTACAGCTGACCCATCGCTAGATTTAAACTTCAAAAGCCTAGGCATCGATCTAGGGATACCGCGCATCCCAGTAGCCAAAACGATACCCACATGATTTAGTATTTTAGGAATGCCGCTGGTTAGGCCAAATTGATCGGGAAAATGCCCGATCATCATAGCTCGACCAAGTACTTCTGAGTTTCGAATTCCTATCTGTAAATTCCGAAGCTGGGTCTCCCCTGAGTCGTGGAGCTGGTCAACGGATCTCTCTCCGGGGCCTACAGAAAAACGACCCGTTTTGACGTATTTTGATATTCGCTCGAAAGTTATAGCCCGTTCGGCCTCGCTTAAGGTGTCGAGATAATCATATATGGAGCCTACCTGACCATCAAATGTGAATTTAAAATCGGGTTCTGTTTCCAGTAGTTCCAGTACTCTGTTTAATAGAGGGTCAATGACTTTTTTGAGGGTCTCTTCAAAGGTCATCTCCCACTCTATATCTACGTGAGTATGCGGTACCACGTATTCATTCTGACGATGTTCTTTGTTTGGCCGTAGCGGCCAAGGGATGGAAGCTCTCCCGTGGAATTTAATTTCCCGGATGAGTTGAGTCAGCTTAGCGTAGCGGTAACCCGGTTTGGTATTTTTATGGTGTGCTGGCATTTTTAAGAAAACTTTATCTTAGCGTATAAGACCACACAAAAAGTTAGCAATGAGGCAACGTTAGCTATAACTATCACAAAGTCAGGCTTTACTAGACCATACACCACCCACAAAGATAGACCGATTATTACGGCGAATATTGTTAACAGTGACAGATCCCTGGTCTCTTTAAGTTTAAAAGCCCTGTATATCTGAGGTATCTGAGACATAATCAATACGAACTCAGCTAGTAGACCAACGGCATCTATTAGGTTTTTATGCATAGTCAATATTATAAAGGATTGAAGTCTCAGGCTAGTCAGAAATAACTAAAGCGGTGCCTGTTCGACTACTGCCATAAAAATGCACTTTGGATTGACATAATAAAAAAATGAGACTAAAACAGAATTATATTAAAAAGGAGTTACTCATGCGACCAACGTTATATTTATCAAGACTTATACATTTAGTGGTTGGGCTAGTCGAGATAGTCCTTCTGCTAAGGATAGTGCTTAGGCTCTTCGCCGCTAACCCAAACGCTTCTTTTGTCCATTGGACCTATAGCACAAGCAACACTCTTCTAGAGCCGTTTAGGGGCATTTTCCCTTCCACGGTGATAAGTAAGTCTTACGTTCTTGATTTTACTGCTCTGTTTGCTCTAATAGTCTACGCCTTAGTAGGTTCACTCCTGGTATATTTTGTTGGGATGACAGAAAAAGGGCTTACTCCGTCAAGTTCCAATGCGTCAAAAAAATAAATCTGACTTAGAAAAGTCAAAAAATTATATGGTCTAACCGCTAACTAGAGCTTGGCTCACAACAGGGAGTTTAACGGCTTTGGAATCTCTGAGAAGATCGTGATTCGAAAGGATTCCGATAGCGTGTTGTCCTAACTTGTAAAGAGTAATGTGGGTGGGTTGGTTGAGTAGGTAAACCGGTATCGAATCTTGTTCTTAAACGATCAAAAAACTTGCCAATATGAGGCACGCTGACCATAACGATGATGGTTCTACTTCTATGACGTTGTACGAGCCTTACATCATCCAAAATATCATATTTATCAAGTGGATATTCTTGAGTAAAACGCTTAAACTCATCGATAATTTCATTGCCAATTTTCGATTTGTTATCTGGATCGATCAAAATAGCGATATCTCTAATACAAATAAGCGAGATATGAAACTCGTTTTTAAGGGTTAGGGTACGGCCACCAAGTTCTACCGTTTTGGGCAGATTACCTAGCTCAAGATCCCAAAGAGATATATAGTCTTCGTTATAGATATAGTGTGGTTTTTTTGGATTCACTAATTAATAATAGCACCGAAAATTTGCCATATTACTTGATCATCTATTCAAATTAATCTATAATCTATAAACAGAATCACCACGAAAAGCGCCCTTTAAGGTCTCGTCCTTACTGGGTTCTTTTCTTTTTATGGGTATAACTTAGTTTATTTTTGAGGTCAGATATAAAAGCTAAGTATTCGGAGTCAAAACGTTTCAAAAGCGCAGAATAATGTTTCTGGTCCGGTACCAATATTTTTATGAGCTTGTGTTCTTTGACCAAATACTCGATAAGACAATGGAAGTCACCATCACCGGTTACAATCACGGCTTTGTCGAAATTACCAAGTTCAATCATGGTATGTAAAACCAGCTCAGCATCAACATTACCCTTAGTTACCCCGTCTTTATATTCGAGAGTTGGTTTGTAAATAAGTATGTAGCCGTCTTCCGTGAGGTGCCTATACATTTCACTATTGCCCTCAACAAAACCAATGAATAAAAACGCTTTCGTCACGTTATATTTGTCAGATAAATATCTGCGGAATCGCTTGAAGTCAACTTTCCAGCCCAGTTTAACGATTGAAAGGTTGAGATTCTGACTATCTATAAAAGCATAGTTATTGGGGGTTGAGATTTTGTTAGCGTCCATTCTCTTTATGTAATTATAGTTCAAGCCAAAGACTTAATATAATCTTTGCTATACTTTTGGCATGAAAACCAAGTATATTGCTTTTTTACGAGGGATTAACGTGGGCAGCCATAAGGTTAAAATGGATCAGCTAAGAACGCTGTTTGGGCAATTAGGTTTAGAAAACGTCCATACCTTTATACAAACCGGGAATGTCTTTTTTGATAGTTCAAAAAACGATCCGGCTGTTCTCGAGAAAAGAATTGAGGAACACTTACTGGCTGCACTGGGTTTTGAGGTCAAGACATTCGTTCGGACCGCCGGTGAGATCGAATCGATATTAAAAAGTACACCCTTCAACGGGATTGAACTTAATTCAAAAACTCGTCACGTAATTATGTTTACTTCAGATCCGTTGCCAAAAAATATCAAACTTCCGCTATTTTCTCCGAAAGGAGGTTACGAACTTATCGGTTATACCAAAAAAGAAGCGTTCGCTGTAATTCATTTAGTAAACGGCAAGTACGACAGCTCTAATTTCATAGAGAAAGAATTCAAAGTTTCGACAACCAGTCGGTTCTATCATACTACTGAAAAAATATTAGCAGCCGCTAAAGCTACTTCTTAATCTGATATTATTTATTTATGACTGATCTTACGTTGACCCTTAAGGCAAAGACCAAGAGTTACTTTAGGAAGTGGGATTCCCTGGTGGGTAAAAGCCCGTTTGCTGAATTCCAGCCCGTAGCTATCGGCTGGAAGGCTAAAGATATTAACCAGTTCAATGCTATTCTTACTAATCTTTTTAAAGATAATTTATTGACCCAGTGCCACGTCGGCTTTGTCGACAAACGCTATATCGCGGCAGCGGTTTTTAAAAACCCGCTTTATAGATCAATATGCATCTTAAAACTCATGCAGCGCCGCCCAGGGTCGGCGGATCCAGTGGGGCTGGATCATGTAGATTTTTACGCCAAAGATCTGGCTGCCGTTGGGAAAAAACTCCAAAAGAGTAACTTTGGAAGCGTAACAAACGAGTCTAACGAGTCGCATAATTGGGTATCTTTAAGGTTTAGCGGAACTGAAGTAAAATTTGTCGATCATACAGTGTTAGATGTGGGCGTTAAAGAGATGAGGGAAGCCACTCTGAAACTAGGTTTTAAGCCACAGCTAATAGAGTAAGTTGTTCGATTTTAATATCACGTTTCACTTAGATCTTCGGCAATTTTTTTTAGATCATCATCGCTTGCCCTAGGACCCTCGATTGGTGATTCACCCTCATAAAGCTCAGCACCACCATGCAGAGGGTACAGCTTTGCGTGGACATGATCAACCTCTAACCCCTCAAAAACTAGAGCTGTTCTATCTGAATCTTCAATTCTAGAATCTAGTTGCCTGGCAACTTTTCTAGTGACATCTAGTAATTGTCGATAAATATTATCCGGCAAGTTAAAGACATAGCTCGAGTAATGTTTTTTAGGTATTACAACAGTTGATCCTACAGTTTTGGGGAAAATACTTAAAAACGCTAAAAAAGAATCGTCTTCATATATTTTGAAACTTGGCGCTTCACCGCTCACAATCTTACAAAAAATACAGTCAGACATAACAACATGATAGCAAACAAAGCTGGCCCGCGTGACAGTTAATGTCACTCACTCTAGTCCTTGACTAAATAGAGGTATTATGCTATTATTTGCTACTCATGGTAAAAGGATTAGACACCCTTCCCGAAGGTGCATTTTCAGCCGAAGAAAAACTTCCAGTAACTCCGTTGGAAGCAGTAGAATATTTGACGTCCAGGTTCTTGATTGAACACGGGTTTACCCCTGAGCAATTAGCTGGAGTGAGGTCTGTCAAATTGTGGGGCGGAACTGCAGTAGAAGATGTATCCGTTTTATTGGAACTGCCGGGCAATAAAGTTACCCTCGAGGATTCGCCAAAATCGGGTAGTCACCGAACCGGCAGCGGAGAATATTTCTTTGTGTTGCCAGACGGAAGATTAAATGATGGCAAACCGTCCCCGGACGGCCAACTTAACACTCGTAGACAAATTATAGGCACTGACGGTCGTTATTTGTCACCTTGCACAGCGGGCGAGGAGGCACGGTTCGTTGATATAATCCGAACTGCTTTACTATATGAAACCGCTGTTGAAATTTTATCTAGGATAGAGACAAAAGATAGGATGTAAGTTCTAACAACTCCCATCCTTTGTGATATTTATCTCTTTGCAATTACAAGTTACTGTGCCACAATGTGTTTATGTTAATGCTTAGACGAAGGACGATCGGATAAGCTATGGGAAACGTGCCAACGCCTATGATTGAAAGAGGCTTGGCACTTTTCCCGCCCTCGACGGAAATGGTGCCAGCGCCTACGGATGATGAAACAGGCTTGGCACTTTTGCCGACATCGACAGAATGCTTGGGAGATAAGTGTACGTTAGCCAATACTCCTTTGGGTTGTTATGATGACCTGCATCATCTATATTTTTGGAGACGAACTTATGAAAAGGATGGACCAGGATCCTTGTACTGGAGATTAAGGCATAACCCATTTAATGTCATAGAAATAGCAAGATGCCAGCACGATCGGATTCATGATCAATATACCCCAGTAGAGTTCCCGGAACCAGAAATTGTTAGAGAGTTCTTTCAGCAGTCCGGCGGGTTAAAACACTTTGCTAATTTCACGCTTGAAACAGCAAGATACTCCCTAGACTTTAATGAGCTGCGCTGGGGGACAATCTCGCGGAACCGTGGCCTAGAACCGCGTCGTAATCCCGCGCAACTCATGAGGCTTGGTCATTTAGCAAAGATTAGAGATCGGCACCTGGACAGAGTAGAACAGCTGGCCTCACACCTCCAAGATGCAGACTTACTGCAACACGCGGTAATTATTAACCCATTCGTGCACATCGGTAAAACTGAACCACCGCCTGTAAGGAGGCGCGCTTTACACATTGTCAGATCGGTAGTCAAGGTACCTGAACTCGATAAGGCAGCTTGATAACTGGGTTTTTATGCCTCGATTTTTTGGAATCGATATATGCCAAATAACACAAGGACTACCACGGTTATCCCGAGGGCTATAAAATCTCTGGTGTATCCAAAGTGTGTTTGATGCAGCAGGCTTTCTCTTAAGGCATCAACAGCGTAACTAATTGGATTAAAGTTAGCGATATCCTTTAGGGCTCTCGGGGCATTAGTCAAAGGATACAGTGATCCTGACAGGAAAAATAGCGGGAACACTAGAAATTGGTTAATGGCTTGAAATCCCTGAACGTCATTTACTATCGAACCAATCCCGGAACTGAAGCTGGCTAGAGCGACCGCCAGTACGGCTAATATCAACAGAGAAACTATAACCATCAACCAATTGTATGGCCTAAATCCCAGAAAAAGAGAAATGATCAGTACTAAAGCGCCCTGGAACACCGAAGTGGTAGCCCCGCCTAAAGCACCCCCAAGCATAATCTTAGCCCTGGAAACGGGTGTTACTAAGGTCTCCTTTAAAAAGCCAAATTGTTTGTCATTGATTATATTAACCCCAAAGAACACTGCCGAGAAAAGAACACTTTGGGCCATAATACCTGGCACCAAAAAATGTAAATAACTACCGTGCCCAGATTGCTTGAAAGCCGAACCAAGGCCATAGCCTAAAGCCAGCAAAAATAGTAACGGTTGACCGATAGCGGCTACAATTCTTGAACGAGCTCTCATCCATCTTTTCATTTGCCTTAGCCATAAGATATAGATCGCCTCCATTAACGCATCCTCTTTGCTCTTTGGCGCATTCGTCTAGCTTCACCCCGGCCCACCTCTTCATCACGTAGTTCTTTACCGGTAAGCGCTAAATATGCCTGCTCCAAGCTGTCGGTTTTGGTTTGCTCTCTTAACTCTGTGGCCGTGCCAGTTGCAACGATACGTCCGTGGTCAATAAAAGCTATCCGATCAGCAACTTGTTCAGCTTCTTCAATATAGTGAGTGGTGAAAAATATAGTCGTGCCTTTATCTTTGCTGAGACCTTTAACATAGTCCCACATCAATGCTCGAGTCTGAGTATCTAACCCAAGTGTTGGTTCATCCAAAAAAAGCACTTCTGGGTGATGAAGTAGTCCCCGAGCAATTTCCAGCCGTCTTTTCATCCCCCCGGAAAAGGTTCTTACTAGATGGTCCCGTCGATCATTTAGTTCTACTAACTTTAGAAGGGTAGTAATTCTTTCAGATCTTTCAGAACGAGGGACTTTATAAAAGACCGCGTGTAATTGCATGTTTTCATAGGCAGTCAGTTCATCATCGACACTAGGGTCTTGAAAAACAATACCAAAAGACTTCCTGGCTTTATACTGCTGCTTAACAACATCATACCCCGCCAAAGTTAGCTTGCCGGATGTCGGGGCGAGAAGGGTAGTCAGCATTTTAATGGTAGTACTCTTACCTGCGCCATTTGGTCCCAAAAAAGCAAATATTTCACCGTGTTTAACTTTAAAGTCGATATTGTCCACTGCGGTAAAGCTGCCGTAGCGTTTAGTCACCTTCTCTGCCGATATCATAATATCGGGCATCTTAACTCTTCCCCCTTTTATCGTTTAAATCTTTGGTTGGTTCATCGGTAAGTGCCATAAGTCTGTCAGATGTATCTTTAATTATTTTTGTTGCCGCACTGAGCTTTTCTTTGTCCCCACTCCTAGCTATATTACGGATAAGATGCATCGCCTTGATATTATTCTTCTTAAGCTCAACGATTTTTTCGATATCCTTTTTATCGTAACCCTTCCATCGATCTTCAGAAGGTTTCTGCTTGGCCTCCTCTATGCCGATATCTGTCAGTGAATATATCTTCTTGCCTTCTTCCTCGCGAGCTACCACTATATCAGTTTCTTCAAGTAGCTGTAGAAGTGGATAGATCGTTCCCGGGCTGGGTCGCCACATGCCGTGACTTTTTTCCTCAATTGAACGAATTAATTCATAGCCGTGCATTGGCCGCACCAGCAATAGACTCAATATAATGGGCCGGACATCACCACGTCGGCCGTGAGTGGATCGACCCCAGGGTTTATCAAAACCGTGATGGTGATCGTGTAAGCATTTATCTGGTCCAAAGCCAGAATCATTATTGTCAGAAATCAATTTAAACTCTCTGTATTATCGATATATCGATAGTACTACCGATATATCGATAAGTCAATTATTATTTTTTCAATCTTTCATCAATCCTGCAGGATTTATATGTACACTAAACATGCTAAAATGGTAGGGCAAATGATAAAACCCAGACCAGAGTATCGGACTCACCCGATAAAAAAGCAATATATTGACGGTTTCATGACAAGGCCTAAACACTTGGTTTCTCATAATAAGATACCGCTGACTAGACCATCAGCTAATTATTTAAAGCCAGAGTTCCGCAAAAGGCCAGTAAGCAGCACTAAACAATCGGTTTCACCGTTATCGTATCAATCCCAAAGTTCAATGCTAAACACCACTATCTCATCCAACAAACCCATTTCGTCACAATTCGGCGATCATATTAAGCCGAATAAAAAAACCAAGAAGAAACCTAGGTCAGGGAAAAAAATCGCGTTTAGCGTAGCGCTCGTTGCTGTTTTTGCTGTTTTAACAGTTGGTGGCTGGGTTGGATGGAGAGCGCTTGCCAATATCAACAAAGTCTTTCACGGAAATTTCTTTAGTGACATCACGGCAGCTTTTAATAACACTCCGTTAAAAGGAGAAGGCACCGGTCGAGTGAACATACTACTAGCTGGAGACTCTTCTGATCAACCAGGACACGGCGGAGCAGATCTTACTGACTCAATTTTATTGCTCAGTATCAACACCCAAAATCACTCTGCCTTTTTACTCAGTATACCAAGAGATTTATGGGTAGATATCCCTGGTTATGGCTGGCAGAAAATTAATGCCGCTAACGATAATATGGGTACCAACTTCCCTGGGTATCCTCAAAACGGCATGGGCCAACTACAGCACCTAGCGACAACTGACCTAGGTATCCCAATAGATTATTACGCTCTCTCTGATTACGGTGCATTTAAAGATGCCGTAGATGCTGTCGGCGGGGTAACGGTTGATATTCAGAGCCCTGATCCGCGCGGTCTTTACGACCCTAACACAAACTTAAACTTACCAAACGGCTCCGTCTTTTTGAATGGGCAGGAAGCGCTTAACCTAGCCCGAGCCAGGGGTGACGGCTATGGATCATACGGTTTCCCTTCATCGGACTTTGATAGAACCGAGCACCAACGACAGATATTTACCGCTATCGTCAAAAAAGCCCAGACCTTAGGTTTTATATCTAACCCCGTTAAAATTAGTGACTTGTTCAACGCGTTCGGTAACAATGTCGAGACTGATTTAAGCTTACAAAACGTCCTTAGGCTGGTACAGATCACAAAGGGCATCAATCTATCTAAGATCCAGTCTTATGCCTACTGCTCTACATTAACAGTTGGCAGTGATGGCTGTAATAACCCAATCCTTACAGACTACACCAACCCAAGCTCTGGCGAAGAGGCCTTAATACCAACCGCCGGTATAAGCAACTACAACCAACTGCAATCTTATTATGACCAGCTGACTTCAAACAACCCTGTTGTCCAAGAAAATGCTAATGTCGTGGTCTTAAACGGTAGTAATGTAGATGGGTTAGCTAAAAAAGAATCTAATCTATTAACGTCCAAAGGCTTTGACGTCAGTACTATAACTGATGCCTCCACCGAATATCCCAATTCAATGATTGTTGATTTGAGTAACGGTAAAGATCCTGCATCTAAAGCCTTACTTAGTCAAATTTTCTCGTCTAACACCACGGCTGTAACCAGCGTTTCTGGATCAGCCGAAGCCGGGGAGGCCAGTAATTATCCGAGCGCTGACTTCGTCGTGATACTTGGAGAAAACTGGGACTCTCCGCAGGGGAACACTTAAGATCTTTTAGTTATATTTCTTCACTGCCTCTTGTAGTTGTCCTAAGCGGCATTTCCTTAAGAAGCAACGAAACAATAAAGGCGACCGCCACGAACGGAAGTGTCAGCAAAAACATATCGTGAAACGACAATGTAAAAGCCTGAAGTACAGCATGAGAAACATTTGGCGGCAATTTAGCAAATGAAGTCGGTGCTATGCCGTTTTCTATGGCGCTGGCGTTAATAACAACGTGCCCGCTGGCTGCCGTCGGCAGAAGCTGTTTTAAGTGAGAAAGTAGTCGATTAATTAAAACGGCACCGAATATTGCACCGCCCAATGAACTACCCATGCTCCGAAAAAAAGTAGCCGTAGCAGTTGAGATACCTAGTTCTTCTCTTGGAACTGAGTTTTGGACAGCTAGAGTCATCACCTGTAAAAATGAACCGATACCAACCCCTAACACTATCATCCATAACGACAGTATTATTTGAGATGAGTGAATTGTCAGGTGACTGAATAAGAATAGCCCTAGCCCAGTAATGGCCGTCCCGATAATAGGAAATATTCGATAATGACCAAACCTAGTTATTAGACGACCGCTCGTTATTAGCGCAGTAAGCATTCCGGCAACAAGCGGCAGAAGTAGTAAACCTGATTTTATTGCCGAATCACCCCTGACAATTTGTTGATATTCGGGGATGAATAGTATGCCCGCAAACAAAACCAGTCCTGACAGCAAAGAAAGCACTACAGATACCGAGAAGATCTTGTTTTTAAATAAATGCATAGGAATAAGCGCATGAATGCCCAGTCGCCTTTCCCACAATACGAATATTATCCCGGCGATGACACTGCCAGCATACAAGCTAAGTACCGTCGTCGAACCCCACGGGTACGTTACGCCTCCCCAAACAGTCGCTAAAATTATTGGTACGACGGTGGCAGCCAGTAGCCCGGCACCGAGATAATCGATCTTTGTATCCGAGCGCTTAACGGGCAAGTGCAGTCGAGCAGCGATCGTAATCAAAGCAAAAATACCTAGTGGTATATTAATATAGAAAATCCATCTCCATGACAAAGAGTCTGTAAAAAAGCCGCCGAGTAGTGGTCCAGCTATACTAGAAATACCAAAAACAGCGCCGACGTAACCCAGATATTTGCCCCTTTGTCTGGGCGAAACTACATCTCCAATTATCGTCATGGCCAGAGACATCAATCCCCCGGCGCCAATCCCCTGAAGGGCTCGAAAAGCCACAAGCTGATCCATGTTTTGTGATAGTCCGCAGAGCGCCGAACCAATTAAAAACAAAATTATCGCGAACTGGAAAATTTTCTTACGGCCGAACTGATCACCAATTTTCCCATAAAGAGGAGTGGAAACCGCACTGGTCAACAAGTAAGCAGTAGCTACCCAGGATAATTTACTTAGTCCATGAAGATCGGTAGCAATTCTTGGGAGGGCGGTCGCCACAATAGTCTGATCGAGCGCGCCGAGAAGCATGGCCAGCATAAGTGCCACGATAATAAACATGATTTCTTCATGGCTACGCTCTTTCTGTTCGTCGTCGGCTGTCGTTGCGGGTGAAGTTTGCGCTGAGCTCATAAATAAAACAGTTCCTTTTTATTAGAAATTGAAGAATCGCTACTTTTATGTAGGATAAATTATGATGATATGTCTGTTATTATAACATTAATAAATACTCCTCAGACAAGCCTAAAAGAATTTAGTAAAAATCAGTTTTGGTATAAGCTATGGTTAGACACATATAGGGTCAATGAGGATATAGATGAGCGGACATTCTAAGTGGTCGACTATCAAACGGCAAAAAGGCGCTAAAGACGCGGCCCGCGGAGCATTGTTTACGAAACTGGGTAATGCCATAGCCGTTGCCGCCCGGGCAGGCGCCGATCCGGAAACCAATTTCAACTTACGTCTGGCAATTGACAAAGCGAAAGTCTCTAACATGCCGACAGCTAATATTCAAAGGTCGATCGACCGCGGTTCTGGAAAGCTCGGCGGCAGCCAAATTCAAGAAGTAATGTACGAAGGTTATGGGCCGGGCGGTGTTGCGATTTTAGTAGAGTGTGCCACAGATAACTTAAACCGTACTTTCCCAGACGTAAAATTGGCTTTTTCTAAACATGGCGGTAATATTGCCGAAAAGGGTTCGGTGGCTTTTCAGTTCGAGCAAAAAGGTATGATACGTATTAAAGGTGCTGGCGACGATTTAGAGATGCAGGCCATAGAAGCCGGCGCCACTGACATACAAGAAGAATCTGGTGAATTAATTATCTACACCGAATCTAAGCAATTAGCCCAAGTCCGCGGTAACCTGCAAAAAGCTGAGGCAGAAATCATGGAGGCCGAACTAACCTTCGTGCCCGTTAATATTGTTGAGATTAAAGACCAGCAGACCGCCGGCAAAGTAATTAGACTGATGGACGCACTGGATGAGCTGGATGACGTAGTTAATACCTACGTCAATTTCGAGATACCTGACGAACTGATAGAGAACTAATGCGCATACTAGGCATCGACCCTGGAACTGGTATTTTGGGGTTCGGGGTCATCGAAACCGTTGACCAGAAATTAGATTTTCTGGACGGCGGAGTTATAAGGACTCCGGCTAATCAAGAAGCGGCTATAAGGCTGGAGACAATTTTTGATGAATTAACAACGGTAATTGCTCAAACTAAGCCCGAAGCGATGGCCGTAGAAAAGTTATTTTTTGCCCAAAACATAACCACCGCGATGAGTGTCTCACAGGCCAGGGGTGTAATTTTGTTGTGTGGACGACAAGCCGGTCTAAAAATCTTTGAATACACTCCACTCCAGATAAAACAATCACTGACTGGCTACGGTAGAGCGACTAAAAAGCAAGTTCAGGAAATGGTTAGGGTTATATTGCACTTGCGTGAGGTGCCCGAACCGGATGATTGTGCCGACGCTTTAGCTGCTGCTATTTGCCACAGCATGGTAGTACGACATAATAAGACATTATGATTTCAACACTTGAAGGAATTGTCAGCGAAAAACTCGGCGGGGTTGTGGTTATTTCAGTCAACGGCATGGGCTACGGCGTGCTGGTTACTGGTGAAGATTTTGGCAAACTGGCAATAAACTCCCCTTTCAAAGTCTATATATATGAACATATTCGCGAGAATTCCCATGACTTATTCGGATTTTTACAGCTGGCCACTATGGAGCTATTTGAAGAGCTGATCAATGTCAATGGGGTCGGACCTAAAATGGCTCTAAGTGTCTTGAGCGCCGGTACGGTTGATGATGTACGAACTGCTATAGCCAGCGGCGATGTGAAATATATTCAATCTGCACCGGGCGTTGGCAAGCGCCTCGCCGAGAGAATTATCGTAGATCTAAAAGATAAGATCGGTGTTCCGGGTATGACCGATTTAGACAGCATCTTAGCCTCCGACCAAATGACATCTAAAGACGAGGCAATTGCCGGGCTTATTAGCTTAGGCTATTCCCTGCACGACGCGGCTACAGCCCTAAAGGGCATCGACAAAGAACTACCGACAGGAGAACGGATTAAAGCAGCCTTGAAGAAAGTCTAAAAAACTTCGGTAATATAGTTAATCTTAGGCCTTAAAAAAGAAATTACATTATACTTAATCGTATATGGCAATAGAACGAATAGTCAGTAATAATGCTGGTGTTGACGATCCCAAGGATCAAGAACTAGAAATTACCCTACGGCCTAGGGATTTTGCTAACTATATCGGTCAAGAAAGACTCAAACAAAACATCTTACTGGCTATAACAGCCGCCCGTCAGCGAGGCGAATCGCTTGATCATATTTTGCTATATGGTCCCCCGGGACTGGGGAAAACTACTATGGCGAGCGTTATAGCCCACGAGATGGGTGCTCAGATCAGAATTACCAGTGGACCAGCCATAGAAAGAGCTGGAGATTTAGCTAGTTTGCTCACTAATCTAAGCGACGGCGATATTTTATTTATCGATGAGATCCATCGTTTACATCGAACCGTCGAAGAAGTTTTATATTCGGCGATGGAAGATTTTAAACTCGATATTATGCTTGGCAAAGGACCTAGCGCCCGCAGCTTAAGACTGGATATTCCAAAGTTCACGCTTATAGGCGCTACTACTAGGACGGGTGCCTTGGCCGCTCCCCTAAGAGACCGGTTTGGGATGATACACCGCCTGGAGTTTTATAACGATGACGAAATTCAAAGAATTATTCTAAGAGCTGCCAAAATTATCGGTATTAAGATTGATGCTAAAACTGCGCTTGAGCTAGCTAAGCGTTCCCGCTTAACTCCAAGAATAGCCAATCGCTTACTACGCCGAGTCAGAGATTATGCCGATGTAAATGGTGACGGTATTATCGACACTAAAACAAGCCTCCAGGCCTTGAAATTGCTAGATATCGACGAGCTGGGGCTGGATCCGATCGACAGGCTGCTACTTAGATCGATTATCGACAATTATAAGGGAGGGCCGGTAGGAGTTGATACAATTGCCGCTTTAACCGCCGAAGAACGCACCACAATTGAAGATTTTATAGAGCCCTATCTTTTGCAAATCGGAATGCTCCAGAGAACACCGAGAGGGCGAAAAGTTACGCATAAGGCCTATAAACATCTTGGCGTAGACGTAAAATCAAAAAAGATAGATCAGACTAATTTACTTTAGACTGGCTACGCTTATTAGAGTTGGTAAATCAATCATGCCCCGTAGTGCTTTTACGAAAGCGTCGGCCAACAGACTAATCATGCCCTCCTCGACTGCTGTTTTATATATCTCCGATACCAAGGCCCCTTCCAACAGATGTTTCTTAAGGTCATCGGAGAGCCTGCAGGCTTCGAAAAGCCCAACTGACTGGGCATAACCCGTATAGTCACACTGCTTGCACCCGTGCGAAGATGAGCGCCACAATTGATTAATGCTTGACGTAGTACTGGTTAGCGGCAGATTCGGTTCTAGCTTATCTTTCAAAGCTTCTTTCTCGAGTTCATGTAGCTGTTTGATTTTGACGGTTTTTGATGTACCAAAAAATTTATCTAGGGTCTGTCGGTCAACACTGCTTAACATATATTTCTCCCGACACCCAGGGCATATCCCTCGAACTTCATTCTGCCCCACGCAAACTACATCTGGTATTAACCCTAGCGGTTCTTTAATTAAATACTGGATGCTGACTAAGCCTTGGGCAAGACTACTAGCTGGTATGCCGCCAAATACTAAAATACCCCCGTTAATTGCCGACAAGACAGCTGTAGCTGTTTGATGATCAATAACCGGATTCACTCCCAGTACATTTATTTCTTCACGTATTAGTAAATTTATTTGCCGGCTAATACTTAAATTGGCCTTAGAGATCGGGACGGTCGACTTAACGGCCTTGGGCGCAAAAGTGTTTACACCTATCATTGCGACTTTTACTGGCAGTGATCCGTACTGCGACAGAAAAGATACTATACTACGACTAAGCGCTTCAGGATTACGTCCGGTAACTAAGACTAGTCCTCTGGGACTACCGAGAGTTCGTTCGACTATCCGTCTAGTAGGCCCCCAGATACCCATCGCCCGAAGGTCGTCTACGGGTGCTCCGGTTGAATTTATATGAATGGTAACTTTTTCACCTTTAATGAGCGGCAATGTAGATATGGTGAGTTGGTATTCACGACGTCCACTTTTAAGCGTGGAATTACCGGATTGGGGTTCGTTAATATTAGACGTGTCAAGATTAGCCAGAGATTTTAAATGCTTTATAAGTGACAAGGCTTTGAGATTTGGTATCTTGTTGGCTAGATATAAACTGCCTGCTCTTCGATATCTAACCAGCAAATAACTATCGTTTGGCTCGACATGGATATCTGTTACCCCAGTTTTTATAGCTCTCTCAATAATTTGGTGGGCACCTTTAGCTACCGCCGATTCGGCTTTATCTGGGTTTAATCTAGTGAGGGCCATAACTAACGTAATTATATAAGAAATACCCCTTAAAGCATAAGCCTTATGAGACAACTACCGGCTTTGCTATAATTAGGTTACTTAAGAATTGGGTAAGGATAAACAATGGCAGACAGAGATAAGAACGAGAGTAAAACTAAGGCGTTAGGCCTGGCTTTAGAGACTATTGAAAAACAATTTGGCAAAGGTTCGATAATGAAATTAGGCGACGCCCATTCCACTCACGTAGAGGTCATACCTACCGGCAGTATCGCTTTGGACATAGCTTTAGGCGGAGGATTGCCAAAAGGCCGAGTTGTCGAAATCTATGGCCCAGAGTCTAGTGGAAAGACAACCATTGC
This sequence comes from Saccharimonadales bacterium (SeqCode), assembly GCA_035510455.1. GTDB lineage: Bacteria > Patescibacteriota > Saccharimonadia > Saccharimonadales > UBA4665 > DATKGL01. The sequence goes on along the minus strand of DATKHB010000016.1, from coordinate 44,089 downwards.
CCTGCACGTCGTTGCCGAGGCTCAAAAAAGAGGCGGCACGGCAGCTTTTATCGATGCCGAGCATGCCTTAGACCCTGATTACGCCAAGAGAATAGGCGTGGACGTCGACAATCTACTACTTAGCCAGCCGGATAGCGGTGAGCAAGCTCTAGAAATTACTGAAACTTTAGTTCGCTCTAACGCCGTTGATATAGTGGTGATCGACTCGGTTGCAGCACTGGTCCCCCGAGCCGAGATTGAAGGTGATATGGGTGATTCACTGCCAGGTCTTCAGGCCCGCTTAATGAGTCAGGCTCTTCGGAAATTAACATCAGTTATCTCCAAGTCCAAAACAACAGTTATTTTTATCAATCAAATTCGCATGAAGATCGGGATAATGTTTGGTAACCCAGAAACAACATCAGGCGGTAATGCGCTTAAATTTTACTCCTCTGTGCGAATGGACATAAGGCGTATCTCCCAAATTAAGCAGGCTGAAGTTGTGATTGGAAACCGAACCAGAGTCAAGGTTGTTAAAAACAAGATCGCTCCGCCGTTCAAAGAAGCTGAGTTTGATTTCATGTATAACGAAGGTATCAGCCGATCCGGTGAAGTACTCGACATGGCAGCAAGTAGAGATATCATTGAAAAATCCGGTGCCTGGTTTGCCTATAAAGGCGAAAAGATTGGCCAAGGCCGAGAGTCGGCCAAACAATACTTAAAAGAAAATCCCAAAGTTATGAATGAGCTTGAGAAACTTATTCGCGAAGATGAAGACAAGAAAGTCTAAAACCTGATACCAACAGGGGCTTTTCGTGAAGATAACCAGCATTAAAACTCAGGTAAAAAAAGCTGCCTGGTACTCGATATTTGTAGACGACAAATACAGCTTCAGCCTTAGCGAAATCAGCCTTGTAGAAAGCAAGTTAGCGGTTGGTCAAGAAATTAACAGTTCAACAATTGGGCGACTAAAGGAACTGTCTGGTGAAGATAAGGCCTACAATCGGTCGCTTCACTACTTGTCAATTAGGGCCAGAAGCGAGTGGGAGATGGCTCAATATCTAAAGCGCAAACAAGTGGCCGACCAGGCGGTTGCTAAAATATTAAGAAGGCTTAGAAGAGTAGATTTGCTTGATGACCTCAAATTCGCCAGGTCTTGGGTAGAAACCCGTAATGCCATCAAACCCAGGAGTATCGTTAGGCTACGCCAAGAGTTAAGACAAAAACATATCGAAGAAAGTATTACCGATAAAGTCCTAGCCGATCTTAAAGTTGACGATGGCCAAGTCATCGAACAGATTATTATTCAAAAAAGGCGGCAATCGAAATATCAAGATAACCAAAAATTGATGCAGTATTTAGCCAGACAGGGTTTTAGATATAATGATATTAAAACCGCCGTTATGAAAGATTAGGCGGTCGCCGGTACTCTGGCAGATGCCGGCTGAATCAGGTCGTTAATTATAATTCGGGTGTTGGTTATTTCGGTAATCTGCGACCGGTCAATGCTCAGTGAACCACTGCTTAAGTTCTTTAGGAGTGCTTGGCTAGCGTAAATTTTCTGGATATACATTGTTTCAATTTCGGTAGCAAAGTCATTGACCTTACCGACTTTATCTTTACTAACTGTTATAACTGGTTTACCGATCAAACTAAACTTAAGCTTGATAATGTCTTCGAGCCGCACGAGTTCTTTGGTATCCGTTAAAGCCTCGTGGTCATTAACTACAAAGCCTTGGGGCAAAAGATCTCTAATGTCTTGGTAAAGGAGCACCTTGGATGATTTCTTGTCAAATTTATCCTGACAGTAAAAGCCCTCAATTTTTAGATTATTAGGGTTAATTATTAAGTTAGTTGTCGTACCAATTTCTGAGCCAGTACGAAGAGAAAGTATTGGTCGATTAATTAAAGCTTTGCTAAGTTGCAACATGTCTACACCTAAGTATAACCCTCTAAGAGTCTTTATTTATAAGATCAAATTAAGATAGTAAATAGTATACTATTTGATTATGGCAGTTGGAATAAATTTTGCGGTTAAGTCATCAAGCGAACGAGAAACCGAAGAGATCGCCAGGGTTATCGGGCGCAATCTAAAAGGCGGAGAAGTTTTAGAGCTAGTGGGTGATATCGGAGCTGGTAAGACTACATTTGTACGCGGATTGGCTAGGGGTATGGGGCATAGGGATAACGTATCTAGCCCTAGTTTTACGATTTCACGAGTTTATGACAGCGGTAAGCTGCACCTAAAGCACTTTGATTTTTACCGCTTAGCAGAAGCCGGCATTTTAGAATATGACTTAGACGAAACCGTCAAAGATCCGTCTAGCGTTACGGTAATTGAATGGTCAAATATAGTTGAAGACGTATTGCCTAAATCCAAGATAGTTATTGAATTTAAGGTCGGGGGGCAATCATCAAGACATCTTAGGCTAACCTGTCCAGACAATCTGGAATATTTGATTAAAGGCTTGAAAGAAAAATGATTATATTAACCATTAAAACCGACAACCCCAGCGCTGAGATTGGTTTATATAAAAACCAGGAAAAAAATAAATATATTGTCTGGAAAGCCCATTATGAGCTCGCCGAAACTATCCACCAAAAGTTAAGAGAGTTATGCGAACAAGCAAACATTAAACTTAATGATATCGAGGGCATTGTCTGCTTCCAGGGCCCTGGCAGTTATACTGGTCTTAGGATTGGGCTAAGCATTGGTAATGCCGTAAGTTACGGGCTTAACATACCAATAGTTACCGCCAAAGGAAAAAGCTGGATAGCGACGGGTATTAAAAAGTTAATTAAGGGCCGAAGTGATTTGCCGGTACTACCTAGTTACGGGGGCAAGATTAATGCCACTCTGCCAAAGTAGTGTGGTTACGTAGATATTGCGAAACTACCTCGAAATAGGGTATAGTTTTATTAGGATTTGCAATTTTTGGGAGCAATTCCAGTTTAACGATAAACTTCTAAATTTTAATTCGATTTTCAGATTATTACCTTGGCTAGAGAAGTGATAGCGACGCCAATGGTCAGATCTGCGCGATAGAAAGGATCGAAAATGGAGATACTAGCCATTGTTCTTGCTGTGGTTGGATTAGGTGTTGGCTTTGGAGCAAACACAATTATGACCCGCCAGAAAATAGGCACGGCTGCCGATCAGGCAAAAAAAGAACTAGAAAAAGCTAAAAAAGAAGCCTCTAAAATTATTGACGATGCACGAGAAGAGGCTAACAAAGTTGTTGAGGAAACGCGTAAAGAAGAACAGCAAAGACGCAAGGAATTAAAAGAACTCGAAGAGCGTTTAGTTCAGCGAGAAGAAAATTTCGATAAGAAACTCGACAGTTTGGATAAGCGGAATGAATCGTTGCGTAAAGGCGAATCTGAGGTTGAGGAGCTCAAAGACGAGATTCGGGCAATTCGTCAAAAGCAACAAGACAAGCTAGAGAAGATAGCCAAGCTATCCAAGCAAGAGGCAGCCGAGAAACTGCTTCAGATGACCGAACGTGACATCCGGGGAGACTTGGTTAATTTAGTAGCAAAGCTTCAAAACGAAGCCAAGGAAGATGCTGAGGATAATGCCGCATCTATAATTGTTGGCGCTATGGAACGGATGGCCAGCGAAGTAACGGCCGAGCGAACCATTAGCTCGGTTAAGCTGGAAGACGAAGAAATGAAAGGCCGAATTATTGGTAAAGAAGGCCGTAACATTCAGGCCCTTCAACGAGCCACTGGTGTAGATATCATGGTCGATGATACTCCTGGATACATTGTGTTAAGCAGCTTCGACCCAGTCCGACGAGAAGTCGCTAGGTTAGCACTGGAAATGCTTATGAAAGACGGCCGAATACACCCTGGTCGTATTGAAGAAGTTGTGCAAAAAGCTCAGGCTACAGTTGAGAAAGATGTCATCCGAGCTGGTGAAGATGCCGCCCGTGAGGTTGGCATTATTGGTATACCTAAAGAAATACTGCATCTTCTTGGAGAACTTAAATATCGAACAAGCTATGGTCAAAACGTATTAAAACACAGCACCGAGATGGCTCACATCGCCGGGATGATTGCCGAGGAAATTGGAGCGAATGTTAAGACTACTAAGTATGCCGCTTTAGTACATGATCTCGGTAAGGCTCTAACTCACAAAATGGAAGGCAAGCACCACCACATAAGCGGTGAGATGCTTAGAAAATACGGCGCTCCGGAAGAAGTCGCTCACGCCGCCGAGGCCCACCATGACGACATCGAAGCAACTACCGTTGAAGCTTTAATAGTGCGGGTTGTTGACGCTATTAGCGCTTCCCGGCCTGGTGCTCGTAACATATCTGCTGAGAATTTTGTCGAACGAATGAAAGAGCTTGAAAATGTAGCTCTAGGCTTTGGTGGAATCGAAAAGGCCTATGCTATTAGCGCCGGTCGTGAGGTCCGAGTCTTCGTAAGGCCCCAGGCTATCGATGATTTGGCGGCCATTAAACTATCTAGAGATATAGCCACCAAGATAGAATCAACCATGCAGTATCCTGGTACCATAAAAGTAAATGTTATTAGGGAAACTAGAGCTATTGAGTTTGCCAAGTAAACTCTAGAAGCTTTATGTTGGCCTACTCATGAACATACTTTATGTCGGTGATGTTATGGCAGAGCCAGGCATAAAAGTTGTCGAGAAGCTTTTGCCGAATATTCGTCGTAAATATAAAGTTGATTTAGTAATTGCTCAAGCTGAGAATCTAAGTGATGGTAAGGGTGTTAGAGTTAAAGATTTCCGGAGACTACAGGCAGCCGGAGTAGATTTTTGTACTGGTGGTAATTGGAGCCTGCATCAGGAAGAAAGCATACCCCTTCTTAATGATCCTGATGAACCGATTATCCGGCCGGCTAATTACCCTGATTCAATGCCTGGCAAAGGCTATAAGACTGTTTTGGTACCTGAGGGCAAAGTTCTAGTTGTTAGTCTGCTCGGGCAAATTGTCGGCAGGGACTCTGGAAAACCAACAGCTAATCCTTTAAAAACCATCGATGAAATACTAGAAATCGAAAAGCCAAGTAAATATATAGCGACTGTCGTTAACTTCCACGGCGACTTTAGCAGCGAGAAAAAGGTTATTGGATATTACCTAGACAGTAAAGTCAGTGCGGTTATCGGTGATCATTGGCACATCCCAACAGCTGATGCCATGGTCCTGCCTAAGGGGACTGCTCATATTACCGATGTTGGTATGTGCGGATCTTTGGACTCGTCTTTGGGCGTAGAATTCAGCAGTATCATACCCCGCTGGCTAAATTCTAGACCGACCCGTAACGTTATGGAAGAGACCGGCAGAATGCAGTTTAATAGTGTTTTAATTGAAATTGATCCAGTTACCCGTCTAGCTAGGTCAATTATCCAGATTCAAAAAGTTTATTAGCTCTGGGACTTGCCGCCAAAACCAAAACCAGCTATAACAACGCTAGCTAGCATATCGATTGCTACGATTCGGATACTAGGCAAATTGCGGTTGATGGCCATCAATATAGCACTGCCTAGCCAAATAGTTGCTATTACTCCGGCCGTGTACGGATACTTTATGAAAAGCAAAAATTCCTTAAGCATGGGTCTTCTCCTTTCTTATTGTAGGTATTGTCATGGTGTCTTCATTACTTGAACTTGATTTAGGCATCAGCTTAACTGAACCTATTTTAATACGACTTATGATCTGATGGAAGAAAGCCGGGTCTCTGACCGCTATTCTCTCCAGCCATTTACTGACGATATCTATTGAATCAGACACGCTTAGACTGGCTTCATCAGGGCCAGTAAACTCTGGGTGTTCTCTCTCGACAGTTTCAACTACGCTTTTAAATACTTTGGGAAGTACTTGATTTCTTCGCCCTAGGCTTTCAACCAAAGTCATGTAAGTTTGCGAAGCTCTTAAGATTTCTGATGCTTCTAGTTTTAGGACCAAGCCAAAACGATTATTTTTGTTTATGACTTTATTAAGAACGCCTAGTATGCTGCCGTCCTCGACAAACGGGCGGAGATCCTGAACGCCAACGGACTTTTTAAAAGTAGCCTCAGCCATTTTGCCAATTTCCCTGGTATAGCTGTTGCTGTCATTCGATCTAGCCGGATTAATAGTTGCTAGTCTTTGGAGAGCTCGGTACAGGTCGCTTACAAAGAATCTTATAAATTGCTCAAATAGCGAACTGATCTCAAAACTGGGACCATAAATTTGGTTCCAAGCCGATAGTATTCCATAAAAAGCAGCTTTATTATCAGGTGTTGGAGCGGCGATTCCAAAATCAATCATCCCTACCCGATTACCAGATAACAGCCGCACGTTGCCAGGGTGAGGATCACCTTGGACGCGCTGCATATTAAATATGGCGTTTATTGATTCTACGCCAAGTATTTGAAGCTGGGTGTCTAGATCAGACCCAAGATTATCTCGAACGTAGGCTCTAGGATCAGCCCCCTGCTCTTTAAGGCGTATCAACTGAGCCACTGATACTCCGTCTATATATTCTTGGACAATAATGTTGGCGGTACAAAGATCCACATAAGTTTCAGGAACAATAAATTGGGGATTGCCCTTAAAATGCTCGTAATATTCACTGGCAAATTGTACTTCGGAGATATAGTCAGTTTCTTTTAGAGTGGCTGAGCGAAAGTCTTTAATTGCCTGGTCCATATCAACGGATAAATTGGCGGATTGCTTTTCAACTAATCGCTTAGTGAAAATGCTCAGCATCCTAAGATCAAATTTTAATAGTTCCCTAACCATCGGGCGCAGCACTTTTATAATAATCGGTTTGCCGTTAGCATGCTGCCCGTAATACACCTGGCCAAAACTACCGGCAGCAAATGGCTGTGGCTGTATTAACTTAATTTTAGCTAGCTTGCTAGGAGACAGTTCGCCTTTTAGAGTTGCCACAATATCTATAGGCTCATGGTCGAGATTCTCAAAAACTTTCAATCGATCCGGGTTATCCCAAAATTTAATAGACTGGCTCTGAAGAAGTACACCCTGCAAGAACTTTATATATATACCGCCTAGACTAATAAATTCATCACATATAAGAGAATACATCTTTTCATCTTGCCCGCGGCGATGCAGGTAATAGGCTTTGGTGGCCAGACTAGCTAATTTAGCTGCTCGATTGCGCTTTATGGCCGCAATCGATGATGGGCTTTGCTTAGTCATGTTACTTCCTGGCAAAACCGATTAAAAATAGCGCCAAGGTTGAGACCATTACAGCTAGATAAAGCTGGAAGATCTCATTAGAATTACTCCTCGTTAAAGCCATCAGGATAACTGCTACCCAGATTAGCAAAATCGTGAAGAATATCGATGCATATTTCATAATTTCACTATTATTATATCATAAAAATTACTTATAGTCTAGTTATGTCACAAAATTGGTATTTAAGAAAGATTAGTCTATAATTACCCCCGTTAATGAAACGCTTTACTTTTTCGGGGTGTGGCGCAGTGGCTAGCGCGCCGCGTTCGGGACGCGGAGGTCGGAGGTTCAAGTCCTCTCACCCCGACCAATTAAAAGGTATAGAAACAGTGATTGAAGCTATTTATTTCCAGATTAGCCGAAGCGGCAGTTTAAAAACATCAAGCGATCTTCGCATGAGTTCAGCTCTCTGTTCAATCTTCTCTCGGTCTCCATCTTGCACGCCGGCAAAGAAAGTACGCGCCATTAATCTTAATGTAGCTTCTTGAGCTTTTCTCCGTAGATCATCCAAGCCTGGAGCCTCTACGTTTTGTGTAGGTGCTCCTAAGACTAACTTGCCATAGAAATTGGCGCGCGGATAGTGTACGGGTTGAGTTATGACACTAAGCGGTGACTGTTCATCAACGTAGTCAAGGTCAAAGAAAGGTGTGCTGTTAAAAAAATTGGACAACGTATCGTGGGAAGCCTCTTCTTTTTCGATAAGACGGTGGGGTACCTCTGCTCTCACCAGTACATCGGCCATCAGGGAGCCTTCGCTTCTTGAGTACGTCTCATTAGACAACCACGAGGCGCCCCCACTACAGACAATTACACTACCTTCACGGTTAAACCATGTCGGATTATTACGATAATGTTCAACAGCACGTTCTGCTCGCTGTAAAGAAGCTAATGTTAAAGCCGCCTGACCGTCATCTGCGACTTCCAAACCTCCACCCAGTATGATAGCTTGCGAGCTATTTAGGAGTTCTGCCATCTTCGTATAATAAAATATATGGCTCGTCATGTCAAATGTTTATGGCCGCTTAACGTTCAAATCACTCCACCACTATCTAAGGCTTGCTATCACACACCTCTGTTATAGTTCATAAGCCAACAGATGTTGACTAAATGTGGGTAGTTCTAAGTTGGTCTTCATGTCTGCGATTAGCGACTTATTACCGGTATAATCCCAGTACGTTTTGAGCGATAACAGGAGCACATCGAACTGTTCAAGGTTAATCGCTCCTACTCGACCATTTATTATCTTTTTAGGTGTTTCTCAATCTTTTTGAGCAGCTCCCCCTTCCAGCCATCGATAAACAGATCCCCCGGGCAAACCGTTTTTGGATTGACTTCCCTGTGACCCAGAATATTTGACGTTAAAATGCCCGGGTAGTGTTGCTTGATAATCTCAGCAATGGCGTTAAGTACGATTTCGCTCGGTTTTTTGTCGGACAAATCATCGTCAATACAGATTGCGATACTACTAGTGTTGATATCCCAGTTGCCAGCATGCCAGCCGATATACTCATCCTTAAGAAGACGCTCAGCCTGCCCATCTTCTCTGATAAACCAGTGGTAGCACCAAAAAACTTGCTGGTCATTATAAAAATGACCGGACCAGACTGGCTGGCCGGTTAAATTTTTTTCTAGCGGGTTTGGAGGGTCGGCATAATGCATACCGTAAATACGAAGCAGTTCCATGGCATTGAGCCTGCCCAGTGTCATGCCCGGTTTATTACTGGTATGGTGGATAACTATGGTGTCGATAGGACGCCGTTCGCGGTCAAAGTTCTTGCCGCTCTGGGCTAGAATAATTTTGTTCTCACGAACCGCTGTCTCTACTAGCGAATAAGCCGGGCGCTTAATGCTTTTACGTTTATAGTAGTCCTTCTCGTTGACGGCTAGTTTTTCTAGCCGCCTAAATTCATCTTTGACATCAAGGTACCAGTCAGGCTTGGTAAAAGCATTTAGCCACAGAGCATCATTTGGGTATTTAGGCATACGTCACATTATATATTTTTTAAGATATACCGCCTTCTGATTTACCTAAATAGGTGACGATTGGATTTGTTATAATACATCAAGCCCTCGGGGTGTGGCGCAGTTGGCTAGCGCGCCGCGTTTGGGACGCGGAGGTCGGAGGTTCAAGTCCTCTCACCCCGACCAGCAAGGATATGGTGCATTTTGAAGTACGTCTTAAATGGTTCTCGTATCTGGCAATCGACTACATTTTGGTCATCAACAGTCACGTTCAAGTAGATTAGGCGAGTAATCCTGTCCTTTGCCGCAATGTCAGCGGCTCTAAGATATAGATCAGCACTTTTAGTTATGTTCAAGAACTCCTCAAAGCTCAACATATCCTGTTGGGGGTCAGTGATTTGCTCCTGCAAGTCATCAATCTCAGCCTGTATTCGCTCCTGTTCGACTACCTGGTCGGTGATATAAGCCTCGTTAGTTTTATAAATCGGGCTGGACGGGTTTAGGTTGAGTATCTTTAGGCTACGTTCCTTGTTATCGGCCACTATACTTTTTAGCGCACCTTGCTTTGAGTGGATTTTGACAGCTACGGCCTGTAAATCGGCATTATTTTTGGTGTTCAACCGCTTACAAAGCTGATCGTAATCCTCATGGGTAACATGGAAGTTTTTTAACATGTCATACATGTAATCAAAGATGACTTTTGCTCTAACGGATTGATGTAGTTTAAGCTCCTTGTTCTTACGTGGACAATAGGGAGTGTCACAGCGATACGATAGTATGTGAGCTACTTCTGTCTTACGGCCGCTTTTAGGCACTTGAGGGTACATCTTTTTATTACAGTAAGCACATATAATCATGTCTACTAATGGCTTAAATACAGTTCGCTTGCGCTCCACAACAGACCTCCTACCAGTTAGGCTTTGAATATGATTATACGTCTCCTCATCAGTAGCGGGCTTAAAGTCATAGCCTGCAATAACCCTTAGATCAACCTGCTTACCTTTTTGGATTAACACGCCGTAATAAAAAGGGTCTGGGAATACTCTGTCACTCAATATCTTATCGCTCATAAGCACCTTTTGCCCGGCTTTGGTGGCTTTATCTTTATAGGTACGTGCGTAACCGTTATCATTCATGTGTTGAGCTATGGAGTTTAATGATTTACCGGCTTTACGCATATCCCAAGCCTCACAAATAAGATCAAAGTTCTTACCGTCTGGCCGGTATATGCCTTCGTCAGTACGAACATAACCATGCTTCGGTGTCCCGGCCGACTTACCTTGATTTAGCCCTCGTTTAACACCCCTAGTTACGTCTTGTGATAGTTTATCCGAGTATTGCTTGGATAACACAAAGGCCATTCCAAGTAGCATTTTACCGTTAGCGTCAGGCGTAAAGTGGTGGGTTACAAACTTCATGTCCTGAATGACACCCTCGTCCACCATATCTATTATCTCGCCACCTTCCTTCATGTTGCGGGCTAATCGGTCAGGGTTCCATGCCAACACAGCGTCATACTTTTTATCCTTTAGGCTTTTGAGCATAATGCTAAACTTTGGCCGTAGACCTGGCTTCTTTGCTGACTTCTCCTCACGAATAGTAGCTACTATCTTGATACCCAAGCGTTGAGCCATAATCTTACACTCATCAATCTGGTCATCAATGCTGCGGATTTGGCGTTGAGGGTCGTCCGTAGACTTACGGGCGTATAAGACATACTTGAGTTTTGTAATATCTATCTGTTCATCGTCATCATACATAGGCTCATTTTATCCTAGTTGGCCGACAGCAAACTATCTTCCACCTAGCTAAAGCTCGATCCGGCCACCATTATTATCAGATATGGTAGTCTCGTTTAGTTTTGCCATAGGTGAGTTAAGATCAATCTTTTTGAACTCATCTAGCAAGGTTATAAGACTATCTGTTTGATTATCATCAGGAAGTTGCTCAAGCACTTTATTAGAATGCCCTGAGCTGGACGTAAGTAGATTAGGAAGCCGCTTTTTGGCTAGACCGGACACGATTAACCCTTTTGCTGTTGTCAAACAATCAGCATTTACAGTAGTTTTGCTACTGAGAACCCTTTAGGTTCCTCGTCAATCTATGGGGTCTGGCCTCCTTTTATAAACTTATGTTCACAATCAGATTAGCGTTAAAAAGTTGCGAGTGCAAGCATAAGAAGTGTAAAGTTGAAGCCAGACAATAGAACCTCAGATTGTCAATATCAGACAACTTTGTTATACTATCGTCAAGTGGCTTTTTAAGTCACACGACCTAAACCGCTTTGCGGCATGGTCATAAATCCATCAAAGAATAACAGCTAGTCGTTAGCACTATTCTTTGATGGTTGCCACTTGAAAAGGTGGTAGGGGCGCAAGCCTCGCTGGCGGCTAGCTTTTTAGTTTGTCGCCGGTATTACTTACAATCAAAGGAGATAGTATGACAATCGCCAGGCGGCATAGTTTACCGCATAAACTCAATCAGATATTCAAGAACCGTATTTTACGTGATGGGCTAGTAGCGATCTTGATACTCGTTATATTTGGTGGCGGAACAGCGTTAGGTGTGCGCTTAAAGGCACCTGCTATCAAGACCGATACTGAGCGAGTTGCTACACTTAGCTCTCAACTAAAGCAGGCTCAAACTAGCGGTAAAGGCTACAAGACGAGTTCCCAGATGTATCAACAGTTAGCGAGTAGTGATCTAGCAAGCATCACCAGGCTAAACAGTGAGATTAAACAGTTATCCAGTGAGAGCAATACTAAAGTAGTCTATGTGCAAACGCCGCAGGCTCCGATAGCCCCTGGATTATGTGCTAATGGCCAAATGGAAGGTGGCATAGTATCGTGTAACTAACTTGGAGTAGTATTTATATATGTCTGATAATGATAGTGATTGGTTAGCTAGAGAACTTAAAAAGACCCATAAAGATCGTAGACGGGTTCATATAGCTTCTGTTGTGGGAGTCTGCTTATTGGTCGGTATATCAATCCTTATTTTGCACTCAGTAAAGCACAATCCGACCCTAAAAGTAGCCGATACTTCATCTAATATACAAACTAGTACTCCATCAGTCGCAGGCTCAAGTACGACATCAACCTCGCCAACAACTACCTCAACTTCTAATAGCCAAGAACAAGCTACCCTTAGTCAGGAGGAAGCTCAGGATAAAGCTGACGCCGCACAAGATGAAGCTAATGCTGAACAGGACTTAAAAAACGCAGAGGATAGTCAATCTACCCTAAATAGCGAGACACCACCGGCTTCAAGTACCACCGAGCCTACAATATCTGTACCGGCTGTCACTACACCCTTACCGGCACCTAGTTGTACCGGCTCAAGTAACTTAACTAGCACATACAACGCATATATACAGGCTGAGGGCGCATTGGATAGCTTCGAACAAGACCCAGCAAGTTATGTGGCCACAGCAGGAATATCAGCCGCAGTAGTAGAGTCTGAGGAACAAAGCAAACTATCTTCCCTCGAAGGTGCTGCTAGCCAAGCTCAAAGCGCTTACCAGGCTGCTGAGTCGAGCTTTAGTTGCTAGAAGCTCCCGCACATGAGGCTCAAAAAAATACCGGTATATAATATATGTGTCAGATTGACCGAACAACGTTTTTTGCCGAGTTTGGTACCGTTTTGTACTTCATGATGTATCAACAAAGGGATTGTCGGTAGATTAAAAACAAAACAATAATCATAAGTTGTTAATGAGCAGTGTGATTGTATATTAGCGCAGTTAAACTAACAGAACCTTGCTTGGCTTAGCCGGTATAAGCTCAGCTTCAATGGCCTTACGTTCTTTAGCGGTAACTGATAAACCGCCATAAATCGGTACTTCCACACGTTCACCATTGCTAGTTAGGTCTAGCTTGTCACCATACTTTTTAGGTTTAAGTTTTGAGGCCACCCACTTTAAGGCTTCAACCTTTATTCTGGCACGTTCGATCTCATTACGGTCGCTTTTAGCGTTGTCTATAACAGATATAATCTCATCTGCATACCAGTCGGCTTGTGCCTCCCTCGCACGTGCGTAGTTGTCCGTAAAGTAGGTGTAGTTTTTTAGCCAAACCATTACTTGTGTGTAGCTAAGGTTTAACTCACTACATATATTTATAAGACTTTTACCCTTAGCTATCCGCTCGCATATATCATCAGCTAGTGTCTCTGAGTATTTAGTAGGTCGGCCTAGCTTGTTATTGGACTCAACCATAGCTAATCCTCCTTTTGTAAGGCGTCATTACTAATACCTACAGCATATTCTCGTTTGCGACCTTCTCCTTGTACTACAATGACAAGCCCTCCAATAAGTCTTATATAAATAGATAGTGCTATGAAGTCCTGTAAAAATAAAAAGATATAGTTAAAAAGATCTTCGAGGAACTCGGCTACGGCCTGGCCATCAGGCATGTAAGGCTTCTCTTGATTACCGGCTTGATCGACTCGCAGGGGAGATATGTCTAAGTTCTTGAAGTGTTGGGTATCACGATAGTTAATAATCATGGTTAGTTGAGCTTCGTTATGCTCGATAAGCTCAATCAAGGGCTTGGCTCGTTCTTTTAGTTCATTGGATAAGTTATTCTTGAGCTGGCCTATTACGGTTTTACCTTTTTTGCCAAACGTAAAGGACGTTACGCCAGTCAAAGGGTTTAGTATCTTAACTACAACGTCCAACGCTGACTTAGTCTGTGACAGCGCTTCCTCAACTTTGGCCTGTAGTCTAGTAGCGTCATGAGCCATGATTAAGTCAGGGTGATTGCCTTTGTTTTGGGCGGACTTAACAAGCTTTTTAAGCTCCTGTACTTCTAGTTTATGATAATCATCAACTGCATCAGCTACTTTGGCCAGCTTTTTACCAACTTCTATGCACTGCAATACTACTTTACCCTTACTATCCTCGTCCAAGTCAGTCATTTTACTTAGTGCTACACCCATTAAGTAGAAGCCACCAACCTCTTGCTTCTTAGGCGTATCTGCATCGAGTAACTGTTTAAGCTCCATACTTATATTATACCACTCTCACCCCTGTTATTCAACGGCATTTAATTTGTTATTTTAGACAAATAAATCTATGCTTGGTGCGTCAAGATCATGCCTAGTCGTTAATAGGTTTTGGTATGGCTTTGAACCACTTGAGATAAGCTAGGTATAGTTCGTCTGCTGCTTTTGTTGCATGGGTGATATTAACTTTATGATCTAACCATTCTATCTCCCAGACCTTCTCACTATTCACGGCCGCCTCAATGCTCTCCAGGATAACACCACCTTGTCTATATATGGATTTACCGTTGGCCTTTATAGCCCACACACCCATAGCACTTACATCAACTTTTTTTGAGTTACCTTTATAGTTCAGGTAATCGTCAAAGTGTTCATTAGCATTCCTTACATCAGCAAGGTATGGCGTCAAACTATTAAAATGGCTAAGTGCCTTTGGTATATCTTGAGACAAATCCCCCCATGCCTTGTAACCCATAGATACCGCCCGCTCTAATCGGCGTAAGGCCATCAAATAACAGTTAAAGTCTATCTCTTGGCGGGTACCGGCACTCTCAAAAAACTTATCTTCTGCTAGGGACTCAGTCAAACGATAATGGAACATGTGGACGGCCTTTATCCAGTCTGTCGCATACAACCACGACATCTCAATAACATGTTCTTTATCGTGCTTCATGAAGTCAGTATATCTTAGCGGTTGTTCAAGCCCTTACACCGTAATCTAATCAATAGTGTCATTTAACCCTGTTACAGCTCATAAGCAAGATGGTATTCCTTGTCGGCCGGTTGCGTCTCAAAAGCCCTAATAGTCTCTAGCAAGCCTTTGTTATTGCTATAATCCCAGTAGGTTTTGAGGGATAATAGGAGTGTATCGAGCTGTTCAAGGTTAATCGCTCCAACTCGACCATAATTACACTAATGTAGTTACATTGATGGCATTTAACAGATTAGCAGATGTACCGGTAGCTACAAGTCACTACATCTGCACAATATTTTGCCTGAGTTTTCAAATGACATTCACCCCTGTAATGGGGTTCTACTCCTCTAAGGTCTCTTGCTCACCGGTACATGGTTTTTAAACTTTGTTCCTCAGAGGTGAGATGTACCGGTCCTTGACGATACTCCTGCAAGATCGGATAATCAGGCTCATTAAGCGGAGAGCAATGATTATGAGTATGACGGAAGGTTTAGAAGCTGGAGCAGAACGTCACGAAGAGGACGAATACCTAGACTTCGGCAATGACGTTCGTACAATAGTTGACCTGCTGGTCAAGAACGATGACGGTCTAGAGGGCATGGATGCATATGCCGAAGAAGCCATCATACCCGACCTTGTTATTTCTTGGGCTCTCACTAAGAAGCGCCACTATCCAGTACGAGTAGCGATTGCTCGTGCGCTCGCAACCTCAGAGCACTCTACAACTCGGGCACTCCTTGCGGACAACGTAATGGATTTTGTTACAAGCGGAGACGAAGCTGATCCTCTTGTAGCTGCGGTTGGAGACATGCTCGTTAATGACTCTAATCCAAGTATTAGAGGCGAAGCAGAGTTATTGCGCCGGTACGGTATGTTAATGCTCCAACATGCCGCGCCTGACCAATAACACTTACCTAGAGCAACGCACTCTTCTAGTAAAGGCTTGGCAGCTAGATAGGTTTGTGTTTTCGATCTTGCCGTATGACGACCAGTTGAACATCCATGGCTTCTACGCGCCATACCTAAAGCTCACTGACGAACAGGCCATTCACCATCGTCGGCAAGTCACTGCCGATTACTCAAGCCTCCCCCACCGCGCCAGCAAGACCTTCAAGAAGGTCGCCGCCCTGATCCGACCAGACGGGACGAGGGCATACATGAGACGCTCTTCGTCGAAGTCCAAGGAACGACGCGTCTACATCTCTGCTTTAGCGAGACCTGAGCCGGACATCGACAAGTTGGCTAGAGTGTTGCTTGAAGTAGCTAGGGAAATGAAGTAAGTCAAGGCAATGCTGCGGAAACGCACCAGCATGCAATCATCTCACAGGTTTGACAAATCAATAGCTTTGGCGGATAAATATAACACATGACAGAACGTGTAGGCGGATCTAGTTCTCTAGATAGACAATGGATGCAAGAATCTACCCAGGAGGTTCGGGCAGCAGAGCACATTAGGACACTGCTGAGCGCAAACAATGGTCCCTGGAAGTACGGAGAGTTAGCAAATAGTGTGTCAGCTCGAACCGGCCTGGGAGAATATCCGATGGCTGGAGCTATTTGGCAACTTGTAGATTCAAAAGAACTAGAGATCAGGCTCGATGGCATATATGCCGGAGCCAGTCTGACCGAACAACGATAGGAGGATAGTCTTTCATGCCACAATCTTCTCAGGAATCTCCAGCCGGTTGTATAGACTTTGCTGCTCTTGATGAGCAACGAAGAAGAGAGGCGAGAGAAGCTAGAGAGCGGCAACTATTCTCTCCCGAGCATATTGAGTCGTGTCGTTTACTCGGAGAAGCGATGATCAGATACGAAGCACATTTCAGGGAGCAACTCGTTCAGCCTGCTGTCGAGGCTTAGGTTCTTCTCGGGCCTTGAGCTTGAACCGCACTGCTGGTCGGATCTTCTCGCCGGCTTTTCGGAGCGCAGCAGCAACAGTCCCAGTAGCAACACCAAGCTCTGATCCAATCTTATCGAGCGAAGATCCTGCACGGTAGGCAGCAATCACATCCGTGATGCGATCGGCGGGCACTCCACGCTCTCGGCGAACGATACCCCGACGGTTGAGAATCTCGCAGACCGTGTCTCGGTGGACGGCGAATCGCTCAGCCAGCGTCTTGACTGTCGCGCCGGTCTGGTAGTCGGAGATGAGCGTCTCGATTTGGACACTGGAGAGCCTGTGCTGCAGGGTGCGAGGAGTTCGAAAATTGACTCTCGGAGCCGTTTCCGGGACAATTTTTAGGAGGGTCGGAATACGTTCTCCCTGGTCATCGGGGTTCAAGTAAGGTTCTAGGACCTCGACCACGATAATAGATTCCTTGTAAGCAGGCGGTACAATATTCTTATATGCTAAAATTTCTTATTGTCTTAATCGTAGTGTTTATAATCTTATTGGTCGCTGAATATCTATTTAGAATAAAGCATTTGCGCTCAGAGATAACTCGTAAATTTATACATATTGGGGTTGGTAGTTTTGCTGCTTTTTGGCCGTTCTTCTTAAGCTGGAGGCAGATAGAACTGTTGGCCGGCTTTTTCTTCGTCGGTATCTCGGTTTCCCGTTTACTAACCATATTTGGATCAATACACATAATAGAGCGCCGGACGATCGGCGAACTATTATTTGCAGTCAGTATTGGCCTGACGGCGCTGATTACGCATGACCGCCTAATATACATGGCCGCTCTTTTAAACTTGAGTCTCGGGGATGGATTAGCGGCTATCTTGGGATCACGTTATGGTAAAAAGCATACCTACAAAGTTTTTAATCATAAAAAGACAATGACCGGAACGGTAATTTTCTGGCTATGCTCGATGATTATCTTGATAATCTACTTTATAAGCAGCCATATATTTAGCTGGCCTATTCTCATAGGACTACCTTTAGTCGCGTCGCTAATAGAAAATGTTGGGGTCAACGGTACCGACAATCTGCTGGTGCCGCTGGTAATAGCCCTTACTCTCCGCTAGTTTTTACGACCTTACTTAAGCTGCCGCTATGCGCCCTTAATGCGTTAAAGATAACGACTACGTCAACTAGCTCCTGTACTATGGCGCCGTAAAGTGGCCGAAAATGACCAGTTGAGAAAATTATCATTAGAACTATGCTTAAGGCAATACCGACTAAGATGCTTTGCTGGGCTATAGAGAAAGTTCTTTTGGCAATCGATAGCGCCGTGGCCACCTTGCTGACATCATCGAGCATTATTACCATGTCAGCCGATTGACTGGCCGCCGTTTCTCCTCTGGCACCTAGCGCAATACCCACATCAGCGGCTGTTAGTACTGGAGCATCATTAACTCCATCGCCGACAAATACTACCGGCCTATCCTTAACTTTCTCAATCAGCCGCAGTTTGTCAGCCGGCAAAGTCTCGGCCTCAAATTCGCTTATGCCTAGTTTTTTGGCTATACTGCCAGCGGCCTTATTATTGTCGCCGGTAATCATGATCAGATGCTTGATACCCATCTCAGCAAGGGCTTTTAGGGTCCCCTTGGCTTCAGGTCTAATCTCATCTTTAAAGGTAATGACGCCAGCCAGAATTCCGTCAATCGCTACTAAACTAGCTGTCTGCTGGATAGCAGCCAAGCTAAAAGTTTTTGGCAGTTCAATTTTATGATCCTTCATTAAAGACATTGTGCCTATTAGAACCGGATGGCCATTAGAGGTAGCGACCAGTCCTGATCCAGAGTATTCTTTAATATTTTTTATCTTGGAGGTCTTCACGTGTTTATCGCTGGCCATCTGAGTTATAGCTTGAGCCAGTACATGATTAGAGCCCTTTTCTAGAGCAGCTGCTACGCTAAGAACTCGGTCTCTGGTGTGTTTGTTATAGGTAACTATCGAGTCAACAACCGGTTTGCCCATGGTTAAGGTACCGGTCTTGTCAAAAGCGATGGTCTCGGTCTCAGCCAATCGTTCCAGGGAGCCGCCGCTTTTAACAATAACTCCGTGACGGGCTGCTCGACTCATGCCGGATATTACGGCGATAGGTGCGGCTAAAATTAGCGGACAAGGTGTCGCTACGACTAAAACGTCTAAGAATCTGATCGATTGGTGGCTGACCACCCACGCCCCAATAGCAAGGACAAAAGCTACGATTGTAAAAGGTATGCTGTAGCGATCAGCCAGTCTCACAAAAGGAGTCTTACTATTATTAGCAGCCCGTACCAGCTTTATTATCTGTTCGTACTGACTATCGGCCGAGGCTCTTAGAGCCTTGACGGTTATTGCTCCGTCAATGTCTACTGACCCACTCAGCAGACTATCATTAACAGCTTTAGCCTGGGGTATACTTTCCCCCGTTAGACTTGATTCATCAAAGCTGGCTTCACCGTCAATAATTACAGCATCAACCGGCACTACCTCGCCGGGTCTAATAATTAGTTTATCTCCGGCTTGGACCTTGGATGCCGGCACATCTATTTCTTTGTTGTTCTTAAGAAGATGAGCCAGTTTTGGAGCTTTGTTTAAAAGAGCGCTAAGTTCCGTTTTAGCGCGATTTTCAGCGTAATCTTCCAGCGCCTCACCACCAGTTAACATAATGACAACTACTATCGCCGCCCAGTATTGCCTCATGATTACTGAGGTAATAATGGCTGTAGCAGCTAATATATCAATTCCGTAAGTACCCTCTTGAAGATCCCTAAACATCCCCCATAGAAGCGGCAAAACTTCTATAAGAGCAACTATGCTAATTTCCAAGCGTGCTATGTTAGAATTGCCGGTAAACAACAAAACAAGTCCAGCTATTAGAGATAATAAAGCTACCCCAAAAAGCGGGTACTTACGAAAAAAAACAAAAGAATTCTTTAACAAGGTAGCATTCTCCAGAATTTAATATTCATCTCTACTTGTACATATATTAATATACTTGATTTTATGTCAAATTTGGGGCGAACGATGGGGATTGAACCCACGACATTCGGGACCACAACCCGACGCTCTACCAACTGAGCTACGTCCGCCAGATAACAGAGGTGATTATATCTTAGTTATGGTAAATAGACAATTACCAGACAAATATCTAATTTTTGGCAAGCGGTGAATAAAAACTGAAGCAGTTTTAATCCCAGAACCTGTTGAGCGAAACTTCTACGTGCGTGAAACTAGATATGAAAAAACCACGCTAATCGTCAAAGTGTTGGCAAAAGCCAACTTACTCTGTACGCTTCGCGTGGCCGTGATCCCCCCGGGGTGGGTCTACAATCTTTCCACTGGCATAGTGGATTCATGGACCCTGCCCCGGAGGGATGGGAAATGCGTGGGGAGGAGTGGTGATTATCACCTCTCTAGCTATCTAGCCTACGGGCAACTACTGCCGGCTGATAGGACAACTCCGTTGGCTTCCCGCACCTTTTGATGTCCGGTACCGAACTTGTACCAAACACGCGAGGTGTACAGGACGTCGACGGCGTCAAATCTGCCAGTGCTGGCGGTGCGCTTCAGACCTATGATCAAAGCGGTGCTTTTGCCGGGACGAATGACGTATCCGGCAGCAGCGTGACGCTGAGACCATAGCTTTCCGGCGGGTGGGAAAGGTTCACCATCAGTCGGCCAAGTCGGAGAGACTGGACCAACGTCAGCGGCGATAATCGCAATTCCCGAGGCTTTGTATAGCTGGACTCGACTGATCGTGACTGTCAAGTCGGTGCTATTCTGGAGGACGATATAAGAATCGGTCAACAGACCGTGGTTATGCGCCCAACAGAAGGCCTGAGGTTCCCCACCGTTGCCCAACGCAGCCCACGAGGTACTAATCTGGATCACCCCAAAGGCCAGTGCCAAGACGACGAAGATGGCACCTAGCGCCATTAGGATTCGTCCTCGCCTTCTCATGACGCCCTCACCACCAGCTGCTGAGCATCGCCACTGTACGTATTGGTTCCGCACAGGTCCCTGCCTCCGGCGAGGAAATCGTAGTGGATAACCGCTCCGGAGTCGTAACCGGTCTCGGCGGTGGCGTCGAAGCCAATTGTCGGCCACATAGCAACGCCCGCTGTCCAGTTGACTGCTTCCCAGCTGCCGGAGGAGAAGGAGGTACCCTTCAAGATTGACCGACAGTATCGGGATGATTCCACAGGTGGGGCTGTAGCAGGATTCGAGATTTGGTCTCCACCCGAGAACACGCCTGGCGTGGGGTAGTAGCCCGTGATCCCAAGACCATCACACACCTGCTCCATCATCTGGTAGTCAAAGGAAGTCCAGTAATGAACATTCTGGTCTCCGCCTTGCATGGGCCAGTTGTACGTCTGGGACGAGCTCTCGTTTTGTGTTCCCGAGGCTTTGAAAGTCCCGAACCCGGCGGTGGCGCTGAACCCAACCCCGAGCGTGCTGGACTGCCCGCGGGTGTAGTCAAAGGTCTGATGAACAGCGTCAGTCTCGACGTAAGTTTGTCCGACCAGTGTGGACTGCGGGCCCATGTCGTAATCGAGGATCAACTGGCAGTGACCAACTCCGACTTCGGGGCCATCCGACGATGCTACAGCAACGCGGGACAGACTGATAGGGATGGTCTCTGGACTGCCCTTGTTGTACGGAAACGCCCAACTCCCGACTTCGTCGTTCGCCGTAGTGGCGACAGCCCACATGTTGCCTGAGGGCAATGCCGTGGTGACGTTGAAGACTCCAGAAGCGGTGGCAGTGGTTCGGGCAACTTGATGCCAGGGGACCACGTCACCGGGTTGGAGGTTCGCTAGTTGCTGCGCAGTCGGCATCCGATAGATTGAGATTGTCACCGTCGCCGGGCTGACAAGGTTGACGTTCCCCGTTACCATGGATGTGGAGGATGCTGCCTGTGCTGTCGCTGCAGTCGCGCCCAGTGATGGGATAGCGATTGACAACAACACGAACAGCGTTGCAAAAACCTTGCATGTGTTACGACGCATTGCATTACTCCTTAGTTGTCTAGGTGTTACGGGATTGGAGGGTGGTAGTTGTGTTGGTATAGTTACTACCTCTATCTGCCAAGCAACGCCAACCTAAATGATTCATGATTGACCTGTTCAAACAAAGATAGTAACTATACCTAAAAATAGCTAACAGTACATAAATGTAATTATGATCTGTTATTTAACTCCTTGCACATTGTCAAAGTACATATCCCATTAAGGGAATGTCTATGTTTATATATACACTTTTTAAATAGTTTGTCAAGAGGTGGTCAGGTGTCGCCGTATTTCAGCCATTTCCAGCGACTAAGTTTTCCTCGACTCTCGGTGCCGATTCATTCCCAGCCACTTCTGGCTGAAACTCAACAAGTTCTAAAGAACCCTCGTCGCAGAGTGTTTCTGCAACTCTATCAAGCCTTACTAGCTGACGGTAGCCTCCTCCCACAAAGAGTATTGGCCTCCGATTACCAAGCTCTGCTCGGTTTGGCATCGTGCTGACCCATTTTTCTGCTTTATCAAGATCAATAACGGTCCTGGGTTCTATGGTTGTTGGCACCTCTGAACGCATATCAAAAGCATCCCTAGCAAAGTAGCTCCCATCTATAGCAGTATTGCCGACAGTTAGTCTTACTCTGTACTCTGGCTTTACATCCCATACCAATCTTTCCATAAACCTTTCGCCCAAGTTAAATTCATTTTGGCACATTCTTTGCGTTGTGACACTATCTGAGCCACGGTTTAGGACCCAACATCTAAGTATTATTCTAAGCTCACCTAGATCGTGAGTGGCTCGCTCCAGTTCCATTCTGGCCATGTCTAACAACTCCTCTTAACACCTCCACTGTACTAGACTAGGATCGAAAAGCAAGCATGAGCATCTTTGATTGCAGTTTTGTCAATGTATCGAACTTTTAATCAGGGTGATGATATATATTTAATCAAATTGGCGCCCCGGGAGGGATTCGAACCCCCGGCCTAAAGCTTAGAAGTCTCTTGCTCTATCCAGCTGAGCTACCGGGGCGTAATTTAGATCATTAATATTATATCTGCGGCTTACGCAAACTCCTATAAATTTATTAGTGCTAGTGGTCTTAAAATAACTCTAACTAATCAGCTCTAATAGATATGCTACTATAACAAATATCAAACTTGATAGACTATTTGACGGTTAAGCGGGCATGGTATAGCGGTAGAATTTTAGTTTTCCAAACTAACGACGGGAGTTCGACTCTCCCTGCCCGCACCAAAAATTACATTTCGTGCCAAACTTTTATTTCAGCTCCAACTGCATTCAAACGATTAGCTAAATCTTCATACCCACGGTTAATGGTGTAAACATTTCTTAAGATACTTGTCCCTGGTGCAGCCAACATACCAAGTAACACCAATACTGCTGGACGGAGAGCTGGAGGGGCGGTGATATCAGCTGCGGTAAATCTTGTCGGGCCGTCTATATACACTCTATGCGGATCAGCGAGAGAAATGTTAACACCTAACTTAGCAAGTTCGGTGTAGTGTATGGCCCGCCCGTCATAGACCCAGTCGTGAATCATAGTGCGTCCATGGGCTACAGCCGCAATCGGCACAAAGTAAGGCAAGTTATCTATATTAAGACCCGGATAGGGATTAGGGTGAATTTTTTCTTCCAACGCATGAAGATGACCATTATGTTTGTGAACCTTCAGATCAACTAGTTGGGTGAAGCCGTTCTCAGCTATATAGCTCGATAGAATATCGATCTTTAAGCCCATCTTTTTTAATTTTAGTATTTCGAGTTCCACGAACTCAATAGGGACCCTAGTAATTGTTAATTCAGAATTTGTTACTACTGCAGCAGCAATGAACGTCATGGCTTCTACCGGATCTTCACTTGGGCTGTAAGAAATGTTTTTCTTGATATCTTTGACTCCTTTAATTTTCAGGGTCGTTGTACCAATGCCTTCGATTTTTACGCCTAGTCTTTTCAGGTATAAACACACATCCTGAACTTGGTAATTGGCGCTAGCCATTTTTATAACGGTTTCCTCCTCAAAGCGGGAGGCGCCCATGACGATATTCTCGGTTACAGTATCACCTGATTCATAGAGTACTATTGGCTCTTTTGCCGGATGTTTGTTAACGATAACCCGGTAATATCCATCAGTCGCTTTGATACTAACTCCTAGCTCCTCCAGAGCATAAAGGTGCGGCCTGACTGTTCGTCTGCCCAATTTGCATCCACCAGCGTAAGGGAGCTTAAACTCCTTAAATACATGCATTAGGGGACCTAAAAACATTAATACGCTACGGGTCTTGCGGGCTGAATTAGCATTAATGTGATCAACACTAAGCTGAGCAGGAGGCTTAATCTCAAGGTCGTTATTAGCCATCCACTTAACTTTTACGCCCATGCTCTCAATAACTTCAATCAAACGATAGACTTCCTCGATACGCGGGACTTTCCTGAGTGTTGTAGTGCCCTTGTTAAGCAGACTGGCAGCTAGGAGTCCTACCGCAGCGTTTTTAGATGTTTTGACATCAATCGTACCGTGTAGTTCATGACCACCGTTCACGTGTAAATTAACAGATTCATCAGCAACATTAATGATAGATTTGTTTAAAACATCACTAACCCTGCCAAGAATCTCCAGACTAAAATTCTGATTACCATGCTCCATACGGTTAACGGCTGACTGGCTAGTCTTTAGTCGTCTGGCAAATTCAGCCTGCGTAAAGCCCTTTTCTTGTCGTATTTGAGAAATTAATAGGCCGATCTTCTCGTTTGTGTTATTCATTTAGACCAACAATATATCAAGTATGAGAATGTTTGTCTAGTTACAAAACTGCCAATAAACAATTATATATTCAAAGCTCATAAATTGCTACAATACAAGCTATGTTATAGCTAACCCCCAAAACTGATTCTACTTAAAATTAAGGAAAGATGGGGTATGTATTATGGAAGACAAAGTTATACAGCGATTGATGATCGCTGAAGAAAAACGACAGGCCAACGGATTGGAAATGATTCCAAGCGAGAATCATACTTCCGGAGAGGTTTTGAAAGCATTAGGATCCAGACTGACCGATAAGTACTCTGAAGGATATCCCGGGAAAAGGTATTACGGGGGTTGTGAATTTGTTGACAAGATTGAAAACGTTGCCAGAGATAGAGCCAAAGCTCTGTTTAAGGTAGGTCACGCTAACGTTCAGCCTTACTCCGGGTCACCGGCAAACCAAGCTGTTTATTTCGCGTTGGTTAACCCGGGAGATACAGTCATGGGCCTGCATCTTTATTACGGCGGGCACATGACTCATGGACTAAAGGTTAATTTCTCCGGCACGATATATAATTCCGTCCAATATCATACTGGAAAAGACGGATATTTAGATTACCAAGAAATGGCTGCAATGGCAGAGAAAGAAAAGCCAAAGCTAATGTTCGTTGGCGCAACTGCTTATCCGAGGATATTCGACTGGAAGAAACTAAGACAAATTGCTGATTTATGCGGCGCCTGGCTAGTAGCTGACGTATCGCACATTGCCGGTTTAATAGTGGCCGGAGCACACCCGTCGCCAGCTGGTATTGTAGACGTTATAACCACTACTACCCATAAAACCCTTCGCGGTCCGCGCGGAGCGATGATACTTTGCAATGGCAACCCATCAGATCCACTAAAGAGTGCTGATAGGACTCCAGAAAACCTGCCGACTCTAATTGATAGAGCTATAATACCGGGGCTACAGGGCGGGCCTCATAACCACCAAACAGCCGCCATCGCCGTCGCCCTATACGAAGCATCACTGCCATCGTTTAAAACTTACGGCAAGCAGATTGTTAAAAACGCCAAAACCCTGGCCGCTGAGCTGACTAAAAAAGGCTTTGTTTTAGTAACTGGCGGTACGGATAACCACTTACTGTTGATTGACCTAACCAATAAAAAAGTTATCGGTGCCGATGCTGAGGTTGCTTTGGGCAACGCTGGAATTACCGCTAACAAGAACACTGTGCCCTTTGATCCGAGACCGCCGTTTAGTCCATCGGGAATCCGACTGGGAACTCCAGCTCTAACAACTAGAGGTATGAAGGAAACAGAAATGGTCCAAATAGCCGAGTGGATAAATCAAGCTATTAATCATTGGGGTGACGATGCCTATCTTGGCAAAATGAGGAAATCTATCGAGATCTTTTGTAAGCAGTTCCCGTTGCCCAGTTAAAATCTAAGGAAGCAGTTCTGGTTCTTGCTCAAGCATAATGCCGAATTTTGAGTTAACGGCAGATTTTATTTTTTCGCTGAAAGCCAGCAAATCAGCGGTAGATTTGGCATGTTCATTAACCAAAACGAGCCTTTGGGCCGGCCAAGTAGCCATACCAGTCTCTTGGTCGTGATAATCCTTAAAGCCAGCCTGGTCTATCAACCAGCCGGCTGCTATCTTAGCTCGACTGTCTGGCTGTGGCCAGAAAATAACCCCTGGGTAGTCTAATTTTATCCTTTCGAGTTGGCTTGCTTCCACAATCGGGTGAGCATAGAATGACCCGTTATTGGCCACTTTGGCTGGATCCGGTAGTTTTGATTGCCGGATATTTATAACCGCTTCTCTAATTATCCCTGGCGTGTAAGAATGGATGTTGTTCGTATCAAGATATTGCTGCAACGAGGCATAAAATGGCGGCACGGGATTGGACTTGTTTAGTCTAATAGTAATCTTAACGATATAGAACCTATGTTTATCGGTGGTTTTAAAACGACTGCTCCGGTAGCTAAAGTTACAATCCTGATTGGGGATTGTCACAAACTCCTTAAGCTGAGCATCATACGCATCAACAGAGATTAAAGTTTGGGCTATTTCCTGACCGTATGCGCCAATATTTTGGATCGGCGCTGCTCCTGCTGTTCCAGGTATAAGAGATAACGATTCAATGCCATGAAGACCGACCTCAACCGTTCTGCCAACAACACTGTCCCAGTTTTCTCCAGAACCAACCGTAACTATAGTGTTCCCTCCTTCATCCTCAGCAGTTTCGTAACCGGGGATCTTATTAATGATCAGCAGGCCGCTAAACTCCCCGTCTTTCCAGACAACGTTGCTGCCGGAACCTATCATAATAATTGGGGATATTGACTGGTCTTCAGCCCATTTTATAGATTCTACCAGCTCATTTTTATCATGAACCTCACTAGCATGCTTTGCTACACCGCCAAGTCTCATAGTTGAGTAATTGGATAGACCGACGTTCGACTGAATTTGCATGAGTTTATTATACCCTTATGTACCGGACGATTATGCTTGCGCAGATAGTTTATAAAAGTTACTATGGAAATTGTGAGTCAAACCCCCAACGAACAACCCTTCACAAGTCTAGGAAAAAACCTTAAAGATATTCGTCAAAGCCATAAGCAGAGCTTGGCTGAAGTCTCCGGTGCTGTTGAGGTTGATGTTGAGTATCTGGATAAAATTGAGAGCGGCATTTCCCGACCAAGCGAAGATATACTTATGCTGCTGATTAATCATTTTGACATCAAAGACGACCAAGCTGGCAAGCTTTGGCGATTGGCCGGTTATGATAACCCGGCAGACGCAAGCAGCGGTTTGGATGAGCAGCAACGCTCGGTGATAGTCATGATGGCTCTTGATACCCGTGTTACCTACAGCGATAACGTTGAGATTGATATTAATGACAAAGGGTTGGTGCTGAACTTCACTCAGCAGAGTGGCCCAGGCATCAATACTTCTACGCCGATTGCACGAGTAGGAATGAGCTATAGTCAGGCAAACGAGGTTATGAAAAAGTTACAAGCCAGCCTTTTAGAAGCCCACCTCCAGCCAAAACATAAGCTCCTAGCTCCAAAAAACAAAGCACAGCGTTCGTCTAGATCTAAAAACTCTAACACTAAATAGGTTTCTGCTGGTTACTTCTGGCTTTTAAGTCCGGTTAATATACTTTGGGCGTCACTTCTTGCCGTCACATTATCGTCATGGGCGGTTTTTAACTATAATCCTTATGATAGCACCGATATTTGGAACGGCAAATATGGTCTGGTATGCTCTAAATTACAAACTAATGTATAATTTCGAGTAAGGAAACTATGAAAAAATTTATCTTTCCGGGTTTAGTAATCTTAGGATTAATATTTTTAGCCTTAGCTATTTATTATTGGGTGACTCCCGCAGGATCACTGCCGCATTTTATGCCTGGGTATCAAGCAGGATCAAAGCACGTTCATCTGAAACACGGGCTAGCTGCTTTAGTTTTGGCTATCGGCTGCGGAATCTTGGCTTGGTTTCAAAGCGGCAAGAAAAAACCTACTTCAGCTTCAGATAAGTCAGAAAGCTAATCCCCGCAACTAAACAATAGATCGCAAACGGCTTAAGCGTATTGGCTCTAAAGTACCTCATAAGAAAACGAACAGATATATAAGCCGCTACCGCAGCGCTGATGGCTCCGGCTATAATAGCTCCTCGAAGTGGAGCCATAGATGAATCAAACAACGACGGCAATTTTAAAACCGCGGCTGCTCCTATAACCGGTGTTGCCAATAAGAAACTAAACCTAGCAGCTTCCTCATTATTTAGCCCAAATATTAGCCCGGCAGCCATTGATGATCCAGATCGGGAAATCCCAGGGAGTAGTGCGAATGACTGCACTACGCCAATTTTTACGGATCTTACCCAAGATAACTTAGAAATATTCTCATCGCTTCCGAGAGTTTCTCTCGTTCTACCAACTTTTCTTTTTCGAAACCTTTCAGCTGCTAATAGTACAAAACCATTAACTATTAAAAACGCCGAGGCTATTTCGGCGGAAGCAAACAGCTTCTGCAATGAATCCTGAAACAATAACCCCAAAATCCCTGCGGGAATCGTGGCTACAACTAGCAACCAGCCGATCTTCGCATAGGTGTCGTTTCGGCCGATACTACGATCTAAAAGGGAGCGGCCTAATCCTTTAATTATCTTTACCCAGTCTTTAAAGAAGAATATGAATAGGATTAAGGCTGTTGCAAAATGAGTGGCGACTAGGAAGGTCAAATAGTAGGGGTCATTTTGGTGAAGATTCCAGCCAAATACTGATGGCAAGATAACACTGTGGCCAAGACTAGATACTGGAAATAATTCGGTTATCCCTTGTATAAGACCAATAACAACTGCTTGGAATACGCTAATCATTTTCCTAGCATACAGAAAAAACTGGCTCATATAAACCGGATATCTGAATATCTCACGTTTATACAAATACTCTGATCAATCAGAATTTATATCAGTTATAATATATAGGACTTTGGTGTGTTTAACCATTAGCCCGCGTAGCTCAGTGGATAGAGCGCTGCGCTTCGGACGCAGAAGTCGGGGGTTCGAATCCCTCCGCGGGTACCATATCTATGATTGAGGGAATAGATGCAGATTTATCTCTAAAATACTGCACAACTCATGATAGTACTCTGTTATTTCAGGAGACCTTGGGATTTTCTTTTCTTTCTCTTCTATAAATTTAGCGAATGTAATGCCTAACCTACGCCAGTTACGACCTTCATTAAGATAGTCCATGATTGCTGGTTGTAATTTATCCAAAGCGTACACAAATTTAGCTTCCTCCGTCTTGCCATCTTCGTACTCCAAAATAGCCTCAATCATGCCAGAAAAATCTGCCCACTCCTTTTTTAACCTTACTACTGCTTGTTGTTCTCGGTCTTTTTGACTTTTAGTAGCCCCTTTATCATAAGAGAAAGTATCGCCTGCATGGACTTCAACAATATCGTGGGCTAGGCTGAGCTTAATCAGCTTATTAGCATCTAGATGAGGAAAATAGGCTGCCAAGAACCATGCGATCATACCTAGCGAGAAGCTATGCTCTATATCGTTCTCTGCTTTGTCGATTGTGGGAGGTATACATACCTTACGGTCTATTGAATGAAAAACTAGCAACATACTTTGTAATTCGATAATACGTTTAATGGCCGGTTTGTTGGTAGGTGTTGGTATATCCATTAGTATAAGATTATACATCTACTAAGATCGTTCCAACTTGGTTAAGGGTAGCTGGACACAGGGTCTTATAGAGGCCACTTACGCTTTAGACCTAGCTAGAAACACCAGAGTTGAGCTGAACGATAACCATGCCCTAATAAATAACCAGCAGTTTGGAGCCCTTTATGAATCTACTAGTGCTTATACTCCCAACAATATTAAAGTAACCAGCCCAATCCCGAACCCAACTCAGTTATTCGGAAAATCTGCAGGCGGCATCGCTCTTAGTACTTTGCTCAAATCGCTAAAGGGCGCCAGCACAACAACACCTTTTGCTTTTCCAAACGCACCCACCGTAGACGGTTCGCCGGGTCTGCTTACTCGGTGACCAGCGTAGATGGCCAGTAGATCTATCACAATTTCTCCAATCACAAGGCAAATAGTCTCCTGAAATTTTGATTTTAGGTAACCTAATTTTTTGGGCTAATCTCAAATATATGAGCGTATAATCAAAACATGGTTAAGGCAGAGTTTAACTATCCTACACCTGTAGATAATATTAGTAGCGGGCATTCACCATCATTTTCCCACTCCTTAAAACAGCAGAAGAAGAACAAAAAAAACTACCGTTTGTTAGCCTCTATAGCAGCAGTGGTGATCGTGTTAGTGATCGGAGGCGTTCTTCTCCACTCCAAGAATCATAAACCGACCGGTAAAACTAGTGATAGTAGTCGGGTATCTCCTGCTAAAATCTCCTCAGCAAATTCTTCAATCACTAAGTACGTATCCACTGAGCAAGATCTTAATCTATCTTTCAGCTATCCGAAAGATTGGGCAGTCTCCCCGGCTAAGACCTCGATTGGCAGCAGCCAGCCGATTACTGTTACTTCGCCGCTAGTCTCCATAATAAACGCCAGCAACGCCAGCGTGACCGGTAAAATTGTAGTAAGTGTCAGGCCGAGCAGTGACGGCATTGAAGAACTAACGACTTCCAATAGCGCTGTAGCGGCGGCAACTTCTCAACAAATTGGATACACTTCGCCGGCGAGTGATCAGTATCAATACCCCTATATGACTTTCATAAGCCTAAGTGGCCAAAATACAGCCAATTCCTTTAATGAAGCTATGCTAACGGGGCCGTTCCAGTTCACTCAAGATGAAACAATCAATGCAGCAGATTTAACTGGCCTGGATCCAGTCATTAGCGCTAGTGTCTATGCTTGCAGTACCACAGCCTGCACCGGCAGCGGAGCGACTAACCTTATGCTTACTAGCTCAACTTGGCAGAACGCCGACATATTCCAACAAACTCAGTCGATATTTGAATCTTTTGTCCTTAATTAATTCTTGGCCAGTTGTATGTAACGAGAGACCAGTGGTCAAATATACTCCTTTTTAAGTAAGCTTAACTAAAAAATGTTGAGGTTAATCGTAGTTGTTTGTTGACAAACCGCTAATGCAGGTATAAAACTGATAGTGACCGATAACTAGAAAAACTACTATGAAAAAAACTATTATTCATTCTAAGAAGTACTTTAATTCTCTGACGTTGCAGTTCTTTCAGTGGCTAAGATAAATTAAAAGGTATTTCTAAATTTATCGAAAAACAATATTGACCCATTTTGTTTAGTTTTTACGTTGCTAGCTATTTTAGGCTGTTAGGTTAGAATATACTTTACGGATGAATATTTCTAACTTCAAGCAACTTGAGCTACTTTTGTCTGAGTTTATGCCCTCGGGTATAGAAATGGCCTATGTATTAGACCGTATGCTTCTATTCATGGATTACCTGGGGAATCCTCAAAACAGCTACCCAGTAGTACACGTAGCCGGCACATCTGGTAAAACCTCAACCTGCTATTATCTAGCAAGTTTGCTGGGTCAAAGGTATAAGAAGGTAGGGCTT
Organism: Saccharimonadales bacterium (SeqCode); assembly: GCA_035510455.1. Classification (GTDB taxonomy): domain Bacteria; phylum Patescibacteriota; class Saccharimonadia; order Saccharimonadales; family UBA4665; genus DATKGL01. The sequence continues at coordinate 12,494 of DATKHB010000016.1, read as the reverse complement.
ACGGTATCGCCCCATATAGTGGAGGTTAACGAAAGAGTCCAAATCAATTTAACTCCGCTGCCTGAAAAGGAGTTTTGCTCAGAATTTAGCATATTCATGGACCTAGTGGAAAGTTGCAGCATTAAACCAACATACTTTGAGCTTTTAGTAGGTTTCGCTTTTTGGGAATTTGCTCGACAAAAAGTGGACTATGCCGTTATTGAGGTTGGGTTAGGTGGATTATTGGACGGCACTAACGTCATCACCAGGACCGATAAGGTATGCGTTATTACTGACATCGGTTATGACCACATAAACGTCCTGGGCAGAACTTTGCCCGAAATTACCAGCCAAAAGGCTGGCATCATCCAACCGGGCAATAAAGTGTTTTGTTACAAATACGGTCAAAAGCCGGCTGTTATTAAAGTAATTTCCGATAGGACTCGTCTTAGGCGGGGTGAGCTTCACTTGCTTAATAAACTCGATTTAAGCGGCGTTGAATTCTTGCCTGATTTCCAGAAAAGGAATTTCAGCCTATCTTATAGTGTTACTGAGTGCATTTTAGGCAACAACCATATACCCAAACTAACAAGTAGCGAAACATCCAAGGCAGCTAAAATTTTAATACCCGGCAGGATGGAAATTTTCGAGATCAATGGCAAAACAATCATTTTAGATGGTGCTCATAACTCACAAAAGCTCCACGCGCTTATGAGCAGTATAGCCAGTAAATATTCTAAAGTACCGGCTGCAGCCCTGATTAGCTTCGTTACTGGCCGAGAATATCGTCTAGAAACTAGCGTAAGTGAAATTATCGGTAAAGTTAATTTCTTAATAATTACTTCGTTTGAAACCGCTCAAGACTTTCACCATCAATCAGTCAAGCCTAAAGCCGTTGAGTCTTTATTTAATGAACAGGGTTTTAATAACATCCAAATAGTGACCGACCTAAAAGAAGCCCTAAAAACTCTGCTAGAAAGACCAGAAAAAATCTTAATTATAACCGGTTCATTTTACTTGTTGTGTAAAATCAGACCTTACGTGCTAGAGAAGTCTTCGTGACAGTTATATTTGCTAGTTTATGTAACCGAGTTCAGATAAAAATCCAAGCCAAACTTCCTCGAGACCTGGGTTTTGTCGCCACTCTTCTGGCGTAAGAATGCCTTCTCGCATCTGCCTAGTCCGATTTGCCAGTATTTCGTATTGTTTTTTATCGTACCAGCCAGCCCCTCTTGTCTCGTCCGGGCTGGGGTTAAGGTTGCCGCCAAAATCTGTAGCCCGATAAACCGTCCAGCTATGGTGATCTCCGCCAATTCTTTGACATTTGTTTTCAACTCTACGATTTACGATGTCAGTATTAATCAATCCTTCTACGGGCACAATAAGACCTAGCTCTTCAAAAACCTCATCAACAGCTGTCTGTTCAAGAGACCCATGTCCATCAACATGTCCAGCTGGTGGCGAAATTGCTATTGGAAAGTTTGCTCTTCTGAGTAAGGCAATCTTTTCGTCTTTTTCAATAATCACACCAACGCTGAGATGATCACATTCTTTAGCCATAATTTCAGTATAGCAAAATGACCCGAAGGTCACTTAAGTATAGGAATTATAGAGAGCAGTATGTAATGCTGTTGCAATCAAAATTAGAGCTGGCGTACTGTCATAGCTGCTGAGTATTCCCAACATACTTTAACTACATATAAAGTCTGATTTGTTCAGGTGGAAGACTAACCATACAGCTGGCTATGAGAACCTATCAGTGCAAAGATAATCATAGTATCTCCCTGTAAAATATAGAGTGCTCTAATATCACCACTGACATTCATACTCCAATAGCCAGCAAAGTTACCTTTTAATGGGTGAACTTTAAGCATTGGTAGAGTCGGGTCAACTGAGAATAATTCTACTCTTTCATCAAACTGGTCTCTGATTTTTTTAGGAAGCTTTTTATACTGCTTCTTAAACTTTGGCAAGTATTGAATTGTCATAGTTACTATTTTTTAAGGTCAGCAAGAAACTCTTCAACACTATCAAACTCTTTACTGGCCCTACCGCTCTTTAGCTCAGCTTCGACTTCCTCTATAAGCTTCTCAAGTTTCGGAGTCATAGGTTCGGGTGCATATAGTTCTATACGACGTGTAGCGGCAACCTGACGTAGGTATGCATTAACCAACGTACTAAGCGTTAACCCTGCACTACTAGCGACCTCTTGAGCAGAGGCTTTAACGTCTTTGTCTATCTTAACACTTATAACTGTATTCATACTACAGAGTATATACTCTGTAGTTTTTATGTCAAGTCATTTGTATTAGTTATTCATCTCCAAGTCAATACGAGCATCAAGCTCATTCATTGTCTTTTGAAACTCAGAAGTTAAATCAACTTTGTACTTATTAGCTAAAACGAGAACTGACCATAAACAGTCGGAAAGTTCGTGAGCTAGCTTAGTGTCAACGTCGTCCATAGCCCTTAACCCATGCTTAGCCATAATAATTTTAGATAAGCCACCAACGTCTCCAACAAAACCAGCCATTAGCTGTTGCTCGTTCCATTCGACACCACGTTTTTTTTATTTAACTTGTCGTACTTATTTCGTATTTCAACCGCGCTTTTCACTACATCTTCAAATAGCATATATGTCTCCTGCTGAACTAATGGTAACACTGAATTATCGCATTTATGCTTCATACGAGCGATATGCTGCTATTTTCTCTGTGGTTAGGGGGTAACCAATCACAATTTTACTGATTTAATTTAGGTGCTTAAAATCAAAAATGTTTACACCCCAAGGATAACAGATATAAAAGTGTTCGTTCTATGGTAAAAATGAATGAAATACAGTTCGTGGAGGACGACTCAAGCTATGGGTTACCACAATTAATGGCGGAGATAACACGCTGGCGTACTGTCATAGCTGCTGAGTACTCCCAACACGCTTTGACTACATATAAAGTCTAATTTGTTCGAGGCTGTTTAAGGTAGAGTTATTGGTTTTTCACCGAATCTACCTTAATCAACACACCCTAAAAGTTAAAAGGGATAGTTCGTTTGTTCCTCACGAATCTACCCCAATTAACGTCTACCGAGCTGAAAGTGCAAAAGTACATTACCTATACAGGTGAGTTTTTGCGTTTTTAGGTTTAGGCTTCTGCATACGGCTCGAAAGCCTCGCCCAATTCTTTATAGAAGTCAGCTACGAACTGTCTACCCAGTTCAGCCAATTGCTGACCTGTTGGTGTTTCAAGAGTAAGAGTAAATATTTCATTACGACGTTCTAATGATTGCTCCAAAGGCCAGTTAAACTCAGTAAATGTCCTTATGTTCTGATACACTCCAAAAGGCCCGAACTTTTCAAGCAGGTCAGCGTCAGCAACGACTTTAGCTTCAAGTCTCTCTGGTTTTTCATTATGCATACTGCCTTTGTGAGTACGGATACAGCTTGTTATTTTAGCGACATCTTTTGGCGAATAAGTTATATCCCCTTGCTGTAAGTATTCGGGTAACTTGTCTGCTCCAATTGCACCATGAGTTTTGCCAGTAGCACCGTATAGAAAACCGATATCATGCATAGTTATTGCGGGCAAGACAATATGCATATCAGCACCTTCAGCTTCACCTATTACAATTGCGTTAAGAGTATCTCGATATGTGTGCGCCCAGTTGTGTGCAGGTAGCTCTGTAGCAACTTCGAATCTCTGCTTAGTGTAATCGTAAACAGCTTTATACCGTGGGTCGGATGCAAGGTAACTTTGTAGCTTCTTGGCTAGTTCTCCCGACTTATAATTCAATAATTTCATGACTTAATAATATCACCAGATAGCTAACACTTATCACTTATTGTGCGTTTTAAGCTCCATGCGAGTGATTTAACAGTGTTTTCTGCGTTTGACACAGTAAGAGATTAGTAGTGAAATCGACAAGTAATAATTCTTATTTCACTGTCAGTTACCGCATAAACGAGACGGTCTTTATCATTAATACGTCTAGACCAAAAGCCACTATAGTTTTCTCTTAGTGGTTCAGGTTTACCTAAACCCTCGAATGGTTCTCTACGGGTATCGTTAATAAGCTTGTTAATTTTCTTTATAGTTTTACTGTCTTGCTTGAACCAATACTGATAGTCGTCCCACGCCTCAGGTGTAAAAACAATACTACGCATGAGATTAGTCTTCTATAAGCTCGTGCTTCTCTTGCCTACCAGCTTTTAGTGACTCCATTGACTTACGTAGATGCTCTCTATTAGCTGATGTGCTATTAAGATAGTCGGTTTCAGCTTGAGAATTATATTGAGACAAGGACATAACAACCACAGTTTGGCCGTCGTTACGAGTAATGAGTAATGTATCTTGGTCATCTATAACTTGGTCAAAATAGTTTTTAGCGTCCTTACGGAACTTTGATATAGTTGTAACGTTCATAGTACTTTATATTGTACTTTAAGAGATACTGCGCGTCAATAACAAAATGAATTATCAATCTGTTAGGGGTAAACAATGGCAAAATATACGGTTGTTTTACGGAGCTTAGTTTTGAAAAGGTTTACACCTAGGGATTAACAGATACAACTTACCTAACTTAAACAGAAGAATGAATGAATTACAGTTCGTGGAGGACGACTCAAGCTATGGGTTACCACAATTAATGGCGGAGATAACACGCTGGCGTACTGTCATAGCTGCTGAGTACTCCTTAGCACGTTTGACTACATATAAAGTCTAATTTGTTCAGGCTTTTAAGGGAAGATTGTGATTGTTCACTAGCCTCACCTTAAAAGTTAAAAGGGATAGTTCGTTTGTTCCTTACGATACTACCCCTAGTTAACTACTTACCAAGCCGAAAGTTCAAAAGTACAATTACTATATAGGTGACTTTTTGCGTTTACAGAATATCCTGATTAAGTGGAGGCGATTTTTGAAAATTAGATTACTGTGTGACCACCTTAGTATTGCTAGTTAGGCCACTTAAAGAGTATCCGTTTAGCGTAGGAGCTTGAGTTAATGTGTAAGTTCCCGAGCCATCACCAGGATTATTGCTAGTGGCGTCATAGATACCTAATTGTGTATTGCTCGTTAGTGTAATTTTGCCGCTAAGTGTTATGTTTTGGTTACTGCCGACCAGGTTAATGGCTCCAAAATCATTACCACTACTATCAGCATTACCCTTACCCGCTAGGGTGATGTTGTTAGCTAGTGGACTTGATGACGAACTCGTAACGATTCTCAACGTAGCACCATTGCTGACATTTATGGTTGCCGTGCCTAGAGAGTTGCCATAGGTAATAGCGAATAAACCAGCCTCGACTTTAACTGAACCCGTGAAATTAGGGCTTGGTTGTCCTACACCTATAACTGCTGTATCACCGTTTGTTGGATTAACAACTAAAGTTCCAGCACCACTTAGATAATTAAAGCTAATTCCGTTACTTCCAGTAATTGTCAGGGTGTTACTACCAAGGTTGAGGTCAGTGGAAGCCAGGTTTGAAGATGAAACTGGTACAAAACCAAAATTACCATTAAGATTGAACGCCTGGTTAGTAGTTAAACTGACATTAAAGGCAATCGATGAACTTACATCTGCTTCTGTTGTATCAACTATGCCGTTTGAAAGGCTTATTGGGTTACCGCTTAAACTTATACTCTCAACACCGTGCGCGTTAGGCGTACCACCTTCAAATGTCAGGTTATTCAGAGTTAGCCCTGTAAGGTCATTATTGGAAGTAAGTTGACCGCTTGAAGTGTTTGCAGCCAGGTTAAAAATCAAGCTGTAGTTTGTTTTAGGAACCCCATTACTCCAGTTAGAGGCGTTACTCCAATTACTGTTTGACCCTGTGCCGTCCCAAGTATCGGTAACGGCTGGTGTATTAACTGGCGTTGATGTTGCAGGTGATTTAGTTGTGCTAGATGTCTTAGTAGTAGATGAAGACGCAACTGGTTTAGCTTTGTGATTATGGCGATAAAGGGCGAAAGCACCGCCTCCAACTAGTACGACTACTAGGACTACAGCTAAAGCTACAAGAGCTTTTTTATGGGATTTAGTAGGTGGTGGCGTGTTAACTGGTGTGGGGTTAGTAGTAATCGGTGCTATTGCGGAGTCTGTAGTAGGTGGTTGACTACTTGTCACTATACTTGTGCTTGGTTCTGATACTGGATTTTGGTTTTCATCTGGTTTCATAATGGTCTCAGTTTATCATAAGCTTTAAGTAATGGGGGGTAACCAATCACAATTTTATTGGTTTAATTTAGCTGTTGAAAATCAAAAGTGTTTACACCCCATGTGTAACAGATATAAAACAACAGATTTTATAGCAAAAATTGATGATTCTGAGTTCGTGGAGGCCGACTCCGAGCATGGGTTACCACAATTAATGGCGGAGATATCACGTTGGCGTACTGTCATAGCTGCCGAGTACTCCCAACACGCTTTGACTACATATAAAGTCTAATGTGTTCGGGCTGTTAAGGTAGAGTTATTGGCTTTCACTGAACCTACCTTAATTAAAAGCTCTTAATAGTTAAAAGGGGTAGTTCGCTGGTTCCTTACGAGACTACCCCTAGTTAACATCTACCGAGTTTGAAAGTGCAAAAGTACATACCCTATACTATTGCGTTTTTGAGTTTTCAGGTTTGAGGTTCGGGTGCAGGTGGAAGACTGTAGCACTTGGTATATAAAAGCATTGATTATAAACAATTATTGATATAATAAATTTTATGGAGCAAGTAAGACAAGATGAACCAAGTTATTGGGAGCGAAAAGGTGGAGTTATTACGGCTATGCTTGATGAGGTAAGCCCGATAACTGACGATATGCCAAGTGATGTTGCGGAGAGCATTGATATTGAAAGACAAACACTTGTTATGAGAGCTGGTTGGAACAATATGGAACCTGTTGAACTTGAAGCTCTATGGCTACAAAGCCACGACAGTTTACCTTATTAAAAACTTATTGAAGTATAAATCTAGACTTTACTATTAAGTCTCATCACAAAAACAACGGCAGACCCATTAATCGCTTCTACATAATCTGTTGGCATATTTAACTTAGCTGGTGCAGTAAGTTCATTAGTAACTTCTAAAAAGCTATGACTTTCAACGTCAAAACCCAAACCTTCAAAGAACTTCTTCGCGTCATCTTCATCTTTGAAAAGATTGTCAGCTACGTTCACACCAGTTATTTCAGATATCCTCTTACGGCGGTCTGCCATAACGTCATTTTCTTTATAAATTATTTTGGGGAGTGATATATCGGAAGTAATCCAAACGCCACCAAACTTCATAAGCAATGCTTTAACATTGTCAGCATATTTAGTTTTATCTTCAAACCCCAAGTATCGTAACAAGCCTTCATTAACAACAACTATTGGTTCGCTGCTATTAAAGTGACTAGTAGCCTTTAACAAATCATCAGCTTCTGTAGCACTACCCGCTTCTATATATAGATTGGGTCGCTTTGGTATAGCACCTTTGTTTTCAAGGTCAGTAATAATCTTTCTTTTATCAGCGACCATAGCAGGTAAATCCACTTCGACGTAGTCTACTGAATCATTTGAAGTCATCTCTAATCCTCTAGTTGAGAGTCCTGCTGCTATCTCAATAACTTGTTTAATACCAGTTTGAGCGATAAGCCCGTTAAGTAACTTGTGTCGGGCTTCAAACTGCGGTGCGAGCTTAGTATCCTTCATAACGTCAAGTGTTTCAGTTGAACCACTAGCTATTCGTATTGCTTCGAGTTCATCAAACATTTCCTGAGAGTAAGGAATATCCGTAAATGTTCTGCCATAAGCTGTCAACCAGCCCGTAGGAATAATGCTATCGAACGATGTTACTGGTACTTCACCTGTGTTTGCCTCTACCATGCATTAATCATACCACCAGATAGCTTACTCCTCTCACTAAATCAGCGTTCTACGCCTCATAGCACAGTCCTAACGCTGTTTACTCTGTTGAGGAGTGTATTAACGCATTACACAAAATAACCTCGCTAATATCGCAAGTATGTGTGCTATTCATAGAAGTCCACTACTGTCATACTGTTATATAGAGGAAAAACAAATAATGGTAGCTCCAAAGCGAGTGAATTGGGAAATGACTAAAAGTGATATACGAGTTTAACCATATAACTGGCTGTGCGTGCCAATAAAGCCAAAAATTATAATAATGTCGCCCTTGACGGTGTACAGTGCGCGAACATCTCCAGTAATATCAATACTCCTATAGCCTAGATACTTTCCTTTTAAGGCATGGTTGCGCAATTTAAAATCAAAAGGGTTACTTTTAAATATCGTTACACGATTTTTATAAATAGTTCGTGTTTTGTCATTTAATTTTGAGTATTGTTTATCAAAAGTTTTAGTGGTTTCAATAATCATTACAAACTATCTAAGTGGGCAAACATTTCTTCCAACGTTTCAAAAGGACCACTGACTTCACCAGCAGCTATCTCTTTTTCAGCTTGCTCAATAATCTTCTCCATCTTTTCAGTCATTGGTTCAGAAGCAGTGAAATGCACACTACCAGTAGAAGCAAGTTCATATAAGTAAGCATTTAGCAGATTGCTCAGCGGTATGCCAATCTGTTTCGCTACAGCTTGAGCTTTAACTTTTGTTGCATCGTCAGTTTTAAAGTTTATTACAGCAGTTTTCATATAATCTATTGTATATACATTGGATTATATTGTCAATACTTAATATTGGGGTAAACAATATGAAAAATATGCAGTTGTTTTACGAAGCCTAGTTTTGAAGAAGTTTACACCCACGGATAACAGATATAAATGTAGGAACTTTCAGACAAAAACCACAAGTTTTGTCGTAGTGGAGGGCCCAGTGGGACTTGAACCCACGACACCCTGCTTAAAAGGCAGGTGCTCTAACCAGCTGAGCTATGGGCCCACATTTCTTCGCTTGCAGTGAAAATAACTCCTTACATTATCTTTATTTTCTATGAAATGTCAATTTAAAGAGCGTGATGTTTCTTGCCGTGTCCATGATTCTTCCCGCCTGAACTATGCCTCTGAGTAAGCAAGAAAACGAGGCTCACTATCGCACTTACGCCAATTACCAATGCTTGTGCGCGGATAAGTTGGTGCCATAAAGATGACTTCGATAGAGTCTCCTGAAAACTATTAGACAACAAAGGCTCAATAAGCAAAGCAAAGGCAAGCCCGAGAGTTATGGACGGAACAATATTTAACAACGTTTTAACTGTCCCACGTACACTGTGAAACATAAAAATTAAGGTTATAAGTAAAGGAACTAGCAACAAGAATAGCCTTATTGAACTCTGGCTAAACGAATTGTGGTTCGACACAAAAAGAGACACTACAGAGTTGCTGTCGCTCCCCATAAATTGGACTAAAACATCTCCAACACATAGGCTCATAAAAAGAATGGCCGCGTTAACTCTCAGTAAAACTGCTATTAGTACCGGAATTAATACGATCAATCCAAAAAATAATTGAGGATTCATAGTCTCAATAATAGCATGAGCAATTAAAAAACTAGGGTTTGGCCAACTTTTATGCCACTGGTACTGACCTGGCCAGCATTTAATTCGATAACGTACTGAGATAAATCACTAGCGCAAAAACTTTCGGGGTAAGTTGATGGTTGGAGGTCAGTTTTTACATAGACCACTTTTTTTGTTGAGCTCAGCCATATGATATCTAGCGGGAAACGCATTTCTTTCATCCAGAAACATTCTTCAGCAGGTGCCTTAAAAACAAATAGCATTCCTTCATTATTAGGGAGTGAGTTTCGATTCCCTAGTCCTTTTTCTTGGGCAGTTATACTTTTTGCCACTAACAATTTATAGTCAAAATTGTTAACAGCGAGAGTAGGATCCTGAGTCTTTAAATAACCGATCAAAAGCCCTAAAGCTATAAGTAGCAGGCTAAGTATTGCCAGCTTACTGGCAAACGGTTGTTTTTTATTAGGCTCCGACTTTATCTTTACGTCTTTTGCCTTTTGCGTTTTGTTCGACATATTCAATAATCTTAGCTGCAACGTTGTGGTCGGTCATTTTTTCAATCAGAAAACCAGGGCTACAGTTAACTTCGATCACTAAAGGCCCTCGTTTTGATCTCATCATATCAACACCACATATTGGGAGACCCATTGCTCGTGCTGCCCGTTGAGCAGTCTTTCGTTCCTCATCAGTCAGTTTAATGGCTTTGCCCTCACCGCCTTGGTGAAGATTAGATCGGAAATCATCGTCCAAGCTTTGTCTTTTCATGCTAGCCACAACTTGGCCGGCAACTACAAAAGCCCTGATATCTACTCCGGCGCTTTCTTCAATATATTCTTGGACCAAGAAATTCACACCTTCAACATAAAAAGCTTGCATCACGGCTTGGGCAGCCTTGCGGGTTTCAGCCAAAACTACACCATTGCCGTGCGTGCCTCGTGCTACTTTAATAATAGCCGGGGCTCCGCCAACTTGATCTAGTACGTCACCAAGATCAGCTGTTTCTCTGGCGAAAACTGTTTTCGGTATTCCCACTCCAGCTTTGGCCAAAAGCTGCATGCTTCGTAGCTTATCTCGAGAACGATTAATAGCAATCGAACTGGTGGTAGTAAACACGTTCTGCATCTCAAATTGCCTTACGATAGCTGAGCCATATTTTGTAAGACTAGCTGCGATTCGGGGTATAACGGCGTCCACGTCATGAATTTCCTCACCCTTATAACGGATTATTGGATTGCCTTTTTCCAGCGTTACATAACACTGCGCATAATTTATAATGCGTACCTTGTGGCCACGTTTCTCGGCCTCTTCCTTGAGTCTCTTGGTTGAGTAGTTGGCTGGGCCTTTTGATAGAATCACAATATTCATAATAATATTCTCTATTTAGTTAATTGAGTGCTTATAAACTCTGAAAATGCTTGTTGTTTTTCGTCAACAAAAGCTCCGTCCGTAAGTTGCGCGCCAGCATTGACTTCAAAACAATACCACGAACCATGCTCTTTGTCTTGCGCAACATCAACCCCCGCGATATTCCTTTTCAGCAGAGTGGCTGCGTTTATGCTAAACTTCTGGACTTTTAGGGGTATTGAATTTGTTTCCAGCAGTTTGGCTTTGCCGCCCGCTGAAATGTTATTGAGATGAGTTTTCTCACTTAACCTTTGTCGGCTAATCACTAATTTTATTCTTTTGCCCATTATGAGTACCCGATAATCGCCGTTATTAGGGATTAATTTTTGAGCAACGTAGCGTATGGTTGAGTTTTCTATATTACATACTCGCTGGAAGTTTTTATTGTTGCCTATTAGGAAATTATTTTTACCTCTATTCGCTGAAATATCCTTAAGAATAAAGGGGCTACCGAGTTTACCGATTAGCGCTTTGTACGATTTTTTTAATTTTTCGGAGGGTAAAAATATAGTCTTTGGAATTGGAATCTCGTTATCAGCTAGAATTAAGTACTGGTAAAGCTTGTCTGTAGAAGTTTTATTAGCTAGGGCCTCGTCAAAGAATAATATCTTCCTATTGCTAAGATAGTTAGCAACTGCCACAGCAACATCGATGTTTTCTTTACTGTGCTTAAAATAAACCGCATCAAAACTAACTAGGTCTCTACCATTAGAACCAATAACAACCTTGCTTTTAGTGGTTTCTAGATAAAACTCCAGATCCTTATAATCTACCACGCTAAAATTAATTGATCTCTTGTCCTGTCTTATGCCCTCGACAAACTTAGCAAGATCTTTGTGTTTTTTGGAAGTTAACAGCAGGACTTCGTAATTCCGCTTTTGTGACTTCTTAGCGACATCTACCACGAACTTGCCCCTCAGCGTTCGGGCGCCAATTAACACCGGATATTTAGTATTAGATCGGTTAGCTAGTGTAAAGGTGGCCTTGATTGTTCTGCCCCCAAAGCTGCTTTGTAATCTAACTTTGTAACGAAATTCAGAATCTCCAAATGAATTTTTTATGGATGTAACGCTGTAATCTTTGGTGGTTATCGTAGCGCCGTTATAAAACCTGGAGTTATTATCAAATAACTTAAACTTAAGCATCCCCTCTTCATCCTTAATATCGCTGGCCCAAATAGACGAAAAATCTGCGCCGGTATCAACTTTTGCAGGTATGTTTTTAAGTCCTAGGTCTGGGAAGTCAACAAAAGTTCTGGGTCCGATAGTATCAAGAATATTTTTATTTGCCATTAAGTATTATTATAACATTTTATAATAAGTTTTACAATACATTGGCATGAGCTTTTTTTATTCTTAGAAATATTAAAACTATGGCCGCCACAATTACTACCAGTAATAGTAGCAACAGAGGTATGAAGCCGTTCTGATTAAACTTACGTTTACTCATATCAAAACTAATTATATGTTTTGTTTCAGTTTTGTACAGATATCGGATTTATCGGCCAGGTCGAGGCTTCAAACATATAGGACATCTAGATTAATAGTAGCATTCTCAAAGCCGGGTAGGCTTTGTAAGTATTCAAGTGGTGTCTTCATTCCTAGTGAAGTATGCGGTCGGTAAGTATTGTAGCGCTCACAGTCTTCA